>RFIA01000075.1 GCA_003695675.1 Chloroflexota bacterium
AGCACCCGGCGCTGGCACCGCGCCACACGCATGGTTCGCCGCCTATGCCCCGCGTGAAAATCCCGAAATCGCCATCGCCGTCCTCGTCGAAAATTCCGGAGATGGATCGGCGGTCGCTGCCCCTATCACCCGCGCTGTGCTCGAATTCTACTTCTTCGGCGACGAGTGACCCTCTGAAAATACAAGATGTTCAACCACTAAGATATCGAAATGCCAAGCAAAATCAACAGATTCAACGCAGAGTCGTGCCGATATTTCTTTATCATCCGCCTGTAATAACTTGCTATACACTTAAGACATCGCATGATTTTGAACAAAAGGGGGGATCATGTCTGAGCATAATGCGCTCATCGAGAGCAATACGGGTAAATCGATTCAAGAATGGTATCATATTCTCGACACCTGCAATGTGCGGTTGCGGAATCCGGATGCTATTGTTGATTATTTGCTCGACGAATATCAACTCGACATGAATTGCGCGATTTTGATCGCCACAGGTTACAACGTTGTCCGCCGTCACGACTTTACCGACGATGACTGACCACGTTACATCGCAGCAACTTGATGACCGGGTTACATCCGTACCCGGTCATCAAAGTGTGTATTCAAATATCTTCCGAACGCACCTGCTGTTGAAATGCTTGTATCCCCAAAATCACGGACACAAGCGGCAGCCACACAATTCCAAATATCGTGAACATCCCCGTCAATACAGCCAGCAAATCGACGCCGATGACCTCACGCGGTAAGCCATAACCGACCGCGCCGAGTCCTGTGAATGATGTCATCGAGAGGACAATCAATGGGGGGAATAATGGCCGGATGGGAATACGCCGGTCGAGCAGAGTGCGGCGTTGTGTCTGTGCTTGAAACCAAACGACCAACCCAGCGAAAACAATCAACGATGTGACAATACCGAACGCAGCGTCTGGGTAGAATGTGCTATCGAAGCGAAGGACGAACACCCCCACCATGATGATGACAACCCCAAACCTCAACATGGGGACAAGGCGCAGATCATCGGCGGAGATATGTTTCGTATTGCGGAAAAGTATGATAAACAGCACCAATATCGCGAAGATGACGGGCACGCCACGCCCTAGCATCGTTTCTAATGAGACGACGGCGCGTGTTGTGTCGGCTTCGAGTGGAAAGTAGCGCACCCATACGCCCCACCCGAACCCGGCGATAGCTGAGAGAATCGGCACGGCAACACCCGATTTGCGACGCGGGCCATCGCTGAGTATCAACATGAACGACAACATCATCCACGCGACAAATGTATGCGCACCGAGCACACGAGTCGCAATCGTGCGCGGCACATCAATCAGCGTCGTCTCCGGGTTGATGATGAGCGATGCCAACAGCGCATACAACCCGGACACAAATAATAGGCCAGATAGATTGCGGATGCGATAACGTTGGATCACGTCAAGCAGCAGCGTGCTGAGCGCGAGATAGGCAATGGCGATGAGTACCCAATCTTGCAATTCGCGACTGGACGGGTTTGCCCACAACACAATCTCCGAACCGAAAAACAACAACAGCGCCACCCACAAGCGCATCACCCACGCGACAATTTTCTGCAATAGCTTTATCCGATGTATTGAATTGACAACAGCCATTCTATTAAACCGCAAAGCTGCCAAGGGCGCAAAGCGAAATTACGTGCGGTCGAAAAGCATCAGCAGTTGTTCGCCGCGGTCGGTGAGATGATAGAAGACTCGTTTGCCGCTGCGATGCGGCGCGACCAACCCGGCCTGATTCAAGCGTTGCAAATGTTGCGATACGGCCCCGGCAGTCACATCGAGTTGACGCGCAATTTCGCCTGTGTTCGACGGCGTCGTCAGCACTTGCAAGACTCGTGCTCGCCCGGTGCCGAGCGCATATTCTAATGAGGTCTCTTGTTCCGACTTCGCCTGAGGCAGCAAACCGCGCCCACGGGCGCCGTAGATAATCACAGGGAAACCGCAGGCAACTGTATCCCATTGCACATAAAGACCCGTCGTACTATAAAACGTCGTCGGTATCAATCGCAGACCGCTGCCGTCAAGTTGAACTGTATTTTCGCAAGCCATGTCAATCTGAACATATCCGCGCTCATGTTCATAATAGACACATTTATGCAAATCATCAAAAGCAGATGTCGTCCCATTGAGCGCAATCTGCCGCGCCCGATACAAAATGTCACCCTCAAGAATAGCCTGAATACCCGGCCACTGCGGTTTCAACACACGCTCCCAATACACACGCATGTCGCGTGCCAGCCGCCGTATCGACTCTCTTGGTTCAAGCAGAAAATGTTCGATTATTGGGGACGTCGCACCACATCGCAACAAACACTCGATTTCATATTGTATGGCCTGATTCGGCAAATGCAATAACTGCTCAATTTCGTCTTCAAGTGTTGGTGTCGAGGTATCTAAACTTGGAATCAAGAGGTCAGCAGCATACCATGACGGTGTGACAAATACACTGAGATATGGCAACTCGACATCATACAACGCTCGATAGGCTTCATCTTTCCACCGTTGTGGAATCCATGTGCAGTGCGGGTTCACCAATGTGAAGTAACTGGTCAGTATTTCGACTGATGGACTATACATAAAACGTGTTTGCAATAAATCATCCGGTGTCATGCGTATTGTTATCACAAAATTGCCCCTGTAAATTCTACTTATATAGCAGTGTACAAGGTTGGATGTGTGGAGAAATAACCAGTCCAACCCATTTGCATGATGAGTGTGCCTTAGTACGAATGTTCGATTTAGAAAAAACTAAATAAATTCACCTTTGGATTGCGCTGTCGTATAGTGTTATTGTGCTGATGAAGATGAAAAGGAACACCATCATGTATGATGAACGATATTGCATCAAAAAAGCGTTGCAATTTAGAGAGTCGGAGGCAGAACGCCGTAGGCAAAAGAATCGCCTTATCAAACTCGCAAAGGAACATCAAAAGAAGCGCAAATCATTAAACTCGACCGCTTCATCTCGACAAAAATGGTTGATATTGCCGTTATTGATTTCAAAATTACAACGATGGATACAATCTTCGCAACACCAACAGGCGATACTCGCCACCGACAATTGCATTGAGGAACCCAACCCGTGTTGAATTCCTCCCGGATAGGGTGTTACACACAGTATTCCCACAAATTGTGTGTTGCTTCTTTGGCGACCTCCGGCTGCTTCCCGGAGGTTGTCGCTTTTCGAGGAATTTCTATTGTAGCAGTAGATGTGTTTTCTGCCAATTGCGATTCATGATTGGGCGTATTTTAAGTCGATGGGGCGACACTCGCTCGCACAACTAATTCGGGAACAATGAGAGCATGATTTGAATGCGCATCACGATTTTTGAGTATATCAATCATTAGCTCAATACTCTGAAGGGCAAGTTGTTTGAAATTTTGTTGGATTGTCGTCAGCGGCGGCTCAAAATACGCAGCTTCGGGGATATTGTCGAAACCAATGAGTGAAATATCTTCGGGCACGCGCCACCCGGCTTCATGAAAAGCCCGTAACGCACCGAGCGCCATTTGGTCGTTGGCGACGACCACCCCTGTCATCGGCATGGTGTCGGTCAGCAATTGTTGTGCAACACAATACCCGCTAGCGGCACTCCAATCCCCGGCGATGCTATATTGCGGCTCCAGATTGTGTTTCTTCATGGTCGTCCGCCAACCTTCATGACGCGCTCGTGCATGAAACCAATCGAGCGGCCCGCTGATTTCAACAATTTGTCGATGGCCGTGTTCAATCAGATATTCAGTCGCCAGCTCACTGCCACGCTTTTGATCAATAGCGACAGAGGGGATGCGAGGGTCAGGTGTCGCGCCGATGTACATAATCGGATAATTACACATCGACACGAGGTCTGTGTAGACAGCATGTATCGTCGGCGGGATGATGAACAGGCCGTCCACTTGCCAACGATTAAAATGTCGGATGGCGGCCATCACGCCACCCCGCGAGATTTCGGTCACATTGTAAATTAGAAAATCATAGCCGAAGTCACGAGCAACTTTTTCCATATTAATCACGATTTGCGATGGGCCATAATCATTCAAACCAAAGGCGACAGCGCCAATCGTGCGTGATTCTCGACCGGCAAGATTTTGCGCGGCGCGGCTGGGTTCATAGCCCAACTCGTTGATAGCATCGAGGACACGATAGCGCGTTTCCACCGCGACACTCGGATGATTGTTTATCACACGCGAGACCGTCTGATAAGAAACACCGGCTTTTTTGGCGACATCGTTCATGGTGATACGTCGAGCTTGCGACATGAGAAACCTGTACCTGTAATGGGAATCTGTTGACGAAGGCGAATAAAGTTGCTATAGTCCCTGTGAGCGCTCACATTTTATCATTAAAGCGGCGTGTTTGTCGAACTTTGATGATGTCGTGATTATCAACGCCCCCTACGCAACATTCTCCATCCCCATGCAAAAATCATAAGCGTCATCATTGATATATCAACAATACGCATAATGCGTTCACCCTTGTTTGTCTGTACAATTGTAACGAAATTGTGATTGGTAACTATTGGTACGGGCGTAATTACCATAGGATAAACAAATAAAGTTCCGGGGGATGTTGTGAAACAAATCATGTGCGATGCGTTGTTTTTGTGGAACAATTGGGTATGTCATTCCTACAGATGGGTGTATTGTGTTGAATAGGGGGGACTTCATGCTCAATTATCCATCATTGTTAGCTGCGCCCGTTGGTCGCAATGATGAATGCAACACAATCGTCACATGGTTACATGACCCAGACTACCGTCTGATTACCTTGATGGGGCCAGGCGGTATCGGCAAAACAACTCTCGCACATTATGTTGTGCATTCTCTCCACGACGCCTTCCATGACGGGGTTTACTTCGTCCCGCTCGATTCAATTCCATCAACGGCTTTACTCTTGCCAACTCTTATACAAACATTGGG
>RFIA01000076.1 GCA_003695675.1 Chloroflexota bacterium
ACGCCGTCGGATGTGCTGCGCGTGACAGCGATGACCCTGATGAACGCTATGGGCGGGGCGTCCGGCGCGTTGTACGGTACACTCTTTTTGCAGGCGAGTGCCGCCGTCAAAGGCCAAGCAACGCTCGGCGTCGTCGATTTTGCGGCGATGTGGCAAGCTGGTCTCAACGGTGTGATCGAACGTGGTAAAGCCGAACTCGGCGGCAAGACGATGATCGATGCGTTGCAACCGGCTTTTGATGCGTTGAAAATCGCCAATGATGAAGATCAATCGCTGGCCGACGCGCTGGCTGCCGCAGCCGACGCCGCGCAACAGGGTGCAGACGCCACGGCGGAGATGGTCGCGCAATATGGCCGGGCGAAATTCACCGGTGAACGGTCGCGCGGGCAGGTCGACGCAGGGGCAGCATCAATGGCGGTGATGTTCAAAGCAATGTGGGATTACTGGAGAGGACAAGAGGATGGCGAAACATAAATTGCGTGTCGGTTATGTCGGTGTTTCAATCGCGACCTATTACGCGAGTGAGTATGACCAACGGCAACGCGCAATCAGAGGATTGCGCAAAGCGGCCAAAGAACTCGACTTTGAACTCGTCGCCGTCAAAGACGAAGTGATGGATGAAGACAGCGCCGCGAGAGCTGCTGAGTATTTACGTACTAAGCAAATTGACCTACTCATGTTGCAAAACAGCGCGTGTAGTATGGGCGACCAACTGTTGCCACTCGTCAAAACCGCGCCCTATCTCGGCTTGTGGGCGACACCCGACCCCGAAATGGAAGGCGAGATTAAAATTCATTCGCTGGTTTCGATGAGTCAATATGCAAGTATCATCAAGCGTTACTTCCGCCATGAAGAGATTCCGTACAAATGGTTTTATGGTCATGTCGAAAGCGACTCGTTCCGCAATCGATTCGATATTACCGTGCGGGCGTTGACGGCGGTCAAGAATTTAGAACACACCCGTATCGCATGGATAGGTGGACTTTCGGACGGGTTTCACGATATGATCTTTGATGAGCGAACGTTGCGGTCGCGGCTTGGCGTCGTTATCGAACAACACGAATTGGCATCGATTGTCGAGCGTGCCAAAGGTTATGACAAAGCGCCAGTGACAGCGCTCGTCAAAGAAATCAAGGGCGCGGCGTCGGCCATCACCGTCAGCGAAGACAGCGCCTTCGACCGTGTGACCCGCTTGTATATGGCACTGCGTGACTTCGCTGAAGAATACGACTATGACGCGCTTGCTGTGCAATGTTGGTCGAAATTTCAGCAGCTTTACAAGATCGCGCCGTGTATGGCCTACAGTTGGCTCGGCAGCGAAGATGGCATCCCGGTCTCGTGCGAGGGCGATGTGCCCGGCGTCATCAGTATGCACTTGCTCAATTTGCTGACGGGCAAACCGCAATCATCAACGCTGCTCGACATGACGGCGCTCGACCCGGAAACGAATGCGATGCTGATGTGGCATTGCGGTGTCTCGCCGCGACATTTCGCCAACGACGACGGCATCAAATGGGTCGATCATGTCACGCTCGGTCGTAAACAAGACGACGGGCCGTATGGTGTCGCGGGCGATCAAGTTTTTCGTCCACAACAGACGACCGTGACGTATGTCGGCGATGACGCCTCGAGTCTGCTGGTGTTGAAGACCGATATTGTGGAACGCGAGCAAAACGGCTTCGACGGAACGCGCGGTTGGTTCTCTGAATTTCAACTCAACAAAGAACCGCTTGATCTGATGGACTTGATTAATACATTGACGGTACGCGGGCACGAACATCATTACGCCGTCGGTCAAGGCGATGTCACGAGCGAGTTGCTGGAATTTGCGGCGTGGAAGAAAATGCGCTTGATCGAAAAAGTGCCGTATGTCGATTATTTGCAGCTCGAAGGTGTGAATGTATAGACGCGAGGCATACGTCGTCCTACGCCTGAATGCGTTGCGACGCAGGGACGGTTCGCGAACCGCCTCTACAAAAATCGTGGACGATTGTAAGGGCACAGCACGCCATGCCCCTACGGATGAATGGGTAGCAAACCGCCGTCATTTCGACGGAGGATTAAATAAATATCAGTCAATTTATATGAGGAGGATCGGTAAAAATGTTTAAGCGCAAAATGTTGTCTGCCCTGCTGATTGTGGTCGTGATGTCGCTCGGTTTTGCCGGTGCGATTGCGGCGCAAGATGCTGGGTGCGTCCTCGAACCCGGTGATGACCCGAACAGTTGCCCACCGCCGGGTTTCGAGAGTTGGGATGCCGTGTTGGAAGAAGCACGCGGTCAAACCGTGAATTGGCACATGTGGGGCGGCTCTGACCTCATCAACAACTTTGTTGACAATTTCTACGGCCCGGTTTTGGAAGAAGAATTCGGTATCACACTCAATCGTGTGCCGCTTGCCGACACCGTCGATGCAGTCAATCAGGTTTTGAGTGAAGCCGAAGCTGGTGAGACCGAAAATGGCGCGATTGATCTTATCTGGATCAATGGCGAAAACTTCAACACATTGAAGCAAGCCGACTTGCTGTATGGCCCGTGGTCGCGCAGCATTCCGAACAGCGTCTTTGTGGACTGGGACAATCCGGCAGTCGCGCTCGACTTTGGTCGTCCGGTTGATGGTATGGAAAGCCCATGGGGCGGTGCGCAATTGCACTTCATCTACGATTCGGCACGCATGAGCGAAGAAGATCTGCCGCGCAGCTACGCCGAATTGACGACATGGATTGAGAATAATCCCGGTCGCTTCACCTACATCGCACCCGGTCCCGGCGCTTTTCAAGGGACACGCTTTGTGAAACAAGCCCTGTTTGAAATCAGCGGCGGCCAAGAGCAATGGGTCGGCCCCTTCAATCAAGAGTTGTACGATATGTGGGCGCCGGCGTTGTGGGATTTGCTCAATTCGTGGGAGCCGAACCTGTGGCGCGAAGGCGAAACTTACCCGGCCAATCGCAATGAATTGAACGAATTGTTCGCCAATGGAGAGATTGATTTTACCGTGACGCAAAGCCCTGCTGGCGCGACTCCGGACATCAACGCCGGTCTCCTACCCGAAACAGCCCGGGCTTTCACCTTCAACGACAATATGATTGGTGATCGTCACTATCTCGCGATTCCATTCAACTCGCCGAACAAAGCCGCTGCACTCGTGCTGGCAAATCTCGTCCTACGTCCTGAGCTTCAGGCTGCTAAAGCGAATCCGGATAATTGGGGTGACGGTCTGGCGATTGATGTAACCCGTATCACTGACCCCGATGAACGTGCTGCCGTTGAAGCGGCGCTTGAAGATCTCGGTGTCGGCGCGGCCCCAGCAGAAGATCTCGCCAACTCGTTGGTGTCGGACATCGTAGCTGAATATCAGGCACTCATCGAAGCCGATTGGGAAGCCAACGTCTTGCAGAATTAGTCAATATAGTGTGATCGAATACTGTAAGGGCGCGGCATGCCGTGCCCTTACAAGAAATTATTTGAAAGATTATCATCGTGCTTGAAGTGACCGCCGCCGAATGGCAACAAGCGCTTGAACTCGCTGACGACGACCTGCCCGACGCTGTGATTGTCGAAGGTTCGTGGTGGCGGGCACAGCGTCAACAATGGCGGCTCAGTTATTTGACGGATGTGCGCGAACTCAACTTCCCAGATATTTTTTGGGGACATTGGCACGACAAAAAGATTATTTTTTGCATGGCGTATGGTGCGCCGCGTGCGGTTGAAATTATTCACTTATTTGGCATTCTCGGCGCAAAATTGGCGCTTCAAATCGGGACGTGTGGCGGTTTGCAATCACATCTGAAAACGGGAGACATTGTCTTACCCACGACTGCGCACGGTCACGACGGGGTCGCGCATTTATATGCGCAAGATGGCATCGGCATAGGGACAGCCGCATGGTTGCAACGTGCCGACGATTTGCTGCAACAGCGTGATCACACAACGCATCGCGGCAAGCACCTCACATGGTCAACATTGTTTTATCAAAACACGACGTTGATTAACCAATGGCGCGATGCGGGTTATCTCGGCGTTGATATGGAAACAGCGACGACTTATGCTGTCAGCAATTATTTTGATATGGCGTGTGCGTCGTTGTTAGTCGTGTGGGATGATTTGACGCGCGGGCGGACTTTTCTCGAACCGCTTGCCGATGATGAGATGAATGCTTTGAATCGCGCCAACGAGTCGGTGTATGAGGTGGCGCTTGCATTGGTTGACGCAATCGAATAATGAATTGTTTTTCTTTACGTCTTTTGCGATTCAATAATTTTTGTGAGGATTGATTCGATGACATTTTGGGAACGTTGGCGAATCCCGATTATGCTCGCCCCGACGATGGCAATTGTCATCATTCTCTTTGGCGGCGCGTTGTATTACGGCTTCTTGCAGAGTCTCGGTTGGCAACCGCGTATCGGGAATACTGAGCTGAGCCTTGATGCCTACAACAACATTCTTTTCGCCGGGCCACAAACCGAGCAATTTTGGCGTGGTCTCGTGTTGACGTTGTGGGTCAGCTTTGCGAGTACGTTCTTGTCGGCAGTGCTGGCAATTGGCTCGGCGTTGCTGCTGCGACAGACCTTCGTCGGCAAGCGCGTCGCGACCTTTTTGTTTCAATTTAATTTGCCAATACCTCATGTCGTGGCAGCGATTGGTATCTTGTTTTTGTTTTCGCAAAGTGGTTTGATTTCACGCGGCTTGGCACAAATTGGTGTGATTGGCGCACCGAATCAATTCCCCATTGTCGTGCGCGACAGTCTCGGCATCGGTATTATCCTCTCATTTGTGTGGAAGGAAGCGCCTTTTCTCGGTGTGATTGTGCTGGCTGTGTTGCAATCGCTCGGCGAAGATTATGAAGACCTCGCCCGCAGCCTCGGCGCCAATCGTTGGCAACGCTTTCGTTATGTGATTTTACCGTTGATCTTGCCGGGCTTGTTGTCCGGCTCGGTGATTGTGTTCGCCTTCACCTTCGGCTCGTTTGAAGTCCCGGCGATTTTGGGGGTACGCTTCCCGCGGATGCTCTCGGTGACGACCGACCGCTTCTTCCGCGATCCAGACTTGAATTCGCGTACCGAAGGTATGGCAATCAGTATGATTATCGCCGTGATTGTGCTCGTGCTGGTCTTTGTATATCAATGGCTCAGCCGCCGCGCCATTCGACAGGAGTAGACGCTTATGGCGACGACACAAAATTTGGAACGCACAACATCAATGCAAGATGCGCCGGTCATCACCGAAGCGAAATCGCCGCTTGCCGGTGTATTGCGTTATGCAGCGATTGGGTTGATTCTACTGTTTTTGTTGTTGCCCTTGCTCACATTTTTGATTAACGCCTTTGCTTTTCGCTGGTTCTATCCACAATTCTTCCCGAAGGAATTGAGCTTGCAAGCATGGGACAATATCTTCGCGCCGAATTTCAAAGTCGGTGAAGCACTGTGGAACAGCACGCTCATCGCCGTCGTGGTGACGTGGGTGTCCATCATCATCGGCATACCGGCGGCGCGAGCGTTGGGCATGTACAAATTCCGTTACAAGCGCGTCGTCGAGTTTTTCATTCTCGCGCCGATTATCGTGCCCGGTATCTCAATCAGTCTCGGCCTCAATATCAATTTCATCCGTTGGGGATTGTCCGGGACGATACCCGGTGTCATGCTGGTACACCTGATTCCCGTCATGCCTTACGTCGTGTTGACGCTTTCGGGGGTGTTCGCCAATTACAACGCCGATTTTGAAGATCAAGCGCGGACACTTGGCGCGGGGCCAATCGCGACCTTTCGCTACGTCACCTTCCCGGCGATCTTTCCCGGCATTATGGTGGCGAGTTTGTTCGCGTTTCTCGTCTCGTGGAGTCAATATATTTTGACATTTTTGATCGGTGGCGGGCAAGTGATTACGATGCCGGTGCTCTTATTCTCGACAGTACCGGGGGGCCGCAACCCGAATATCGCGGCCTTATCTTTGGTCTTCATTGGCCCGGCGATTTTGATCTTGATTTTGACATCGCGCTTCCTCTCCGGCAAAAGCGCGATAGGAGGTTTCGGTCAAATATGACGCATGTGTATCTCGACAAATTGACGAAAGTTTATCCTGGCGCGAATGAAGCGGCGGTCAGCGATTTTTCGCTCGACATCCCCGACGGCGAATTGGTCGCCTTTTTGGGGCCGTCCGGTTGTGGCAAAACGACGACGCTCAAAATGATCGCCGGGTTGATTCGCCCGACACGGGGACGCATCACATTCGATGGCGAAGATGTCATCGCGATACCGGCGGAGAAGCGCGGTGCGGTGATGGTGTTTCAAAATTATTTGTTATTCCCTTATATGAGCGTCGGCGATAATGTCGGCTTCGGCCTCAAGATGCGTGGTGTCGATAAGCGCACCATCCGGCAAAAAGTACAAGAGATGCTCGAACTCGTCAAGCTGCCGGACATTTCAGACCGCCGCCCGAATCAACTTTCCGGCGGGCAACAGCAGCGTGTCGCGTTGGCGCGGGCGCTCATCACCGAACCGCGGGTTCTGTTGCTCGACGAACCACTCAGCAATCTCGACGCCCATCTGCGCGATGAAATGCGGGAACTGATCGTCAGCATTCAACGGCAGCTCAAAGTCACGACTGTGTTCGTGACTCACGATCAAGAAGAGGCGGTGTTGCTCGCGGACAAAATCGCGCTGATGTTTGAGGGCGTCTTGCAACAATTCGCCTCGCCGGACGAATTTTATCAACGTCCGATTTCGGAACGGGCGGCGCGTTTCTTCGGCGGCGTCAATTTCATCGATGCGAATCGCAACGGCAACAAGGTTGAGACGTCGGTCGGGAATTTTGTCTTCAATGCGAAGAATAGCGATAACGCACCGGAAGGCGACAGCGTGCTGACGATTCGCCCGGAGCAAATCGCCATCGGCCATGATGTGCCCAATGGTGAGAATGTCGTCACCGGGCGTGTGCGCTCACGGATTTATGTCGGCACCTACACCCGCTACAAGATCGCGATTGATGATTGCGAGATCGAAGCGATTCGCAGTGCCGACTTGCCGGGCGAGATTAATGAGGGCGACGAAATAAACGTTCATTTCCCCTCAGATAGGATATGGTTTGTCCCGCGCAACAGCAATTAAGACGCAAACGGCTGATCTTTCGGCAGCGCAGCGTCAGATGGTCATCACAATCTGGCTGACGTATGCGCTCTTTTATTTGGGGCGGGTCAACTTCAGCCCGGCATTGACCTCATTGTCGGAAGCGCTGCGCGTCAGCAAGGCCGAAGTCGGTGTGTTGGGGACGGCCTTGTTTTGGGCTTACGCCGCCGGCTTATTCATCAATGGCGAACTCGGCAGTCATTTCAGTCCACATCGCATCGTCACGTTTGGATTGATCGTCATCATTGCGGCGAATTTATTGTTCGCGCTGCAAACATCGCTGGTTGTGATGGCCGTGTTGTGGGGCATCAACGGCTTCGCGCAATCGACAGGATGGCCGCCGATGTTGCGCATCATCGCGGAACGGCTCGACAAAGCACAAGCCAAACGGGTCTCAACAATTATGCCCTTGAGTTATGTACTCGGCGCGGCGTTGACGTGGGTCGTCGCCGGGCAACTCGTCGCGTGGCGCGGTTGGGAGGCGGCTTTTTGGATACCCGGCCTGCTCTTGATTGGCGTGCTGCTTTTCTGGTGGCGGTCGGGTATCGACTCGCCGGTGAAGGAGAATGCGGACGGCAACGGATTTCACATCAGCGCGATAACCGGCGAGTGGCGGCAATTGTGGCCGGTGTTGATTGTCGCGCTGATGGTCGGCTTCAGCAATATCGGCACCTTCATCTGGCTGCCGACGTATGTCGAAGATACGGGTTTATTTTCACCGACGCTGATGGCCTTCATCGCGGCGATTTTGCAGGCGATTGCCGGGATGGGAATCTTTTTGGCACGGTCGATGGTGGCGCGTTGGAGCAGCATTTTCAGGACGACGGCGGTGCTGCTTGCCATCGCAACAGCCGGCTTCGCGCTGATGGTTGTGCTGCCGGTGCGCGGGCAGGTGTTGCTGTTCGCGCCGACGCTGATGGCGGCTGTCGGCTCCGGCGGTCTCGTCATCTCGTCGATACCGTTGATTCTTTCGCGAGAAGGGCGCTCTTCGTCTGTGACCGGGACGATTAACGCCGTCTCGAATGTCGGCGGTGGCATCGCGGGTATCGGCATTGGCGCGGTCATCGACCACGCCGGGTGGAGCGCGGTGTTTGCATTGTGGGCAGTCGCTTCATTGATTGGGATGCTCATCGTTTGGTGGAAACGTGGGCAAGAAGCACAGGCATGAAAAGATGATTGAACCGCAAAGCCGCAAAGGTCTTTATTTTACCGTTCGTGAATACGTTAACTTGGATACAATTTAGGAGCACACACATTATATGACCTCACCGCCTCTCGCAGGACTGAAAGTCATCGATCAAACACAGGCATTGGCCGGGCCGTATTGCGCCATGATGCTCGGCGACATGGGCGCGGATGTCATCAAAATCGAGCGTCCCGGTGTCGGCGATCAATCGCGGCAGTGGGCGCCGCCCTACATCGGCGACCAAAGTTGTTATTACTTGGCCGTCAATCGCAATAAACGCGACATCGCGCTCAATATCGCAACGACCGAAGGCCGCGAAATTTTGCACAAACTCGTCGCCGATGCCGATGTCTTCATGACGAATTTGGCGACGAATGCCTCACTAAAAAAATATGCGATTGATTACGAGACCCTCAACACGATCAATCCGCGTTTGATTTATGCCTCGATTAGCGGTTATGGGCGCACAGGCCCACGCGCCGACCAACCGGGTTATGATCTCGTCTCGCAAGCCGAGTCGGGGACGATGGCGTTGACGGGAGAAGTCGATGGCCCGCCGATGCGCTTCCCGACTCCGATTGCGGATATGACGTGTGGTTTGTTCACACTCATCGGCATTCTCGCGGCATTACAAGCGCGGCACACAACCGGGCGCGGGCAATTCATCGATATGTCGTTGCAAGAGGGACAGATGACATGGCTTGAAAATTATGCCGGTGAATATTTCGCCACCGGCGAAGACCCGCCGCGTCGCGGCAACCGCCACCCACAAGTCGTGCCTTATGAAGCGGTGCAAGGTGCCGACGGCGATTGGTTCATTCTTGGTGTCGGGTCGGACAATGTGTGGCGGGCATTTTGTGCGCATGTCGGGCGCGGTGAATTGGCCGACGACCCGCGCTTTTTGACGAATGGCGACCGCATCGACCATTATGGCGAGTTGCTGCCGATTGTGCGCGACATCATCCAACACAAGACGACCGACGAGTGGCTGAGCGAATTGCGCGATGTCGGTGTGCCGTGTGGTCGCATCAACACGGTTGAGCAAGCGCTGACCGACCCGCACATCATCGAACGTGGTTTCATCGTCGAACTCGAACACCCGGCGCTCGGCATCGTCAAGTCGTTGGCGACGCCGGTGCATTTGCAAGACACACCGCTTGTCTACCGCCGCCATCCGCCACGATTGGGGGAACATACCGACGAAATTTTGGGCGAACTCGGTTACAACCATATCGCCGAATTGCGCGAGAAAGGTGTCGTCGCATGAGTGACAAACGCTTCCCGAAAATCGCGGAAGAACAAATGCGGGCGCTGCTTGAGCCGCCGTCGGGTGCGGTGCGCATCGTCATTGACACCGACGCGAAGAACGAAATCGACGATCAATTCACGCTTGCGTGGGCGTTGCTTTCACAGGATGTGCTGCATATCGAAGGCGTGTATGCCGCGCCGTATTCATTTCAATATCGTGTCGAGGAAATGCGCCGGGCGTATGCCGCACAATCCGCGCCGGACAGTGCAAGTGATGAAGACCGTGTATTGCTCTCGCGTTATGGTGAGCAAATTGCCCGCCTCGCCGCACAGGGTAAAACCCCCGATGATATTTCGATGGTCGCGCCGGATGTCGGCATGGAAGAGAGTTACCAAGAAATTCTCGTCGTCTACGACAAGATGAATGCCAACGCCGATGGCGTCGTGTTTCGCGGCTCACCGGGTTATCTGACATCGCTTGATGATCCGATTCGCAGTCCGGCGGCGGAGCATCTCGTCGAACGGGCATTGGCCGGCAGCAGCGACGACCCGTTGTACATCGTGGCGATTGGCGCGGCGACGAATATCGCTTCGGCCTTGTTGCTCGCGCCCGAAATCATCGACCGCATCGTCGTGACGTGGACAGCCGGTTACCCGACGACGGTCAAACAACCGAATTATTCGTTCAATCTCGAACAAGACATGCTGGCCTCGCAACTGCTATTCGACAGCGGCGTGCCGCATGTGTATTTGCCCGGT
This sequence comes from Chloroflexota bacterium, assembly GCA_003695675.1. Classification (GTDB taxonomy): domain Bacteria; phylum Chloroflexota; class Anaerolineae; order Aggregatilineales; family Phototrophicaceae. The sequence continues at coordinate 10,314 of RFIA01000076.1, forward strand.
TTTCACATCGGGGCGCAGTTGCGTTTGTCGTTGCCGGAGATGGAAACGTGGGTACGCGGCAAAGGCGCCATCGGCGATTATCTCTACTGGTTGTACACGCACAATCCACATTACGCCTTTCAAGGCATCGACGACCACTTTGGCCGCACATGGATTATCTGGGATTTGATTAACATCGCGTGGTTGCTCAATCCCAATTGGGTGCCGAGTGATCTCGTGCGGGCGCCGCGTCTCGGCGATGATAAGCGTTGGCATCACGACCGCGCCGACGCGCATCTGATGCGCGAAGCATACGGCATTGACCGCGACGCGATCTTCCGCGATTTCTTCACGAAGTTGGAACAAGCGCCATAAGGGCACAACACGTTGTGCCCCAACGGAAAATTAATCGATAAATGAGAGTACGATCATGATTACGCTACCCGAAAAATACATTCCCCTCAACCCGGATGTGGAGAACTTTCTCGCACAGACACACAAATTGTACATCGGCGGCGAGTGGTTGCCCGCGCAAAGTGGCAAAACCTTCCCAACGATTGATCCGTCTACCGGGCGCGAATTGACACAGGTCGCCTCTGCCGAGAGTGCCGATGTTGATGTGGCCGTCACGGCGGCGCGACGTGCCTTCGACGAGGGGCCGTGGCGCAACCGGATGACGGCGGCAGAACGCAGCAAACTCATCTGGCGCTTAGCGGATTTGATCGAAGCACACGGCGAGATTTTGGCACAACTCGACTCGCTCGACAATGGCAAACCACTCAACACAACGCGCACCGATGATGTGCCGCTTTCGGTTGACCACTTCCGTTATTACGCCGGTTGGCCGACGAAAATTGAAGGCGCGACGATTCCGGTCAACACACCGGGCATGTTCAATTACACCGTGCGTGAGCCGGTCGGTGTCTGCGGTTTAATCGTGCCGTGGAATTATCCGCTCTTGATGGCCGCGTGGAAGATTGCGCCCGCCCTCGCCGCCGGGAATTGCATCATCCTCAAACCGGCGGAGCAAACACCGCTGAGTGCGTTGTATCTCGCGCAATTATTTGAGGAAGCCGGCTTCCCGCCCGGTGTCTTCAATGTACTCACGGGCTTCGGTCACACAACCGGCGCTGCACTCACCGAGCATCTGCGTGTGGACAAAATCGGCTTCACCGGCAGTGTCGAAACGGCGAAGCATATCATCAAGGCGTCGGTCAGCAATCTCAAACGGGTGACGCTCGAACTCGGCGGCAAAAGCCCGAATATCATCTTCGCCGATGCCGACATCGAGAATGCCATCGTCGGCGCGACATGGGCGATCTTCGGCAACAACGGGCAATCGTGTACGGCGGGGTCGCGCTTGTATATCGAACGTCCGATTTATGAGCGCGTCTTGCAGGGGATGGCCGACGAAGCCCGCAAGATCAAAGTTGGGCCGGGTATGTATACCGAACAGCCGGACATCGGCCCGGTCATCAGCCGCGAACAACTCGACAAGGTGCTCGGTTATGTCGATGAGGGTTATGCCGTCGGCGGGCAAACGGTCACCGGCGGCAAGCGTATGGGTGGCGAGTACACCGAGGGGTATTTCATCGAGCCGACGATTTTCACGCAGGTTGATGACGGCGCCCGCATCGCCCGCGAAGAAATTTTCGGCCCCGTTGTGTGCGCGATGCCCTTTGACGACCCGGACGAAATCGTCAAGCGGGCCAACGCGACCGAATATGGACTCGCTGCCGGGGTGTGGACTCGTGATCTCGCACGGGCGCATCGCATGGCGGCGGCCTTACAAGCAGGGACGGTGTGGATTAACACATGGGGCGACACCGACGCGGCCTCACCGTTCGGCGGTTATAAGCAAAGTGGTCATGGCCGCGAGATGGGTAAAGAAGCGCTTGACCTGTACACCGAAGTCAAAAGTGTATGGATTAACACAGATGGCTAAACGGCGGGTGTCGGTCGGCAAATATCGTGCCTTGTATCGGGCAAGTGCAGGTGGTCTGTTCACGATTTTAGCGCTCGACCATCAAGATGCGTTGCGCAGCGTGATGAATCCCGCCGCGCCGATGGACATCAGCGATGACGAGATTGTGGCATTCAAGCATGATGTGGTGAGCATTGTCGGGCGGAAATGCAGCGGCATCTTGCTCGACCCACTCTACAGCGCGGCGCAGGCGATACACAACAACACGGTCAATCAAATCGGATTGCTCGTCGAACTCGAAAAAGCCGACTACGAAATGAATCCGTTGCCGCGTGTGGTTGAACTACGTTCGGATTGGTGTGTGGCGAAGATCAAACGCATGGGCGCGGATGGAGTCAAGTTGTTCTTCTATTACAATCCCGATGATGTCGAAATCGCGCAGCAGCAAGAACAAATTGTCTCACGAGTGGTCGAGCAATGCGACATCTACGATATACCGTTGTATGCCGAGCCGATTATCTATCCCTTTCGTGATGCGGCGGACTCAGCAGCCTATGCCACAGACCGCGCACGCCTCGTGATTGAGTCGGCACAACGCATTGCCGAACTCGGCGCGGATGTCCTCAAGCTCGAATTTCCGCTTGACATTGCGCACAATCTTGATGAAGCGCAATGGGCGGACGCTTGTCGCCAACTGACGAACCGCATTGATTGCCCATGGGTGTTGCTCAGCGCCGGTGTCGATTACGAGTCCTTTCGCAAGCAGGTGCGAATCGCGTGCGAGAATGGCGCGTCCGGGTATATCGGTGGGCGGGCGATATGGGGCGAAGCCTGTCAATTTACTGAACGTACTGAGCGTGTTTCATGGTTGAATAAAACCGGCACTGAGCGCATAGACGAGTTGAGCGCAATCGTGAATCAATATGCCCGGCGTTGGTCAGATGTCATCGACTGTGAGCCGGTTTCGACAACATGGTATCAATCTTATGAGGGGGACGAATGATCGAAGCACATATCGCGATCAATCCACAGCAGGTCATCGGCGAGATTGACGATCATCTGTACGGCGCAAATCTGGAAAATTTAGGCCAGACGATCTACGGTGGCAATTGGGCCGAGATGCTGCGCGACCGCAAATTCGCCGGGCACGATGCGATGTACGTCACGCTGAGCGAAGGACTGACAAAACAAAATCCGAGTTATGGTGTGGTGCTGCCGTGGCAAGCCGTCAACCCACATCATGATAATGTACTCTTTGTGCATGACAACACGACCTATCACACCGGGACACAATCGCAGCGCATCACGATTCGTCATGAAGATGGGCAGCCGCACGGCGTTGAGCAAACCGGGTTGTATCTCGAAGCCGGTTTCTCGTATCAGGTGCGTATCGTCCTCAAAGGCGAAGGACAGCCTGTCACGGTCAAACTCGGCGATCAAACATGGGTCATCGAAGCCGCCGATGTGTGGACATCGTATCGCAATATGTTGACCCCGACACAAACCGAAGCGCTCGGTGCATTCTCGGTGACGATTGAACGCGGCAATTTGTGGATTGGGTGCGCATCCGTCATGCCGGGTGACAACCTCAGTGGACATCGCCCGGATGTCGTCGCGGCGATACGCGAATGGCCGCCGACCTTTTTGCGTTGGCCGGGCGGCAATTTCGTCAGCGCCTATCATTGGCAAGACGGCATCGGCGACATCGACAAACGCCCATCGTATCTCGACCCGGCGTGGAATTTGATCGAGTCCAACGATATGGGCACCGATGAATTCATCGACTTGTGCCGGCTCGTCGGCAGTCGCCCGGTGTTGACGGCTAATATGGGGAATGGCACGCCGGAAGAAGCGGCGGCGTGGGTCGAATATTGCAATGGCGATGCGTCGACGACATACGGTGCCATGCGCATTGAGAATGGTTACATTGAGCCACACAATGTCAAGGTGTGGTTTGTCGGCAATGAGCAATTCGGCAATTGGCAAGTCGGTCATGTCGATGCCGAAACTTATGCACGGCGTTATCTCGAATTTGCACGGGCGATGCGTGCCGTTGACCCCGATTTGTTGTTGATTGCCGTCGGTGTGCCGACCGAGCTTTACGGCCATTGGAACGAACTCGTACTCGACATCGCGGGCGACGAAATCGATTGGCTCAGCCTGCATTATTATTCGGTGCGCACTGAAAAATGGGAGACACCGCCGCCGCCCGAAGCGATGTATATTCCCAAAGTGGTCGCCGCGCACGAAGTCGCCGAAATGCTCGACGACACGATGGCGGTCGTCGCACAACATAGCGACCCACCGACACCGATAGCCTTCGACGAGTGGAACACTTATATCCGCGCTAAGCCGCCGAACTTCATCGAAGATTACGACATCGGCGACGCGCTCTATGCCGGGTCGTTGATGAACGCTTGTATTCAACGCTGCGACCGAATCAAATTGACGGCGATTTACAATCTCATCAATGTGATGGGCAATTATATGGTGACACCGTTGTTCACATGGCGCAAGGTGGCGCAATCTCGCGGCGATTATTGGGTCGGGCAAGTGCAAGATGACGCGACTCCGCCGATGGTATGGAAAGCGCCGACAACGCTTGTAATGGAACTGCTGACACAACAACGCGGCAACCACGCCATCGCCTGCACTGTCGAGTCGCCGACCTTCAGCAGCGAGGCCATCGGCAGCCTGCCTGCATACAGCGCCGTCCCGACCGTCGATGCCGCCGCCACGTATGACGCGGATAACGGCATCGTTTATCTGTCGGTCGTCAATCGTAGTGCGGATGAAACGGCGCGGCTGTCGTTAGGTGGAATCACATCAGGCGGCGATGTGATGTTATACATCGTTGCCGGTGATAGTCCCTTCGCGCTGAACACGGCGGATACTCCACAGCGCGTGATGATCGAAGAACAGTCAATCGCATTGACCGACGGAAATTTTGATGTGCCGCCTCACAGCTTCACGATGGCGGTCATCAAATTGCGTTGAGATGTAAGCGTTCTCATCGTAGGGGCGAGGCATGTCTCGCCCCTACAAGTCCTAACGATTTTCTGTGAGGAACGATTCATGAACAGCGAATACATCCCGCTCAATCACCCGCGAGTCAATCTCAGCAGCTCGCATCCCGGACGCATCTACACACAAGACGGCCCGACGACTTCTGAACGCATTCCCTATCCGCACACGATGCAACCCGACGGACGGCATCAAGAACCGCGCATGGCAAGTGTCAACGCGCCGATTAGCACGTGGAATCTCGCACCGGGTGACTTCGCCGAAATCGAAGTTGAAGACACGCCGCTCATCGGCATTGCGCTTGAACTCGCTGAGCATCATTATGATGTTGATCTGTTCATCGACGGCGAGAAAATCTACGGCGAATTTTATTGTGTCTCGACCTATCTGCCGTCGAGCGATGGCTTCGGCAAAGTGCATTGGCTGATGTTAGACCGCAACAAGCATAGCGTGCGGCTCGAAGTCAGCGAGAAATACAATCGCATGTTGGAGGTCACGCATACCAAGCCCGTTCACGCTTGTATCAACGGCTTTGTCCTCATGCCGCAGATTGCATATCCGCCGCCGGTGTATAATACATGGATGTTCACACAAGATGCGCTGCCGGGCGACCCGCGCAATGCCAAAGGCTCGTTGCAGGAAAACAGCATCGCGGCGGGCGATTATCTGTATCTGATGGATTTGTATGGGCAAGGCACATTGGAGACACTGACCTTTCGC
>RFIA01000077.1 GCA_003695675.1 Chloroflexota bacterium
CAGACATTGAAATGTCCGGCTACCGAAATACCAAGTCTGCTTCAGCAGACTGTGGCGGTCGTGACATCGATCTGAAGCCATTTGACAGCAATTTACCTAATCTATCGGTTAAATAGTACCCTTTAGGGTACTTGGCTTTATGGTAGCCGGAAACCGCTATGTCTACGTGCGGAGAATTTATTCTCTGGCGGCTTGATGAATTCCTCAACTGCGTAAGTCCTGATTTTATTTTTGCTCTCAATGTACCACACGTTGTATGATACCCGTTATCCAAAATTGACCTTATCTTAGCGTAAATCGCGTCGATACGACACGCGCTTCTGTATATGCGAGTCATACGCCAAGACATATACGATTTTCGAACCCGCATCCTATACCCTAAACGAAAATTCATGCTACCATTAGTAAAAGGATTAATTGCGAGTCACGAGGAGAACAGGCAATGCGTGTGCGTTTGCCAATAATGCTCGGTCTGTTGGTGGTGATTCTCGCGGGCAGTGTGTTCGCATTGCCCGGCACGGAGTCACTTCATGCGCAGCAAGGCGCGATGACGTGCCCGGCGTTGGTCGACCTCGCGCTTGAACGAGTGGACAATAGCTGCTCTGGACTCGACCGCAACAGCGCTTGTTACGGCTTCAACAATGTCGAGGCCTCCTTCGCGCGCGAGGTCGATCCGGGTTTTTTCACACAACCGTCAGATCGCGGTGCGCTAACCCTCTTTGAACGCATCGAAACCGCGCCGCTTGATCTCGCATTAGAGCAATGGGGCGTCGCCGTCCTCAGTGCGCAGGCGAATTTACCGAACACACTGCCGGGACAAGCCGTCACTTTTTTGCTGATTGGCGATGTCACATTGGAAAACGAAGTCGATGAAGATAACGCATTCGTACCCATCGACCCGATCAACGTGATTACGAACGCGGCGGCAGATGTGCATATCGCGCCGGACGACTCGGCTGACATTATCGATACGCTCACCGCCGGGATGGTGCTCGATGTCGATGCACAATCCGGCGATGGCAATTGGTTGCGGGCGATTTTTGAAGATCGCGTCGGCTGGTTGCAAACATCGGCAGTTAGCCCGTCGCCCTTATTAGACGACCTGCCGATGTTGACCTCCGAGTCGCGCTCGTCGTTGCAGGCCTTCTCGGTGCAGACCGGCGTGCGCGGTCTGCAATGCAGCGAAGCGCCATCGGCTCTGGCGATTCAAAGCCCGGAAGGGATACAAATCGATTTGACTGTCAACGGCGCAGACATCCGCATCGGCTCGACGATTATCATGCAATCGATCTCGGATACCGAATTTGTCATCATCGTCGTCGAAGGGCATGTCGAAATTGACGGCGTTATCATCGAAGCGGGGCAGGCTATCAACGCTATGCTGGACGAAGACGGCAATATCATCAGCTTTGGCGAACCACGCCCGGCAACCGAAGAAGAACTTCAAATCGGCGACCTTGTGTCGCTCATGTTGAGTCGTATACTTGATGATGATGGCGGTGACGACGGCTCGTCATCTGGGCAAGGCGGGGATAATGCCAACGGGATGCAATGCGGCCCGAATGCAACACACACCGTCGTTGCGGGGGATACCCTGTTCGCGATTTCGCGACGTTATGGCACAACCGTGGAAGCGCTCGTCGCAGCCAACAATATCATCAATGGCAATATTATCGTCGTCGGCCAAGTCTTGAATGTGCCGTGCAGCATGGGCAACGAACTACCGATTACGATCATCAATAATCCGCCGCAAGTTGGAGACTCTCCGCCACAGATTGACTGCACCGGCTTCAGAGCGACATCGCCGACCGATGGCTTCCCCTTCGGCCCGGTGACATTTTTCTGGGACCCACCGGCTGCCGGTGATTTCAACGGATTTCGCATCAATGTCTATAACGAGAGAGGCGAACTCGTCGGTATGTTCGAGACGGGTGACCCCAATGCGACCAATGTGATCGGCAATATGAGCACCATCGGTGGTGGATTCTCATTCGCGTGGGAAGTCGTCGCGCTGGCGGGCGGGGTGCCGGTTTGTGTCAGCGACCGGATTTCACTCTTCCGCGAGAGTCCGCCAGAGCAAGGGCCGCCACCTCAAGAAGAGAAACCCAAGCCGATATGCGGCAACGGCAAATGTGAAGCCGGTGAAGACGCTGAGTATTGCTACGTCGATTGTGGTAACTTCGCTTAAACAGAAAGTAACTACTCAGCATGTTGCCACGAATCGAGCAAAAAGAAATTGAACCGCAGAGACGCAAAGGGCACAGAGCATACCCTCGAAATATGTTTTGTGTCTTTGCGGTTTATTTGTGTCGGTTAAGTAGCAATGACTTGGTGTTACTTAATCTCTGCAATTGAAATCTTTGCCATTGGGACGAACGGCTCAGAAAAATCGAAGTGCAACGGTTCGGGTATGTAATCAATCCCGTCGCGCTCAGCGATGGCTCGCGCACGCTGCCGGGCCGCGAGTTGCTCCCGCGCTTGCTCGCGATAGCCGACATTGTTGTAGGCGCAAAACGGAATCTGTTTGCCGTCGGGTAGCAGAATTTCTTTGCAGCACTTCATTAGATTCTTCTGATTGAATGTCCACGGATCCATAAAATCTTGCAACGCAATCATGAACATGCGATTGGCAAACGCGCCGAGATCGAGTCCGCCGTCCGGCAGGCCACACGCCGCACACGAAATCGCGAAGTCTTGTGCCGCTTTATCGCTGCCCGGCACAGCCGACGATGACCATAAGGCTTCGAGCGCCGCTTTGACCTCTGCGCTGAAGTCGGCGACGATGCGATTGGTGATGTAATCGAGATATTCATCGACATTCAATATGCGCGAAATCGGCAGCACGGTATCGTCATCCGAGTCGATATAGGCATACGTCACCGAGTTACACGTCGGGAAGCAGCACGGCACCGGCACAAAATCGCTGACCATGAACATGCCATCGGTTTGCGCTTCGATCAATGTGAGGATGTCCGAATTCGTCATGCGCTGCATGGGGTCGTGCCCGTCATCGAAGCGCCCGGAGTGAAACGCCGGTTGAAAATTGATGCCGCGCACCGCCGGGTGCTCGATGCCAAATTTGATGATGTCGCCGAGTTCGTGCTCGTTGACACCGCGCTCAATCGCCGGGACGAGCATCACCTGTACATCAATCGTCGCTAGCCGGTCGAGCGCACGCATCTTCTCGTCGAGGATGTCTGGCTCGGCGCGTAGATATTCATACGTTGACGCCTCAAAACCGTCGAATTGAAAATAGATCGCCGGCTGTACTTCGGCCAATTGGTCGAGGAAAGCGTCATCATTGGCGATGCGCTTGCCATTGGTGTTGAGCATCACATGCGGGATGCCACGCGCTTTGGCAGCCTTCATCATCGGGATGATTTGCGGATGGATCGACGGCTCACCGCCGGAAAATTGCACGACTTCTGGCTCGCCCTCGGTGGCGACGAGATGGTCGAGAATGCCCTCGACTTCTTCAAGCGTCAGGTTAAAACCCGCGCCCGCATTGGCAAAACACAACGGACAATCCATATCGCAAGCGCTGTTGACCTCGATGATGCCAAGACAAGCGTGCTGTTGATGGTCGGGGCACAGACCGCAGTCGTGTGGGCAACCGTGTTCAATCTCAGTCGTGAATTTGAGTGGAATCGTGCCCGGTTTGTTGTATTTGCTGTGCGCCGTATACGCTTCCGCATCGCCATAGATGAGCGCTTCAAATTCGCCGTGCTCTGGGCAACGTTTGCGCATATAGACTTTGTTGTCGCGCAGCAGCACTTTGGCGTCGAGCACGCGGCGACACACCGGGCAAATGCTGCGGGTCAGTTCATAGAAAACATAATCGACATCTTGCTTTTTGGCCGGCGCGGGTATCGGTTGAACAGTCACATCAAACTCCCTGATAAGTCGCTGTACCACTATACATTGGGATAGTAACGGCATTGTCATGCACCGTCAATGCAGGGCGCTGTCTTCTCAGAGGATATTCATCCTGAGGCAGTTACCAAACGAGCGATATGCTATACGCTATCCGCGCTAAGCTGATTTGAATCGCACTGTTGTTGGGCGTGTATCGGTTGAGACAAGGCATAACCCAAGAAGTCAAAATCGATTGCGAATTTGTAGGGGCGACTCGACGAGTAGGGTCGCCCCTACGAAGCATCGGGAATATCACATCACTCGTTTGAGAGCACCGAGCAACAGTTTCATTATGCCATAATGTTTCGGGCGCATGTCGCGCAAGGCATAGCGCCGCATCTGCCAACGGTCGGCCACTTGCCACACGACGATACCGGCGAAGGCGGCGAAGAATGTCCCCATGTACGGTATCAACAGTGGCGCATGGCGTGCGGCCATCAGCATACCCCATAACGCATACAGTGCGAAACCGGCTTCTATCCACAACGAGGCATCGCCGCGCATGGCGTAACGACTGCTTTGCCATCGCCGCGAGAATTTCGGCGTGCGTTTGAATTCACCGCTATTGCTGCGCAAAGCCGCGAGGACGGCGCGGGTGTTGTTCCACGCGATGCCGGTGCCGAGAATCGTCACGAGTGGGAAGACGAGCATCCGCCGCTTCCAATCGGGATAGAGTTTCGCCTGCGCGATAGCGTACATCAACGGCGGGCCGACGCCGCTCACACCGAGCGGTGCAAGCGATGGAAAGCGCTCGAAGCCGCCGCTTATCAGCAAAATCGGTGTCAGCAGCAAGAGAAGCAACAACATCGGCGCCGGCAGGTATTGCGACAGATGCAGCGTCGCCATGATGCGCTGCGCAAGTGTGAAGTCGCCGCGCCACACGGGAACGATGAGTTTGCGCAAGCATTGTGTGCTGCCTTGCCCCCAACGCGCTTGTTGCTGTTTATACGCGGCGAGTTGCGGCGGGACTTCGCCGGGCACGACGACATCCGGCAGATAGAGAAAGCGCCATCCGGCGAGTTGTGCGCGATAACTCAAGTCGAGGTCTTC
>RFIA01000007.1 GCA_003695675.1 Chloroflexota bacterium
GGCAGCGACCGGGAATGTCCTCGATTCACCTTCGGCAATATAGCTATCCTTGCGGCCAACGAGAGTCACCTCACCCGCCGGGATTGCGCACCATTCAAATGGCGGTGGCAGCACGGTCAAGACATGAGGAAAGCGATAACGCAAATCCTGTGGGTCGTACCAATCATATTGCTCTCGAAAAGCACTGACCATCATCGCGATTCGTTCCGGCGGGTCGCCGCGTTCGATGCGTGTTAGGATGCGCCGGTAATCGCGTTCAGCAGCCGGGCGCTGCCGGTCGCGCTCTTTTTGCAATTCGAGTTCCGCGACCCGTTCAGCGATGTCACGTTCATAATCGTCGAGCAAGAAAATTGACGGCCATTCGCCGTGTTCGCGTATCCGCCGCAACCATTCGGCGGCGGCGTACCAATCTTCGTTTTCTTCCGCTTCTTCAAAGGCATCAATCGCGGCATCGACATCGAAATCATCTCCGTCGTCGGCAACATCATCGGCGGGCGGCGGATTCTCAATCACCCGTGCGACTGCATCATCCACGATGAGTTCATCAGGACTCACGTCCGCTTCTTTTCCTTGTCCCTCACTGCGGGCCGCTTCCGGCAAGCGTTGGAAAAAATCATCACTAGGCAGGACGCCACCATTCACACTTTCGATTTGCCGCGTCGTCAATTTGAGCCAGTTGACAGCTTTTTTATCGCCGGAAAGATGCAGAGGAAAGATCGGTTTGTGCCAGTCAATTGCTAGCGTCACTTCGGTTTGCACATAATGCGAGTCGTGCGATTGCGGCGTCATGATGACGATGAAGGCCGCACTTTTTTGCAAAGCCGTGACAATCATCTTCCACCAATCGTCACCGCCACCCAGCTTCTCGTTATCAATCCAAATGTTGTAACCGCGGGTTTTGAGCGCTTCGGCCAAGCGATAGGCATACTCTTTGTTCTTCGTACTGTAACTGATGAATATGTGGGACATGTACGTCATTCCGTCGTGATGTGTGCATGATGCTTACAAAACTAGGCTGTTATCGATTATACACGATTTGAATGTTACAGCCACACCCGGCAAAATGTTGCGAAAAAGTTTGCCTTTTTGTAAACACAGGAACGTCATTTTGTGGTAGGATTCTTCGGGAGTCATGAGTTGAAAGTGATGCGTGATGAGTCGTGAAATCCGGCGTGTTCGCATATCGCAATTGGCGAAAATTGCAAAAATTTGGTGAAATGGCGTGCCGCAATTGCCGCAACAAACGCTTGTGGCCGTTATGGCGGCGCACCCCCCCCCGTGCCGCCGCAAAAAAATGCAAAAAGTGTATCATAACGAGGCGTTGCTTGAACAACAGATTACACATCTTACTGATCTTATTCGGATTTGGTGTTATTGCAGCGACATTCACGTTCCCGTTGTGGAGTCCTTATTTTATTGATCGCGTCGTCGATGAAGCCTTCCCGGGATTAGACCCGGCTTTGCAACCGGCATTCGCGCGTTTACCGGCTGAGCAACAAGCGGTCTATCTGCAGATGGCGAATCAAGATCGCGCCGCGGCGATTGCGCTTGTCACGGCAGACCTGAGCGCGGACAGCGAAATCCCGGAAGAAGAGCAAGACATGCCCGAAGCGAACGACACGCCGATTCCACTCAGCACCGGCGACTTCACCCGCGTCGATGCGGTTCATAGCGGAACGGGCACGGCGACGATTTATCAGATGCCGGATGGCAGTCGATTTTTGCGCTTCGAGAATTTTCGCTCGACCAACGGGCCAGATTTGCGCGTCTATCTCGCCGTTCACGAAGAACCGCGTTCGCGCTCAGAATTTCAACAAGGCTTCGTCGAACTCGGCCCACTCAAGGGCAATGTCGGCAATCAAAATTACGATATTCCGCCGGATGTTGATTTGAGCATGTTCAACAGCGTTGTGATTTACTGCCAGCCGTTTCATGTGATCTTCACGACGGCGACGCTGTTCCAAACATGAGGGGCGTTACATTTCACCATAGCGCCATTCACCGCCCACCATGGTGGCGATGACATCGACATGGAGGATGTCGGAGGGAGGAATAGCATAAAGGTCTTCGCTGAGTACAACGAGGTCAGCGAGATAACCGGGCGCGAGTTTACCGACAGACGATTCCATACCCGCAGCATAAGCGGGGCCGGTTGTGAAACCGTGTAACGCCTCGTCGAGTGTCAAACGCGCATCGGGATACCAACCGTCGGGGCCGGGCGAACCATCAGGCCGCTGTCGTGTGACTGCCGCATGAATGCCTTTGAGGGGGTGCAGTGGTTCAACCGGTGCATCAGAACCGAATGCGACGACGACACCTTGATCGATTTGCAAGCGCGGATTATACGCAAAGCGCGACCGTTCGCCCCAATAGGTGTCGGCCATAATATAATCCGACGTGGCGTGAATCGGTTGCATCGACGCGATGAGGTTGAGTTCGGCAAGACGATGCGCGTCATCGGGGTGAACAATCTGCACATGCTCGATGCGATGTCTACGCGATGTCCGGCTGATATGATGCTCATGTTCAACACGGCGTGCTGCTTGATATACATCCAGCACATCATGAACAGCGCGGTCGCCAATGGCGTGAATCGTCGAAGGTAAGCCGGCTAATGTCGCCTGCTGCACGAGTTCAATCATTTCTTCCTTGTCGATAACGGGGATGCCGTAATTGTTCGGTTCCCCGATGTAGGGTTCGATCATATAAGCAGTGCGCGGGCCAAGTGCGCCGTCAGAGAACAACTTGAGGCCACCAATACGTAACCACTCATCACCGAAGCCCCAACGCAGTCCTGACTCAAGTGCGGCGGGTAAAAATGCTTGATTGATATTCTTGACGACACGGATGCTGAGTTCATCACGTTCACGCAGGATTTGCAAAGCCTGCAAACAAAGCGGATCGTCAAAATCATGAATACCGGTCAACCCAGCAGATAGCGCATGGGTTTGTGCGGCTTTCATTTGCTCGGCGAGTTGTTCAGCAGTTTGCGAAGGTATCTTGTCCGCGACTAAATCCATCGCTGTTTCGAGCAAAATTCCTGTTGGTGCGCCGTTCGCATCGCGCACAATCTGCCCGCCATCAGGGTCGGGTGTATCGGCATTGATCCCAACCAAACGCATAGCGAGTGAATTGACCCAAGCGGCGTGTCCGCTTTTCGCACGAAGATAAACCGGATGATTTGGCGTCACCGAATCGAGATCAGCAGCAGAGGGGAAGGCTTTGCCCGGCCAAATATCTTGCACCCAACCATGACCAATAATCCATTCACCGGAAGCAAGTCGCTGAGCATATTCAGCGACTCGTTCAACAGCAACCTGCTTCGACTCGACTTCAAACACATCCACTTGATGCAATGCACGCGCCACCCCTTGCCAATGAATATGCGCGTCGGTCAGGCCAGGAATGACGAAACGCCCGTCGAGATCATAACGTTGTGTGTCAGAGCCTGCGAGAGGCAGTATATCATCATCACTGCCCGCCGCGACAACGCGCCCATTATGCAAAGCGAGTGCCGAAACGCGAGTCGTGTGCGCATCGAGTGTAACAATATCGCCATTAAACACAATCGTGTCGATGAGGGATGAAGACATCACATCATTCCACTTCTGCAATTGCCTGCTGCACTTCTTCGGGTGAGGGCGTGCCGTCGAGCGCGAAGCGAGTTACTGAAATAGCGCCAAGCCGTGCAGCAACACGAATCGACTTGAGCATATCGCCATCAAACATCGGGAGGCAAGTCAACACAGCAGCCGCAAATATATCACCCGCCCCCGTCGCATGAACAACTTCAACCTGTGGTGTATCGTAATCGACTGCTTCACCATTATGATAATAAGTGCCACCCTTTTCGGCACGAGTGACAATCAAATGCTCGACATGCTCAGCAAATGCTTGTTCGAGGTCCGGCGCTTCGACAATATCTTCTTCGCTGTAAACAACAATATCAATTGAGCGCAGCACATCGGCATCAAACCAACGCTTAAAATGCACAAGGCCATCGGCATCCCAACGCCGGAGCCAACCTTGCAACGTCAACAGAACAGTCGCGTCTTTGAATTGATGGGCAATTTGCGGATCCACTTCGTCAGTAAGGGGGGCTAAATGCACGAGGGGGATAGAGAGCCATTCCGCAGGAATATCATCAGCCGAGATTTTCGCAGCAACACTGCGAATATATTGTTTGCGCTTGCCGCTCGCGTCATAAATATTCTCAAATGTCGATGTCGCTTCAGCCGGAAGAGATCGAACATCGGCAAAAGGACGCAACTCGTCGAGCAACGGCTCATTTGTTGCCGCGCTCGTCAACAAGGCGACACGTTTGCCAAAAGCATGAACGGTACGCGCGCCATACGAAACCGTGCCACCAAGACGCCGCCCCTCTTCGGTGAGGTCAGCAGTGGCGTGACCGATAAAAAGATAATCATAATTTTCAGTCATAGATGATTCATGTTGGGATGATGGTCACCTTGCGAGAATCGCCTTCGCCGACACTCCGCGTATCGACACCGGCATAATCTCTCAAAGCGAGATGAATAATGCGACGCTCATAAGGTGGCATCGGTTCAAGTGTCACCGATTGCTTGCGTTGCGTCACTTGCTCAGCCATGCGCAATGCTAGGTTATGCAACTTTCCGGCTCGGCGCGATTTATAACCATCAACGTCAATAATAATGTTAGCTCGTCGTTGCAATTCGCGGCTCGTGATAAGGCGAGTGATATATTGCAGAGCAGACAATGTTTCACCACGGCGCCCAATCAAACGGCTCAGATTCTCGCCACTAACATCAAGCAACCATGGGGTATCATCGTCATCATCTGATGTTTCGGCTCGTCGAATAGTCACGTCTGCATCAATTGCCATTCTATCCAATAATTCAAGCAGAACCGCACGGCCAACATTCGCATCATCGCCGAGTTGCGAATCATCAACTATCGCTTGCTGTTGATAATGAGAAAGCATCTCATCACCAGCGTCTTGAGCAAGATGACTATAATCATCGGCAATATCATCATAAGATGTGTCATCCAACGTGGTGGTTTTGTGCGTCTCTTCATGCGTCTCTTGAGGCTGAGCTTCTCGCGAAACAAGCAACTGTAGTCGAACCCGGGCAGGGCGCGAACCAAAACCAAGCATCCCCTTGCTAGGCTCTTCTAACACCTCGACAATAACATCTCCTGGCCCGGCTCCCAATTCAGCAAGACCCTTCGCAATCGCATCCTCAACAGTATCAGCAACAATTTCTGTCGAATGTTTTTCATCCATTCTCTATAATGCCTTTTGTTGTTTGTCATCTCTTGTAGCTTTAACCGCAACGCGCCAAGAGAATTGGTGTAATAAATATTTATTGAGCTTTCTTTGCTTTGGGTGTTTTCCCCGATTTCGACTTTTTGGCTGGCTTACTTGGCGAATCATCCGATCCCAATTTGAACACTCGACGAATATCGCCATTACCTGTCAGGCTGTATTGAGCAATGCCAACTAAATTCGATACAATGAAATAGAGCGACAACCCAACCGAAAATGACAAGGCAAAAAAGCCAAACATCAAAGGCATAATCGTTGTCATCGACTGCGTCATCGCCGCGGCTTGGTTGGGCTTATCTTCGTCATCAGGGGGTGGAGTAGCCGGCACCGTCATCTTCGACTGGATAAATGTCGTGATTACAACGATAACAGGCAGGGCCAACGCATATTGTGGATTATCAGTCGGCGAAACGGCAAGATTCATGCCCAACCATTGATTATTCAAAGGCACGAGATGATCTAGGCCGGGCACAAGAAACCGTCCCGAAAGATTGACTAGACCAAGCGGTGAAGCAGCCAACGCAAATAAAATCGCCTGATACAGCCCAATCAAAATTGGAAATTGAATGATAAGCGGTAGACACCCTCCCAATGGATTGACACCGTGTTCCTTATACAATCGCATCTGCTCTTGCGACAGTTTTTCTTTGTCGTCCTTATATTTTTTCTGGAGCTTTTTCAGCTCCGGTTGCAATTCCTGCATGGCTTTTGTAGAACGTTGCTGTTGCATCGTCAATGGGAATGTCACCAAGCGGATAAGTATCGTGAAAACCACAATGGCGAGCACAACATTGTTACCCAACACCGAATACAGAAACGTGAGTGCCGTAACAAATGGATTCAAAATTATATCAAACATTAATCGAAGGTCTCCATATCAAAATAGATTGAACATAGAGCAGTGCTTAATTACGGCCCACTATACGTCCATACACGTTCGCCATTATCAAGCGTGAATGCAACCAAACGTTCATCACCAGACATTGTGCCGACAATGAGCAAATCTTCATCAATACCAGCGTCTTCATCGGCTGCAATCACATGCAAATCCGAAAGCGCTTCATCAGAAAGCACCCGGTTGAACAATGGTTCGCCCGTCTCGCGACTAATCCAATAAATATTATGATCTCGTGAAGCAACCACGATGGTATCATCAAAAACCACTGCCGACGGGCGGATCGCATCTGTTGCGATGAGTGCTTTCCAACGTTGGGAAAGACCATCAGCGATTTCAAGCGCATAAACATAACCTGCCAAGTCAGGTACATAGAGCACATCATCAACTAGAGTCGGAGACGCCCAAACCCAATCTTCCGTCGCATATTCTGATAAAATTTCCCCACTTTGAGCGGAAATATCAAAAATTTTGCGGGCAAAACTGCCAATGTACAAGTGTCCATCGGCATAAACCGGGGCTGAAGTAACCGCGCCACCGAGATCAACACGCCACAACTCTTCCCCAGTAGCAGCATCGGCAGCATACAAATTGTGATCCAATGAGGGAATATACAACACCCCGTCTACAAGCAACGGTGCGGACCAAACACCATGTTCAGTTTCAAATGTCCACCGTACACTAAAATCTTCACGATTGAGCGCAGCAAAATTCTTGTCAACATAACCGACATAAATCAGATCAGACGTTGTCAAAAGGTTAGCAACAACTTGTTGTCCCAATTCGACACCACTCGGGTTATTGATTCGCCCAGTGGGTAAGTCAACCTCAAACATTCCCGCATTAAAAGACGCTAGGTATAGTGTTTCATCATCAGCAACTATCGGCGGCGTAAAGAATTGTGCGCCGTTATTCTCACTACCATTGATCTGCCAAATACGTGGATTACCCTCAGCATCTAGTCGAACATCCCCATCAGAATCTACAAGCTGTACCGCTTGGCCTGTTGCAGGATCAACAAGGGCAACCCTATTCTGGAAAGCAACGGCAATTTGTTGTTGGTCACCGACGACCCCGACACCAGGCCAACTTGTACCAACCCTTCGCGAACAGGCTGCGGCAAGCAGCCCAAATATGAGCGCAACAAAGAGAAGTCTTCTGCGCTTAAAAATTAACGAAAAGTCCACCCAATTAGTCTCCAATTTCAGTCGGTATATCATGCGCATGATGATGGTCATGATCGTGTATGTGGCGCGCGCCATCCAAATCTGGAACAGGATCATAGCCTCCCGCACTCATCGGATGGCATCTACCGATTCGTTTGATACCCATCCACCCACCACGAATAACGCCATACCGTTCAATAGCCTCATAGGTATAATACGAACAAGTTGGATAATAGATGCAACTCGGTGGTGTTCGAGGGGAAATCTGTTTCTGATAAAACCGGATAAGGGCCAGAACCAATCGCTTCATAAATCACCACCCTTCTATTAAATCTTCGACCAAACCTGCCCGCCGAAACAACAATCGAAGCACCTCAACGATAGTGTTGAATTCTTGCCCGACAAGAGCACTTTTCGCGACCACCACAATATCGTATCCACTAGGCATGTCAATCATCAATCGACGTAAAGCTTCGCGAAGCAGGCGACGCACCCGATTACGCTGCACCGCTTTCCCAACACGACGGCTGGTAATAATTCCAAAACGGTTAAAAGGCAATCGATTGGGGGCGACAAGTAGAACCATCAAATCGTGATGATAACTGCGCCCCTCATGACGAACTCGTTGAAATTGATTGGATGTGTGAATACGAAATTTCCGTTGCATCTAATACAGTAGTCAAGCGTTCCAGTTGACTTTTTTGACGTGATTGGGAGTCACCGCCAAATTGTGTCGTCCCCGAGCACGCCTTGCTTTCAACACTTTTCGCCCCCCCCGTGTTTTCATACGCTTGCGAAAACCATGAACACGTTTACGACGGCGGATTTTGGGTTGCCAGGTTCTCTTAGGCATTATTCTTCACCTCATCTAAAACATCAGCGCTATATATCATATAACGTCTGAATAAAATTTTACGCAGATACAGATAAGCAAGTATACATAGTGACACATCCTTTGCCTAGTTCTTATTCTGCTTCCGTGCGGCAGATACATAATCCCGTAATTAAGATGAAGGCATAATCCCTATCAAGCTAGCCTTGAAATGTGCAAGCCCCTTCCATTATAATTAACAAACAGTTTATGTACGATTACAGCTCCGGGCATTTCCCCAAATTAATCAAAATCATTGGAGGCGAACCGCGTTGATGCCCCACCACCAAATGGGTCGTAAGTTGAGTATTGACGATGATGACCTTGATCTAATAATGAGTATACTGCTTGAGCAAGAAAAACCACTTTCTACGAACGAACTTGCCGAAGCCCTCATCCAAAACAAATTACAACAAGAAACAGCCCTGCTCGAAAATAAGTTCAAAGACGTCGTCGTATATGATCCGTCTCGTACTTATGAGATCGGGCAGCGATTGCTCTTTCCAGCGCTGGAATACGCAACAGCTGTTATTATCGACCAACGTGAAGGGAACAATCTTGATCTTGGCACCTTTGATGTCATCCGTGTTGAGTTCGAAGATGGAGGCCAGAATTCTCCAGACATAAGAGAATTCGCAAGCAATTTGTCAGTTGCACACAAGCTCAATCGAGATAACGACGATGATGATCTTTTTGCATATCCTATAGAGACATCATCATCAAAAGAATTACTTACCGAATCTTTCATCCAAATGTTGAAGAATTTTCTCCAGAAGGCACCCGAATTAGCCTCTGTGGGTGAATATTGGTTTCTACGTGACTTAATTCTTGAAGTGAACATTGGCCATCTTAACTTAGCTGAAGCATCGCTTGCTCTTGCAGGAGGGGTCCCGCTTGATACAGCACACATACTTAGCGATATTGGAAGTCTTGGTGACTCCTCCCTTGAATTACAACTCTTCTCCTTGAATTACCACTTGAAGCATGATCGCCGTTTCGATGAAGTTGGCCCTGCCGGGCAAATTCTGTGGCATTTAAGCGAAATGCAGCCTAATGAGGTGAAGCAAATACCATCGGAACTGCAATATGCTAAAATTGAATATGATCGGGCATTGTTATCTTCTGAGATGCTAGCATTAGAAGAAGAAATTGCGGACGAATACTCGCCAATCGATACTCAGACTGAAATAGATCAAGACGCTGCGACAATAACATTGATTTATCCTCATCGACGGTTGGGAACATTCCCACTAAATCAACAGACAAGGCAGATATTCCCTAAAGCGACAACCGCTTCGCGCATCTGGATTACCCTCATTGATAAACAAGATGGTGAAGAATTCTCTGGTTGGGTTGTTCCTGCCGGGCGCTATGTATATGGATTGGAACGTTATTACCGAAAACATCGCTTGCCTGTTGGAGCATACGTCAGTGTCGCCCGTGAAAATGATAATCCCGGACGCATCATTGTAAGTTTCGAAGCATATCCTGCCCGTATTGAATGGATTCGACTGATTTCTATTCAAAATACCCATCTGAGTTTTAAGAATGAAAAACGAGCAATTGGTGCGAATTACGATGACTTAATGATTATCGGTGCCGATGATTTAGAGCGTATTGATGCACTTCATCGACGTGTACAGGATGAAAAGCGCACTTTGTTTGCAATCATGAAAGAGATTCTGCCAGAATTGGGACGCCTGACCCCCCAAGGAACTGTTCATGCCAAAACTTTATATAGTGCCATCAATATCTTACGACGTTGTCCACCCGGCCCAATTCTTGCTATTCTCTCAGCAAACCCAGAATTTCAAAATATGGGCGGTCAATATTGGAAATTGACTGGCTGATTTGCGAACAGAAAGCTGTAGCAACATTATGCGAAAACCCAGCAAGCTCATCAAACCATCATTAGAAACGCAATTTCATATCGATTACACATGGTGGGAACGCAGTCAAGAAGATTTAAGCATCTATCTGCTCAGCCATCTTCCACCAGAACAGCGCGATCAATTAAGCGGCTACGATAGCAGTAAGCTAATTGATTATGTTGATCCTGAAACCGGTGAAGTTCATCAATTGGACAATCTGGGATATGCAATTCGTATGATTATCCAAAATTCTGAGTTCATCAATGAGCACACTGCTCTTGTAGACGCCATTTTCCGTGTATTTCTCGTCAAT
This sequence comes from Chloroflexota bacterium, assembly GCA_003695675.1. Classification (GTDB taxonomy): domain Bacteria; phylum Chloroflexota; class Anaerolineae; order Aggregatilineales; family Phototrophicaceae. Next base: position 10,425 of record RFIA01000007.1, read on the forward strand.
GGCAATAAACCACTCACACCCAACGAACTTGGCGAATATCTCGGCAAACCCGCATCAACAATCCTAAAAACCCTCAGCGGTGGGCGCGTATACAAAGGATTACGTCCCGTCAAATAATATTCATGTTGATCTTCAAGTGTCCAACATCTCTTTTCAATCTTGCATAAAGAAAATACGGGAAAACTACTTATGGGTCGTATCATTAACACAGAAAGCACCGGCAAAAAGCGCAACCAACTGATGCGAACATCCGCAGAAATTCTACGACGGCTTAGTCAAAAGCAAAATGTTGACGATGATGTCAAAGACATGATTGCTATGTTGGTGTATTGCTTACGCGAAATTAATGCGGGTATTGACCAGTCGGCAGCCGCATGGGAAAAACGAGACTACTGGATGAAAGCCGAGGAATTCCGCCAACGATGGTTCTGGGTTAGCGAAATATCCGATGAACTTGAAACAATGCTTAGAAATGAAGAGTGGCAACAATTGCCAAAATTACTCGTCAAACTTTTGCCAAAATTCTCAGAGATTAAAGTAACAAAGCTGACACGTAACCCGACATTGTGGAAAGGTTGCTATCATCGTTTACTCCAAGAACAGCATGAGTAATTTACATGATGCAATCAAAAAGAAAACTATCCTGAAGACATGTTACTTATCACACAACACCACCATATTCTAACCTCGAATAAAACAGCAAACAAATAAACCCAAATCACGTATCATGAAGTGCATAAAGCGATTGCACATTGAAAATTGTTAAACTTTATCTGAAAATGCGGTTGAAGATCTATCAACCAGTTGTGCTTGGCGGGCATGATGGCACATACTAGCAATGCTATAACTGTCGAAGATGTGAGAAAACTTGCTCTGCCGCTTGGCACGCGAGTCGTAACCGGTGATGGTCGACTCAACCAATCTGTCACATGGGCAACGATTATTTATCTTGAAGATGATATATCGACAAAATCACTGCAAAATCATGAAATCATCTTGGTTGCCCCTCGCACATCTCGAAGCAATCACAAAACTGTAAAAACCGATACTGATATAATTCGTTGGGCCACAGAAAATTCGGCAGCAGCGATTGTATTAAGCGACTCCCCTTCGCCAACAGCCATCGCCGAAGCTAATGCAAACAATATCCCTATTCTTGAATTGCCTTCTGGCAGTCGAATAAGAGAAGTAGAAAAAGCAATCGTCAGTCTACTTGTAGACCGCAAAGGCCAAATCGAGCGACGAGGCACCCAAATATATCGTCAACTAACACAAATATCTTCTGAAAATGAAGGGTTGCCCGAACTCATCAACTCTATGGCACGCTTGACGGGTAAAACGGTCGTCATACAAGATAAACGCCTACAAATTATCTACAGTTCAGTTCAACCACAATTCATTAATAAATGGGAAGATATTGAGCAATTTCTCAGCAAGATTAACCACCTGCCCCTTGAAATTCAAGATCGGCATCGTGTTACGGAAATTGACAATCCGGTCTTAATGCAAAACCTCCCAATACATGGTTATACACGCCTCGTTGCCCCCATCGTCACCAATAATATTGGGCGCGGCTTTTTGTCAATTATAGGCTTAGATAGCGAAATTGATGATGTGGATGTACTGGTTGCCGAACACGGTGCCGCGGCTTGCGCACTCGAAATGGCAAAAGCCAAAGCCATCAGTGATACTGAAAAACGGCTGCGAGGCTCATTCCTCGACCGCTTGCTCTTAGGGGATGTGAGCCAACAAGAAGCCATTAGACAGGGAGAACGTTTTAATCATGAAATGACACAAACTCATTTGGCGATGGTGCTAACATGGCAAGATACAGATAAAAAACCATCGTTCCGTCGTCTTGAAACGTTGGTCAACAATGTCCTTCTGAACAATGATGAGAAGGCCTTAGTCTATCAACGCGAACATGAAATTCTCGTTTTCCATGCAACCAGTGTCAAAAATCCAATTGATACCAGTCTCGCTCTTGCCCAAAACATTACAAAAGAAGTTCAAAAGCAGCTACCTGGCGCATTGGTCGCGATTGGGCTTGGTCAACCTGTTCGCGAGATTGGGGCGTGGCGAACAAGCTATCGTGATGCTCTAAAAGCACTTGACCTCGCAAAACGTTTGCAAACCGACAACCCGCTCTATATCGGTGATCTCGGCGTATATCAACTTATTTTAAGTTTATCTGATCGAGACAAATTGCTTGAATTTTGCGAACGCACACTCGGCGCATTAATTGAGTATGATTTAAGACAACATGCCGATTTGATTAAAACACTGGAAGCCTTTTTTGCTTGTCACGGCAATTTAAGCCAAACAGCAGAAATGCTTATTGTACATCGCAACACCCTCCTCTATCGTATGAACCGCATCAACGAAATTGCGGAAATCGACCTCAACCGACCGGAGATCCGGTTGGCATTGCATCTTGCACTCACCATCCGGCGTCTGTTGACAATGAACTGAGTTTAGTGTTAGTCATTTATCAATTTGCACAAATTGACCGATTTTCTGTTGTTAGCTTTCCAATTCTCAACACTTTCACCCTTTCAAGTAATATGATTTGGGCAAACTGCACAGATAAAATCTGCTAACACCATGATAGCAGGATAGCCCAGCACACATTAAACTTAAATTTCGCGAAATGCTTAAATTGACGCTTGCCGGGAGGAAGCTATGCAACCCAGCGATATTTTATTCTCCAATGATCCGGCCTTGCATCCTGTTGACACCAAAGAACACGATGCCTGCGCATTAATTTGCTCAGTGCGCAAAGGTGGTCAGGCCACCCACGGTAATGTCAAACGGACGATTGAAGCGCTTGCACGGATGGGACATCGTACTGGTATCGTTGAGGGTGAGGGCGATGGAGTCGGCATCCTTACCGACATTCCCGCACAGTTGTGGACAAAACGACTCGCACAAGTTGGATTGCGCCCATCGCTCGCGTCGAGTCCGAATTTTTGGGTCGCGCATTTATTAATTCCGGCAGAAGCGCGTGGCCGGTCAACAAATCTGGTCGAGCAAATTTGCAATCGAATCGCACAAGCTGGGCTA
>RFIA01000078.1 GCA_003695675.1 Chloroflexota bacterium
GTATAAGGGTTTCCCCGTTGGATACTTACTTTTCTGGGCTAATCACAATTTTAATAACACAAGACAAATCGGCATCTCCACAAAACACAATCCTATTCCACGTTTACTGATCGTCGATGGACAACAACGTCTAACATCTTTGTACTCAGTTTTGAAGGGAATCCCAGTTCTAAATCAGGAACATCAGCACATGCAAATTCAGATTGCATTTCGTCCTCGTGATGCTCTCTTTGAAGTGGCAGATGCAGCTATTCGTCGTGACCCGGAGTTTATTCCTGACATCTCCAAATTGTGGACAGAAGGCATGACATCGTTCAAAATTGTTCGCAATTTTTTGAACAACTTGAACGAAACACACGAATTAACCGAAGAGGATGAAGAAACGATCAGCTCAGCGATTGATCGCGTATACGATCTACAAAATTATCCTTTCACAGCAATGGAAATTGCATCAACAGTTGATGAGCAACAGGTTGCCGATATTTTTGTGCGAATCAACAGTAAGGGTGTACAACTGCGGCAAGCTGACTTCATTTTGACACTGTTATCCGTCTTTTGGGACGAGGGCCGTGCAAATCTGGAAACATTCGCACGCGAATCTCGCCGTCCTCCTGCAAATAACACCCCCTCACCCTTTAATCATTTTATTCAACCTGCACCAGATCAACTTTTACGAACTTCTGTGGCACTTGGATTTAAAAGGGCGCGTCTTCAGCATGTTTATTCTATTTTGCGGGGAAAAGACCTCGACACAGGGCAATTCTCCGATGAACGGCGTATTGAACAATTTGAAATTTTGAAAAAGGCGCAGAATTATGTCCTGAATGTACAAAATTGGCACGACTTCTTGACTGTTCTGGTTCGTGCTGGCTTTCGCAGCAATTCAATGATCACATCTGAGATGGCGATTATTTACGCCTACGCCATGTTTTTGATTGGCAAATACAATTACACTATTGATCTATTCATACTACGCAACTTGATGGCGCGGTGGTTTTTTATGACGGCGCTCACCGGACGATACAGCGGGTCACCCGAAACAATTATGGATCAAGACCTCGCACGTCTGCGTAACATTAAAGACGGTCATACATTCATCTTGACATTGACACAAATCATTGACGGCGCTCTGACGAATGATTTTTGGGAAATCACCCTGCCCAATAGTCTGGAAACTTCCGCAGCACGTAGTCCATATTTGTTCGGCTATTATGCGGCGCTCAACTTACTAGATGCTCGCGTGTTATTTTCACACATGAAAGTACAAGAATTACTTGACCCGGCTTTGCGCACAAAAAGAAGTCCTGTTGAAAGACACCATTTATTTCCGAAAGCCTATCTCAAACGAATTGGAATTGAAGAAACACGAGCAATCAATCAAGCTGCTAACTTTGCCCTTGTTGAATGGGGCGACAACCTCGATATAAAAGATCAGCACCCCGCAGACTATTTCCCAGAATACATGGAACGATTTTCGGAGGAAGAAATTCGTCAAATGATGTTCTGGCACGCTTTGCCAGAAGGATGGTATGAAATGGATTACGAAACATTCCTTTCGCACCGCAGAGTGCTAATGGCAAAAGTCATTCGGCTTGGTTTCGAACAACTCACACTTTGATCGACAGGATGAAACTCAATGGTTAAATTCATGGTCATGTTCCGCATGGCGGCGCAAGGCGCGGCATTTGAAGAAACGTACAACAATTTTCTGGCGCGGGTCGAACAGATGCCGCATATCCAACGGCGGCAAGTGGTCGATGTGTGGGGTTCGCCACTTGGTGAAGCAGATTACTATCGCATCCTCGAAGTTTATTATGAGAGTCGAGACGCGATGAGCGAGTCGTTGCGTTCGTCCGCCGGGCAAGAAGCCGGTGCGCAATTGCAATCTTTACCGGGTGGGTCGTTCGAAATGTTGTTCGCCGATGTCTACGAAGAAGAAGGCGGTCAAACATTGTCGGAGGATGCACACGATGAAAGCGTTGATTGAACGTATCCGCGCCGAAGGGCAAAATCTCGGCGGTGGCATCTTAAAAATCGACAGCATCCTCAATCATCAGCTCGACCCGGCTCTGATGCGCGAGGTCGGCGAGGCACTCGCACAACGTTTTGCGCATATCCCAATCGACCGCATTCTAACGGCAGAAATCTCCGGCATTGCACCGGCGATGATGACCGGACTCGTCATGAACGTGCCGGTCGTCTACGCACGCAAGAACAAACCGATTACGATGGCGGGGCCGGTGTATCTCGAAACGGCGCCAAGCCACACCAAAGGCGGCGAGGTCAATTTGTTGGTGTCGGCAGAATTTTTGCACAGCGGCGAACGGGTCTTGATTATCGATGACTTTCTCGCATCCGGCGAAACGTTGTTGGCGATGGCACGCATGGTCAAAAGCGCACAATCCGAACTTGTCGGCGTCGGCGTCGTCGTCGAAAAGTCATTCGAGGGCGGGCGCGAACGCCTCAAACGCGCCGGGTACGATGTACCGGTCGAGGCACTCGCCATCATCACCAATATGGATGATGGGCAGATTGTGATTGCAGAGTCGTCATGACCGACCCGCGACACGGCGGCATCGCCATCATCGATTTTGGCTCGCAATATACGCAATTGATCGCCCGGCGTATCCGCGAACAAAATGTGTATGCCGAAGTCTTCCCTCATGATGCACCGCCGGATGCCATCAACTATCACCATCCATGCGGTTATATCCTCTCCGGTGGGCCGAACAGCATCTATGAAGCAGACGCCCCACAAGTGCCGTCACACATCCTATACAATGACCGGCCGATACTCGGCATCTGCTACGGGATGCAAGCCTTGACGCACGCGCTCGGTGGACGAGTGGCGGCTTCGCAGGCGCGTGAATATGGCGCGGCGCTCATCAAACAGCGTGACCGCAGTGATTTGTTGAGCAATTTGCCAGACGTCATGCGGGTGTGGATGTCGCACGGCGACCGCATCGAACAACCGCCCGAAGGATTCGTCTCGCTCGCACAATCCGACAACTCACCCTACGCTGCCGTCGGCGACACGACTCGCCATATCTATGGCGTGCAATTTCATCCGGAAGTCGCGCATACAAACGAAGGCACGGCGATACTGCGCAATTTTCTGTTCGTCATCTGCGGTTGCCAACCCAGATGGTCAACAGCGGCATTCATCGATGACGCCATCCGGTCGATACAAGCGCGCGTCGGCGATGAGCGTGTTTTGCTAGCGCTCAGTGGCGGGGTCGACTCGGCTGTGACAGGCGCCTTGATTCATCGGGCAATCGGCGAGCAATTGACGGCAATTTTCGTCAATACCGGGCTGCTGCGCAAAAATGAACCGGAGCAGGTCGTGCGCGTCTTCCGCGATGAACAAGGCATGAACCTCATCGCCGTCGATGCGACGGAAGATTTTCTCGATGCACTGCGCGATCAATATGAACCGGAAACGAAGCGCAAAATCATCGGTGGTTTGTTCATTGATGTCTTTGCGCAGCAAGCGCGACAATTGGGCGATATTCGTTTTCTAGCACAAGGTACGATTTACCCGGATGTCATCGAAAGCGCGGCGAGTAGCAAAACGGCGAAGACCATCAAAAGCCATCATAATGTCGGCGGGTTGCCGGATGATTTGCGCTTTGAATTGATCGAACCATTGCGTGATTTGTTCAAAGATGAAGTGCGGCGTGTCGGCAGCGGCCTCGGTTTGCCGGATAGAATCGTGTGGCGGCAGCCGTTCCCCGGTCCCGGCCTCGCAATACGGTGTCTCGGCGACATCAGATGGGAACGTCTCGAGACATTGCGGGAGGCCGATGCCATTTTCCTCGACGAACTCGCGCGAGAGAATCTGCTGCGCGACGATACGGCGCAAGCCTTTGCCGTGCTGCTCCCCGTGCGCAGTGTCGGCGTCATGGGGGACAATCGCACGTATGAAGAAGTTGTTGCGCTGCGTGCCGTGACGACCGACGATTTCATGACGGCGGATTGGGCGCGTCTGTCGTATGATTTGCTGGCACGGGTCAGCAATCGCATCGTTAATGAAGTGCCCGGTGTCAATCGTGTGGTGTATGATATATCGAGCAAGCCGCCCGCGACGATTGAGTGGGAATAGCGCTCTCAAGCGCTGCGGGTTCAAACCCGCAGCTCATATTTGATGGTAAGCTCACTAAAGGAGCTTGATCAAGCATACACCGGCAGCCCCTTCTGTGGGCTTCCCATATCGTTGTTAGCGCCGGGTTTCAACCCGGCCACCTGATCTCAAGCGCTGCGGGTTCAAACCCGCAGCTCATATTTGATGGTAAGCTCACTAAAGGAGCTTGATCAAGCATACACCGACAGCCTCTTCAGTGGGCTTCCCATATCGTTAGCGCCGGGTTTCAACCCGTGTTGATGAGGAGGAATTGCATGACATTCTGGCGCTGTTATTACCACTTAGTCTGGGCCACTAAAAATCGAGCACCCCTCATTTCGCCTCAAATTGAAACTGTCGTTATTCATGCAATCAAAGAAAAATCCGTCAAGTTAGAATCACCTATAATAGCTATCAATACAGTTTCTGATCACATTCATGTTGCCGTGAGTATCCCCCCAAAATTAGCGGTCTCGGAATGGGCGCGTAATGTGAAGGGTTATTCGACCCACGAAGTGAACGCGATGTTCCCTGATTTACCATCTCCGTTTTATTGGCAGAACGGTTTCGCAGTTCTATCCTTTGGGCTAAAAACGCTTGGCTATGTGAGTGATTATGTCAATCGACAAAAAGAACATCATGCAAACCAAACCACTGAAGACTATCTTGAAATCATTGACGAACCAAGATAATTTCTTCATTAATCACGTGCTTTTAAGCAAAAAAACACCCGCGCAATCATCGGCGGGTGTTTTGCATCGCGTGATTTATTCGTCTTCTGGCGGTGGCGCTTCGTCGAGGATGACCGGTTCAACCGGTGCATCTTGCTCAAGCAGCGCGAGTGTCGCTTCGAGGACGCGGCGTTGCTGCGCCGAGTCGCCGGGTTCGCCGAGCGTCGCGCCGCGATTGAGCCGGGTGAAGGTCGAACGCGGCGGCATCGTCAAGCGTGTCACCGTGCCACGCCAACTCGTCAATGTGGTGGCGATGCCTTCCATTTCGAGAGCGCGTGCGATCAGGCCAACGACCTGGCAACATACCGGTCAGGCAGGGACGAGCAACGCCCCTTGTACATCTTCCTTCTTGACGGCTTCGATCACCGCCGGGATCGTCTCGTCGAGTGTGCGGCTGACATCCGGCTGATACCCCATCACGCTAACGACATGCTCCGCTAAGCCACCGATGATACCTTCGTTGACCATGTCTTCGAGATGGCGCAACGGTATCAAGACTTGGGGGTCTTTTTCGACCGCTTCATGATTATATTTGGGATGCGAGTAGGCGAGCGCATCAAGCGGGGTAGACGTCGGGTATAGACGAATGCTGTAATCGCCGAGCGGGTCTTGGTCATCAAACGGCTCATGCACATCCGGCAGATAACTCCCCGCAGTCGGGATGAGGACGATTTTACTCTCGCTGAGTTTAATCGCCTTACCGGACGGCGCGGTTGTATTCTTGGGACGATTATAATTCGGCCAATCTTGCTCGCCGGTTGCTTTGAGATGCGCGAGCCAACCGGCCTCAAATTCAGCCCGCCATGCGTCTCTGTTTTCCAATATTTCCATAAATATACTTCCTTTCTTTACAACAGTATTGTGACCGAGAGAAGTTTACCGCATCTTTAGCATCATGACGAATACCATACAGACCATTCATTACAGAGGCCTCGTCTTGACATGTTGCGTCCTTATCCTATAATCGAATCGCGATTCGATTAATGATTGGTAAGGTTAACTTTGGCACGCAAACCCGCAGACCAATCCGTTCATCCCGATGACATTATCCTCGCCGCCGCCGATGTGTTGCAACACAACGGCTACGATACAGTCACGATGAAAGACATCGCTGCCGCAGTCAACCTCACCGCCGCGAGTTTGTATCATCACTTCCGCAACAAAGATGAACTGTTGCTCGCTGTGCTTGAGCGTGGGCTTGAGTACGCGATTGCACTGCTCGAACCGATTGCCGAA
>RFIA01000079.1 GCA_003695675.1 Chloroflexota bacterium
ACCTGCTCATTGAACGTCAAGCGCATATCTGTGTAGACCCCGATGAGGTGCTTGCCGCGTGCGTAAGCATAGCCGAGTTCCCACGCGGTGCCGTCGTCGGTCGTGACGCCGTTGAGATTGGCAATCACGATGTCGCAGGCATCAATCATGCGCACATCGAGTTGAAAGATGTCGTTTATCGTGCGATTCGTCGGCAGTAACTCCATGCCATCGCGATGCGGCAGGAAGGTCTCTAAACCGACTTTCTGCGCTCGCGCATCGATTTGCTCATCGAACCATCGTTCGCCTTCATTGAATAACGGCCCCGCAATATAGGCTCGCATCGCTTCTCTCCTCCTCATGAAAATAAGTGATATTCAACCGCAAAAGTACCGAGAGCATCAAGAAAAACGAAACGATTCAACACAGAGACGCAGCACCGCAAAGAAAATCCGTTGGGGCAGAACGCGCAATGCCCGGCAACATTTTCATGCCTTCATGGTGGCGCGAAGACCGCCAAGAAAATCAGAAGCGTTGTTTCACGATGACGACTCGGATGGTGCTGGCATCCACACCGGGAATTCGTCATCGGCTTCGTTGTTGCTGATGTTGACCGGGTTTGAACCGTCGGCGTTCATCACATAAATTTCGAGATTGCCATCATCCCGGGTGGTCATAAACGCGATTTGACTGCCGTCCGGCGACCACGCCGGTGACGAGTCTTCGGCTGGGTGATTGGTCAAGTTCACCTTATTTTGACCGTCAGCATCCATGACGGCAATCTCGAAATTGCCATCCCACACGGCGTTGAAGGCAATCTGTGTGCCGTCTGGCGACCACACCGGCGCCCCTTCTTGACTGTTCGGCAAGTTGGTCAGATTGGTGACATCCGAGCCGTCGGCGTTCATCACATACACTTCGAGATTGCCATCGCGCCCGGACTGAAAGACAATCTGTGCCCCGTCCGGCGACCACGACGGGTGGTTGTCAAAACCGTCGGCGTCGGTCAACTCAAGCACCGCACCATCACGAACGAGGCTCAAACCAGTTGACCCAATATTGTCACCAGCGACGACAATCAACACATCATCATTCACCGGCGACGGAACAACATCGCGCACACGAGCAGCATCTACAGGCAAGTCAAGCGCCGTCAAACCGGAGCCATCCGCATTGACAATATACGGACGGCCTTCGTCTTCATGATCTTCACGCACAGAGCGGACGATTAACTGCGTGCCGTCCGCCGTCCAACCGAGCAGATTGTCGATGAGCGGGTTGTTGGTCACATTCACCGCATCCGAGCCATCGGCGTTCATGACATACACTTCGGGGTTCATATCGCGCCATGTCAAAAATGCGATACGACTTTGACTGTTCTCATCTTGAGCAGCCACGAGACCGGTCACCACAATCAATACGATGCTCAATAGTACGAGTGCAAGATGCGATAAGCGCATGAAGATTCCTCCATCTGTAGAATCTCAAAGGTATTTGGAAAACATCTTAAACCGCCAAGACACCAAGAGCGCCAAGAAAAGCTCGACTCGTCAGAAAATCAGCGCATGTAGGGGCACAGCACGCTGCACCCCTACGGAAAACACACAGCTTGTTCATCATTATGCTGTCTTTGTGACCTCTTTGCGTCCTTTGTGCCTTTAAATTATTTCTCGGACTCGACAATCGTTGAACTTGAAATTTGGATCAATCTTGGCATTTTGGCGGTTCGATATCGTTTTACCCTGCTCGATTCATCTGAGTCGTTACACCGAAAAAAACTGCTATCTCGCTTGGGCCTACAACGGCACCATGTGGATGATAGTCACGCCGTCGCCGCCTTCTTTCGGCAGGGCGCGAGTCACTTTGCTGACGAGCGGATGCTCGCGGACGAAATTTTGCACCGCCTCGCGCAATGCACCCGTCCCCTTGCCGTGAATGATGCGGGCGAAGGGCAACCCAGCGCGGTAGGCCGTATCGACATACACATCCAACACACGGAGCGCTTCGTCAACCCGTTTGCCGCGCAGGTCAAGTTCAAGACCGGGCGACTCCGCGCGTTCATAATTCGGCTCCGGCGAACCGTCATATTCGCGGACATGACCGCGCTTCATCTTGCGCCGTTCGCTGCGATTGCGCCGCCGCATCTCGTGCAACCCCGCCCGCACGCGCAATGTGCCGACTTGTACCATCGCCTCGCTGTCGTCAAGTTCGACGATTGTGCCCTCGGCGTTGAGTGTGTCGAGCCACACATTGTCGCCAAGTTTTGGAATCCAGTCGATGTCTTCGCCCACCTGCTCGACCTGACGCTCAACCGGCTCACCGGCGCGTTCGGCCAATTTTTCGGCGACTTCTTGAATCGCGCGAATCGTCTCCAACGGCAAACCGGCGCTGCGCATGTCGTTGCGCAAACGGCGAATTTCTTTCTGGAATGCTTTGATCTCGTTTTCGGCATGGCGCCGCGCCGCATTGACAATATCGCGGCGTTCATCTTCAATCTTATCGAGCCGCGCTTGCAATTCGTCGCGCTCGCGTTCGAGGTCTTCGCGAATGGCGGTGATTTCTGCTTGCTGCCGCCGGATGTCTTCGCGTGTGCGTTGAATCTCGTCGAGCAAGTCGTCGGCAACGAGGTCATCCGTCGCCACCATGCTGCGGGCATCGTTGATGATGTCTTCGGGCAAACCGAGCCGTGTTGCAATCGCTAGGGCTTGAGAGCGCCCGGGCAGCCCGATGATGAGCCGGTAGGTCGGCGCGAGTGTTTCGGCATCAAATTCGACGCTCGCATTGCGCACGCCGGGCGTCTCGACGCTGTAATTTTTGAGTTCGGGGTGATGCGTAGTGACAATCGTCGTCACGCGATACTTGACGAGATAATTGAGAATCGCCCGCGCCAATGCCGAACCTTCCGCCGGGTCTGTCCCCGCGCCGAGTTCGTCGAGCAAGACGAGTGAGCGTTCGTTGGCTTCGCGCAAAATATGGATCGTATTCGAGATGTGCGACGAAAATGTACTCAACGACTGTTCGATGCTTTGTTCGTCGCCGATGTCGGCATAGATGCCCGCAAACACCGTCAGCTTGGCTTCGTCCGCCGGGAGGTGCAAACCACATTGCGCCATCAATGCTAGCAAGCCGATGGTCTTGAGCGAGACGGTTTTGCCGCCGGTATTCGGCCCGGTGATGACGAGCGCATACGTGTCGGGGTCGAGTTCGACATCAATCGGGACGACATGGCCCCGCAACAACGGATGCCGCGCCGCCTGCAATTGGATAATGCTGCCGGGATGATTCGGGTTGTCGCCACGCGCTTTGAAGTCGAGCAAGACTGGCTCAACCGCGTTGAGGGCGTCGGCATATTGCGCCTTCGCCAACACGAGATCGACATACGCCAAAATTTCGACTGTGCGCACAATCCGCTCGGACTCTTCGCCGACGAGGTCGGTCAATGCCAGCAAAACACGGCGCACTTCTTTTTCTTCGTCGAGTTGCAGCTCGCGCCACGCATTGTTGAGTTCAACCGTCTCTAACGGCTCGATGAACAACGTCGCGCCACTCGATGATGAGTCGTGGACGACGCCTTTGATTTTGCCTTTGTGGTCGGCCTTCAACGGGATGACGTAACGGCCACTGCGCATCGTGATGATCGGCTCTTGCAAGAACTGCGCCTTTGGCCCATTGATGATGCGATTGAGCTTGCCTTGCAAGCGGTCGTGCGCGGTTTTGATGTCGCGGCGGATGATGGCGAGCTTCGGGCTAGCGGAGTCTTTGACTTCGCCTTTGTCGTCGATGGCGCGGCCAATCTCATCCTGCACATGGGGGCATTCTTCGGCCTCGTTGATAATTTCGGCCATGAGCGGATATTGCCCTCGCATCCGCCCGATGGTGCGGCGCAGCGTCGTCGCCCGGCGCAAAGTCTGCCGGATGTCGAGCAAGACCGAGGCGTCAATCATGATGCCGCGCGTCGCTTGCATCGCCGGTTCGCGTACATCGCGCACGCCGCCGAGACTGATATTCACTTGCTCTTCAAACATACGGCGGACTTCAGTCGTTTCTTTTTGCCACGTCCTCGCCTCTTCGAGATCACTCGTCGGGATCAAATCGAGCACGAGTTCCTTCCCGGCAGAGAATGAGGTGTAACCCGCCACTTGGTCGAGTATTTTCAGCAGTTCAAGTGTCTGCGATGTTTTTTCGCTTATCATCGTCCATTTCCGATGGGATGTTCACAAATATATTGTCGGGGCATGGTGTGTTAAGCCCGGCGCAGTATAGCTGACCGTTGTGTTTTTTTCAATTGCAAACTGGTTATAAGGGGTCATAACGGGTTATAGCGGACAAAATTCAGCAAGCCACTGGCTGTTCAACGACCCGACAACTTTGAAAAGGACTTACGCAATTCAGAAATTATCAGGCAACCACAGAATAAATTCTCTTTGGACTGCTGCAAAAATCGGCGCGGCGCGGTATCATAGCGGCATGAGAGAATCAGAAGCGATTATCGAACGGGTGCGACACGTCAACAGCACCCACCAACGACTCGAACTGACGATTGACGAACGCCTGCGCAAAATCAAACCGGGACAATCGCTACTCGCGCGTCCTCGCGAATCGTATGACCCGTATCTGCGTGAGCAATGGTGGCCGGTCGCTGTGCGCAAAGGCAAACTCATCGTCGAACGCCCGAACAGTACGGTCTATCAACCGGGACAAACCGTCAGCCTACTCGCGCCGATGGGCAAACCGTTCGGCTTTCGCCGTGTGCTGCGCAATGTCTTGCTCATCGCCTACGACACCCCACCGACGCCGTTATTGATGCCGATTGAGTGGCTGCTCGTCAACGATGTCAGCGTGACGCTGCTGCTGCTCGGCGAGGCCGCCGAGTACGACACGGCGCATCTGCAAGAAGAGGTCGAAATCATCACCGGCGACAGCGACATGAATTGGGATGGCCGCGTGACGACTGTCGGTTGGGCAGACCAAGTTTTCGTCGTCGTCGCGCAGGATGACGAACTCGGACGCTTCCGCGCCGTGCGAGATTTATTCCACGCCTTGCAAGCCGATGTCCCGAAGAAGTATTTGTGGGGTGTGTTCACGCCGATTGCGCCCTGTGGGGTCGGTGCGTGCATGGCCTGCATCGTCCGTATACAGGGGGGCAATACGCTCATTTGCAAAGACGGCCCGGCGCTTGATCTCGAAATGGTGAAGCTCGAATGATGTTGAAATCGGTCGTTTGTTATTTTGCACACCCCGACGACGAAACCGTACTCGCCGGGGGTATCATCAACTTACTCGTCAAACAGGGTGTCCACGTACATTTGGTTTGCGCGACACGCGGCGAAGGCGGCGAACTCGGCGAACCGCCGGTTGTCGCCCGGCAAGAATTGCTCGGCGCGGTGCGCGAACGCGAATTGCGTTGCGCTGCCAATGCGCTCGGCGCATCTGTGACGGTGCTCGATTATGTTGACCCGGTCGTCGGCCCGGACGAAGTGTTGTATCCGTTTGATGCCGACTTCGATACATTGGCGAAACAATTCGGCGACATCGCCCGCCGTCGCGCGGCAGATGTGATTTTGACGCACGGCGCCGACGGCGAGTACGGCCACCCGGCGCATCAACTCGTGCATCGGGCGGCGCTGCATGGCGTGCGGGCGCAATCGCCAAAGACGTTGATTTACACCGTCGCGGCGCTCGTGCCGACTATCGAAGACAAATTGTGGAACACGAACGAACCGGCACATCTCGCGCTCGACATTCGCCCGTGGGCAGAGGCAAAAATCGCGGCGATGGAATGCCACGTCTCGCAGCACGCACTTTTCAAACGCCGCAAACGCTTGAAGACCGTCCGCGAAGCCTTGCGCACGACCGAGTCGGTGCGGCGTCAATGGCCGGAGACGCACGGCGAACAACCGGACGACGCCTTCGCGACTCTGCTGCGCGATGCCGGTGCGTGGTCGCCGTAAAAGATTTAGGACTTACGCAGTTGAGAAATCCATCAAGCAACCAGAGAATAAATTCTCCGCACGTAGACAGAGCGGTATCCGGCTGCCACAAAGCCAAGTACCCTGAAGGGTACTGCGTTGGATCGAATACCCCCAAATAACCCCTTGAGTGGGTTTGGTATTTGGGTAGCTGGATGTTTGAACATCTGGCGGCATGGTGCAAGATACCCGATTGCGTAAGTCCTGATTCTACCAAAGGATGTAGTTATGATGAATCGCGACGACATGTTGGCATTGCTCCAAGAATTGATTTTGTGCCACGCCCCGCCCGGCGACGAAGCCGAGATTGAAGCCGTCATCATGCGCGAGTTTGAAGCCACCGGCGCTGAGGTGTGGCAAGACGGCGCGACGAATATCTACGCGCATCTGCCCGGCGACGGCCCCAAGGTGATGATTGCCGCCCACAAAGATGAACTCGGCATGATCGTCACCGATGTGCGCGAAGACGGGCGGCTCGGTGTGCAAAATATCGGCGGTTCGATGGCGTGGAAATATGGCGAGGGGCCGGTCGATATACTCGCGGGCAATGGCGAAGTCGTCCGGGCGATTTTGTCCGTCGGTTCGACACACACGAAAACCGGCCCGGTCGCCGCGCTGAAAGAGAACAAGGCCTTAACGTGGGATTTGGTCACGTTGTTCACCGGGATGACGCCGGAAGAACTCGACGCCAAAGGCATCTATCCCGGCACACGCGCCGTTGTCGCCCGCGAACGCAAACACATCCAGCACATTGGCGATTACATCGCGTCGTATGCGTTGGACGACCGCATGGGACTCGTCAGCGTCATCGCCGGGCTGCGCGAAATGGCGGGTCGGTCACACGACGCCGACCTGTATTTTGTGGCGACGACGAGCGAAGAAATCGGACTCATCGGGGCGCAACGCGCCGCCCATCTGCTTGAACCGGAGATCGCCATCGCGCTCGACACATCGCCGGTCGCGCATGGCACACCGCTTGTGCTCGACGAACGTCCGGTCATTTGGTATGGCGAAGCGGCATATAACAACAAAGCCGATTGCGACAAATTGTTGCATCTAGCGCGGGAACTCGGTTTCGGGGCGCAACCGGTCGTCTACAATGGCGCGGCGTCCGACGCCGGGGGGATCAAACGCGCCGGACTCGCGAGTCGAACGATGGCGTTCGGTTATGCACGGGACAATTCGCACGGCTACGAAATCGCCCACCGCGACTCCATCGTCAATGTGACGCGCCTGCTGCTGCGTTATCTTGAGCAGTTGGGATAGTAATCATCCAGCCCGTAACGGTCTCGGATGCGTGACAAGTTGCTCGCCGATGCGAGCGCCCATCGTGTCCATTTTGTCGTCCATGTCACGCATTCAATCGAATTCTGAACACGATGCAGATTTAGCGAGTATATTGCATAAATAACAACCCGATTGTTTGATTGATTAGGGGTGTATTTGTGTTGAAACGACTTTTCACCATCCCGCTTATCATATCCGCTTTGCTCACCGCGAGCATCTTCATCTTGATGCAGACGCATCCCCTGCCGACGATGCCGATTGCGTATGAGGCCAGTTTGCACGGCAATTGGGAAATTTACGTCATGGATGCAGCACGCGGGCTGTCGTATAACATCACACAACATCGCGCATGGGACTCCACGCCAACATGGTCGCCGGACGGCCAGCAGGTGGTATTCCTTTCCGACCGTGACGGGCCGATTGGTCTCTATGTGATGGACGCCATGGGTGGCCCAGCGCGACGATTAATCGACGGCAGCACGACAAATTTCAGTGCTGTGCGTTGGACGGACGACAGCCAATACATCACCTACATTTCTCGCAACAACAACAGCTTCACCCGCAATCAAATTGACGTGCGCACCGGCGACATCACCGTGCTGATAACCGATGCTGACCGCAGCCAGATTTTGCTCACCCAAGCTGAGGGCGGACAACCGAATTTTCCGCTCAGTTCGCGGCAAGGCGACCTAACCGCCTTCATGCGTTATCGCGATGGCGCGTGGGGGTTGTATCTATCGCGACACGGCCTGAGCGATGCGCAATTGCTCATCCGTGGCCATACGTACTCCAACTCGCCGCCAAGTCTGTCGCCGGACGCAAAACGGATTCTGTTCATCTCCGCGCCCGACGGACAGCGCAATGTCTACATGCTCGACCTGTCGTGCCTCGACGCGGGCAATTGCCAACAAGCCGCCCGCCGCCTGACGGATAGCCCAATATGGAAAGGCAGACCAATTTGGCTGCCCGCTTGAGTTTGCCCGCTCGCTTGGTATAATGAAGCGACATCCTCATCTGTGGGAGTGGCTGTGTCCCGGTGGATGCCCCGGTCTTCAAAACCGGTGGCGGGTTGCGCAGAGCAGGCCGCGGTGGGTTCGACTCCCATGCACTCCCGCCATTTTTTCATCATTCGCATTGATATGACTCATCCCAGTCGAACACTTCGAGTATAATAATCTCTGTACCCGGTGACAAAACGAGAACTTAGCACATGGCACTACAAAATCCGCTGCTTGACTTAGCGCCGCATCTCAATCGTGGTCTGTTTTCTGATCATTATCTCAACGAAGTCATTCCTGAGTCGGATGAATGGCAAGACGGCCTGCTTTATGCACAAGCCAAGACTATTCAGACGCAGATACGCGCATTACTAGCGGAAATACAACCGGAGCAACTCGAAGAGGCACAACTTGAAGAACAGTGGATTCGCCCGGTGCTCGAATTGCTCGGTCATCAATACGCTGTGCAGATTAAGGTGCGGCAGCGTAAGAGTTACGGCCAACCCGATTACGTCCTCGTCGCCACCGAAGATGAAGCCCGCGCCTTTACCAGAGATATTTACGAACCCCATCAATTAACTCACGTCCTCGCCATCGTCGATGCCAAACGTTGGGGTACTCACTTCGATCAATCATCAAGCAGCCACCGCAATCCGAGTCATCAAATTGACGAGTATCTACGATACAGCGAATGCAAGTGGGGTATTCTGACCGATGGGCGTTATTGGCGTTTATACGAACGCACATCGAGCAAATACAATCTCTACTACGCGGTTGACCTCGACACCTTACTCGAAGGCGATACCGATCCGTTTCTCTACTTTTACATATTCTTTCGACAAGCGGCCTTCACGACCGGCTGGCTCAATCGCATTCTGATTAGCAGCGAAGAATTCGCCGAGCAAATCACCGAACAACTTGAAGATGAAGTCTATGACGCGCTGGAACTCATCGCACAAGGTTTTTTGCAATATCGGCGCAATCAGCTAACCGACGACCCGGTCACATTGCGCACCATTTATGAACACAGTCTCGTCTTTCTCTATCGCTTGTTATTTCTCTTTTATGCCGAAAGCCGCGAAATTTTGCCGATGCGCGACGGCGAAGGGCGAACGAAATATCGTGTCAACATAAGCCTGAGCACGATTAAGCAAGAAGCCGTCATGACGTTCAAATCCAAATTCGCGGCGGACAGCGGCAAACTCTACACCATGCTGCGCGATTTGTTCTTCGCGATTGACGCCGGGAGCGAAGAATATGATCTCGCGCCCTACAATGGTCGCCTGTTCTCGGACGAAGAATATCCGTTTCTGGCGGACAAAGTGATTGGCGACCGTTATTTGGCACCAGCGTTAGACAAGCTGGCCCGAGTCGAGGTGCAAAATGAACGACGTGGCAAACAGCGCGTCTTCGTCGATTATCGCGATCTTGAAGTGCGGCATCTCGGCGCGATTTATGAACGCTTGCTCGAATACGATCTCGATGTTGCGACACAACCTCTCGCGGTCAAGGGTGGTAAGTATGTCGCAGCCAAAAACGATGATAAAGTCATCAAGCAACCCGGCGAGGTTTACCTGCGCACCGGCAACAACGAACGCAAAGTCACCGGCAGTTATTACACACCGGATTATATTGTGCGCTTCATTGTCGAGCACACGCTCGAATCATTGCTGATGGACATCACACGGCAATACGCGACACGCAACGAAGACGGCACATGGCAGGTGCAAGACGCCGATGGTGTCCGCGATGCGATTCTGGCGCTCAATGTGCTCGACCCGGCTATCGGCAGCGGGCATTTTCTCGTCGAGGTGACCGCGTATATCGCCGAATGGTTGCGCAGTCTTGACCTGCAACCGGCGGACATCGAAGGCGGCGAAGATGAACTCGCCTACTGGAAGCGACAGGTCGTCAACGCCTGTATTTATGGCGTTGACATCAATCCGTTGGCCGTTGAATTGGCGAAAGTTTCGTTGTGGTTAGCAACGCTGACGCGCGACAAACCGCTCTCTTTCCTCGATCATCATTTGCGGGTCGGCAACAGTCTCGTCGGCGCGGGGATGTTGGAAATCGACGTGAATTTGCCGGACGTGTCGATGCAGCAGCGCGTCGCCCGCCGCAAAGCCGAAGCCGAAGCCGCTGGGCAACTCGTGCTGTTCGACAACGACGCCTTCACACAAAATATCGGGCAAGCTGTCGACGACATGATGCGTATCGAAAGCATCATCGCCGAGACGGTTGAGAATGTCAAACAACAGGAAGCCTTGTATCGTGACTTGACCGACGAAATGGCGCCATGGCGCCAATTGGCCGATGTGTGGACGGCGCGGTATTTCGGCCTTGCATTGACGCAGGCGGATTGGGAGGCGGTGCGTAAGCATCTCTTCAATGGCGAAACATCGGCGCAGGCACAGGCCATCATCGACGAGGCAACGAAAATTGCGGTTGAGCAATGTTTCTTCCATTGGGAATTCGCCTTCCCCGAAATGTTCTTCAACACGGACGGTAGCCGCCGCGACGAAATCGGCTTCGATGCCGTTGTCGGCAACCCGCCTTATGTGCGGCAAGAACGCATCACCCCGATGAAGCCCTATCTCGAAACCCATTACGATGTCTATCAAGGCACAGCCGATTTGTTCCTGTATTTTTATGAGCAGGGTTTGCGTTTCGTGCGCGAGGAGCATTTGCTCGGTTTTGTCACCTCCGGCACGTACATGAACAGCAATTCGGCGACCGAGTTCCGCAAATATATTCACGCCAACGCCGCCTTTGAAACGGTCGTGAATTTCGGCGAGAATCAACCGTTCAAAGGCGCGGAGATGGTGTATCCGACGATTGCCATCCTGCGACGCGGTGATGCCAAGCCGACCTTCCGTCATTTGTTCGTTGAGGATGTCATGCCGCGTTTGCAACTCGGTGAGGCGCTTGAAGAAATCGAATGGGCGGAGAGTCTCTCCGAGATTACGGCCATGTCTGAGTGGCGCTTCCAAGCCAAAGAATTGACGGCGTTGTTCAAGAAAATTAATCAAAATAAAGAAACTTTAGATAAGGTGGTTGAGGGACGCATTTACTCTGGCATTAAAACAGGGTTGAATGAAGCATTCGTGATTGATGGGGCGACACGCAAGCGTCTGATTGATGAACACCCCTCAAGTGCTGAAATCATCAAACCGATGCTACGCGGTCAAGATTTGCGCCCGTGGTATCAGAAGGATAGTCAACTTTATCTTATTTGGACATATATCGGAATCGAAATCGAGTCTTATCCTGCTATCAAGAATCACTTGACGCCGTTTCGTCCTGCTCTTGAAAAGCGAGCCGATTGTTTGAGTGGTCAATGTCAATGGTATGAATTGCGGCCATGCAATTATTATGACGAGTTCAACGAGGCTAAGATTTTTTGGCCGGACATTTCCAAATTGCCGAGATTTTCATTTGATGAGAATGGCTTGTACTCCAATGATAAGTGTTTCTTTCAGATCTATGATGACAAAAATTTATTATCTATCTTGAATTCACGGGTAACGTGGTTTGCATTATCACAGATTGCCACCCCTTTACGTCTACGTGCGGGATTATGGCAATATCAATCGAAGATTCAATTCATCAAACGCCTACCCATCCCCGAATTGACGGCGCAGCAGGAACGCGACCTCGCGAGTATCGCCGAGGAAATCACGGCTCTCGCCCGCGACCGTTATCGCTTGCACGAAAATGTGCGCACAATCATCAGCGCCGACTTCGGCGACCGGCAGCCGATTAGCACCCGTGTTGCGCTCTACGAATGGTGGAATCTCGAAGATGACAGCGCCCTCAACGATGAATTACAACGCCGCTTCGACACCTCGATTCCGCTCAACAAACGCGGCGAATGGCGGCAATTCCTCGCCGAACAAAAAGCCGAGCATGAGAAGTTCACACAAGACATCATCGACCGCGAAGTCCGCATGAATGCGATTGTCTACGACGCCTTCAAGCTGACGGCGGAAGAACGTGCCCTCATCGAAAAAGCGACGAAGTATCCTTATGGCGAGGTCTAAACTCTTGCGCATCAAGTGTCGCTAGAGGCTAAAAGCCATCCGGCTACCGAAATACCAAGCCTGCTTCAGCAGGCTGTTGGAGGGCAATTTTAGACAACTTGGTGGTGTGTGTGCCCCTAAAC
>RFIA01000008.1 GCA_003695675.1 Chloroflexota bacterium
AAATCGTCCCCTTGTGTTTACAAAAAGGCAAACTATTTAGCAACATTTTAGGCTGTTCCAAGTTTCGGCTGTGTGGCAGCGCAACATGCGTTATAATGCGCGGGTTGATAGGCAACTGATGATTGAGACGATAATATGGCAATGCGCAAACAAATCAAAATTTACTCGATTGAAATCGGTAAAGACAACAACGAAATTCGCGAAATGCGGCTTGAGCAGCTTGTCAATGACGGGTGGGAGATTATCACCGCCGGGGGGACGAGCGCCGGCGCTTCGACCGGCTTTGTCTTCGTCATCCTTCAGCGCGAAATTGACGACGAGGCGTAAGATCATTCGACGGGCACAAACGTATCATTATAGGACTTACGCCGTTCAGAAATTCATCAGGCCGCCAGAGAATAAATTCTCCGGCTAGCGGACAAGCCAAGCTACCCTTCAGGGTACTCTTGAACACCCTTTTTGCTAAGATGACCACGTGTTGACACGATGGACGACCATCGGTCGCGCCTGCCAAGGTAGACGAATTTGTGTGCGCTTGATGCTGACAATTTCCATATCGCCGGGATCGCCCGCCGTCGTGAAATAACGCTGAAATGACATCCCAAGCGGCTGCGAGAACAGTACGGCGAACATCATCAACGAGACGACCGTCGGCAAGCGGTCGAAGGCTTTGCGCCTGCCAACACCGGCGAAACCGACCAATGCGACCAACCCCGTCAACACGCCGGTCGTCACCAAATTGGTGCCGCAATTTGGATGCAGCGCGAGTTGATGCTCGCCCGACTGCATCCGACGCAGGGCTTCGTATGCCGCTTCTTCGACCGCTTCGGTCGGCGCTTCGCCAAATAACCAAAAACCCGTATCGCTGCTACGACCGGCCATCCGCAGCCCGCGCACCTTGCGAGCCAATATATGAATCGTCGCGTGTTCCAAGCCATGATTGCGCCGTGTGCGCAAAATATACGGCGATTCGAGAAACGGTTGGAAGTGTTCGGCCAGTCGTTTGAGCATCAGATTTCCTCATTCGTTCAATTGCGTCTTGTCTCAATAATACGGTTTGATGCTGCAATCGGCAAGCAATAATCACAAGAATGGAACAAATGTCAGTTGTCGCGCGTCGTACAAACAGAATATGCTGAAAGTCCGTACAATAGAATCATCAACTGTTCATGGGGAAGGAGCATAAGATGCGCTACATCCATCGCTTGTTACTGATATTTGCTGTCGGGTTATTGATCGTGACTCCGGCATCTGCACAAGACGACGTCCTGCAACCCGGCGATTCCATCGACGGCATGTTGACGAATAGCAATCTCTCGGCGCGATTTCCGCTTGAGGGCGTGGCAGGGGAGGTCGTTTCGATCACACTACGCTCCGATGATTTTGACTCGTATTTGATTCTCGAAGACCCGAACGGCTTTGAAATCGCGACCAATGATGACGGCGCGGGCAATCTCAACTCGCTCATCGGGCCGTTCATCTTTCCGGTCGATGGTATCTATACGATTGTGGCGACGAGCCTCAGCCGAAGCGATACCGGCGCATTCACCTTGTCTGTCGCCACGACCGACATACGCCCGATTGAATACACACAAACACTCAACAGCCGATTGACCGACGACCGTTTGCTCGCGCTATATCGTTTTCGTGGGCAGAGTGGCGATGTCATCAGCATTCGGCTTGAGTCGAATGACTTCGACGCTTATCTTGAACTAGCGTCCGGCAATGACCCAAGCGTCGTGCTGATGTCGAATGACGATAGCGGCGGCACGCGCAACGCATTCATCGGGCCATTCACGCTGCCGCAAACCGGCGATTACATCATCACAGCCCGTGCGCTCAACCGAGTCGATACAGGCGACTTCACGCTCACGCTCGACCGCGTGGTTTTGACGCCGATAAATTATGGCGCCACGGTCATGAGTGAATTCACACGCAGCAATCAAACATTGTATTTCACATTTGCCGGACGGGCAGGCGACGTCGTCAACATTTTTGTCGAAAGCCCCGATGAAGTCGATACGGTGTTGACCCTCAACCATCCAGACGGCTATCAGGTAATCAGCGATGATGATAGCGGGCGCGGCTTCAACCCAGAACTCAACCGCGTGTTGCTTGACTCCGACGGGAATTACACGATTCTGCTCTCGACATTTGGCGCGGGCGCAACCGGCGCGGCGACGTTATCGCTCGAACGGGCTGTACTCGCATCGCTCGATGACGGCCCGCAACAGATTCAACTGAACGATAAAATCTTCCAAGACATCGTGACATTTTCTGGCACGAGCGGCGAGCGCGTCACCCTGTCGATTGTCGAACTCAATGGCCACGAAGCCGCGCCGAATATCACGGTGCTGCAAGACGGTCTCTCGATTGCCAGTCTGAATGCCAGCGAAGTCACCGCGACGAGCTTCAGTTTTGAAATCCCGGATAGCGGCGACATCATCGTGCGCGTCGAAGACTTCGGTTTCGAGACAGTCAATTACGAAATCACGCTCAAACGCGAAAGCGAATAAGCAGAGCAATCGTGTTGGGGCATTGCGTGCGTTGGGGCATTGCGTGCGTTGGGGCATTGCGTGCGTTGGGGCATTGCGTGCGTTGGGGCATTGCGTGCGTTGAGGCATTGCGTGCAATGCCCCGAAGGGTTTAGCCCGCTAAACCTAAACCCCAACGATTGCCCCCTATTTCGCATCAAAGCACAAATATCAACAGAGCCTAGACAATTCCCCTATCGCAACCGGCTATGATTCCACCACGATTTGCCCAAGTTTTACCAACTGATTCGCTCGGTCAACAATAGCCGGACTGCCGGACTCAATTTCAAGGCGGTCAGTTGGTGTTTCCCAATAATACGTGCCGAGCCATACACTATACTCGCCCGGCGCGAGTTCGTCGGGCAATGTCAGTTCGATCTGTCCCGGAGCAATATCGTCATTATTCCAAGCGCTCGTTGGCGTGCCGTCGAGCCACGCTAGCCCGTCATCTTGCCGCGCGACAACCGCATTACTTTCGTCGCGCAACACAAGCGTATACGAATAATCGAGCGTCGG
>RFIA01000080.1 GCA_003695675.1 Chloroflexota bacterium
CTTGAATATCAGGACTTACGCAATCGGGCATCTTGCACCATGCCGCCCGATGTTCAAACATCCGGCCACCGAAATACCAAACCCACTAAAGGGGTTATTATTTGGGAGTATTCGATCAAATACAGTACCCTTCAGGGTACTTGCAGCCGGATACCGCTATGTCTACGTGCGGAGAATTCATTCTCTGGTTGCTTGATGGATTTCTCAACTGCGTAACTCCTAAATATGATAAAAAAACAGCGCCTGATAACAATATGGCACTTTGTGCAGACTGCCTTATGATGTATGCTTGCACGACGTGAAAACTCAGCGTATACTATCATTAGTGAAATTCGGAACATTCAGAATTTTCTGAAAGTTGCCGAACTTGTTATGTAAAAGGGGTAACACAACCCATGACTAATTGGAATGACATCACCGAGAAAGTTCACGCCGGTGAGCGACTCAGCTACGACGAAGGCGTTTGGTTATTTGCGCAGCCGGATGTGATTCGCATCGGCAAATTGGCGCAGACGGTGCGCCGTCGTCAGCATGGGAACAAAGTCTACTTCAACAAGAATCGTCACATCAACCCGACGAATCTGTGCGCGTATCATTGTAATTTCTGCTCATTCGCCCGCTTCAAACCGGACTCGCCCGGCGCGTATACCCACATGCCGGAAGAAATTCCCGACATGGTACGTCCGGCGGTCGAAGCCGGTGTGCGCGAATTTCATATCGTCGGCGGCTTACACCCCGAACTCGGCTTCGACTATTACGTCGATATTCTCAAGATTCTCAAACGCGAATTCCCGCATATTCATCTCAAGGCATTCACGGCGGTCGAGATTGATTTCTTCCGCGAATTGACGGGCATGTCGCATCATGAGGTCTTGAGCACGCTGATAGACGCCGGTCTCGACAGTATGCCCGGCGGCGGCGCTGAGATATTCCATTGGGATGTGCGCAAGAAGATTTGCCCGGAAAAAGCCAATCAAGAGGTGTGGATGGCGGTGCATGACACGGCGCATCGGCTCGGCCTGAAGACGAATGCCACGATGCTCTACGGCCACATCGAACAGTATGAGCATCGTGTCCATCATCTCGTCGCACTGCGCGAGCAACAAGACAAGTCGGGCGGCTTCCAAACCTTCATCCCTCTCGCCTTTCATCCTGAGGAAAACAATCTCGGTCGCCGTCTCAATCGTGAGTGGACGACCGGCATCGATGATTTGAAGACACTCGCCATCAGCCGCTTGATGCTCGACAACATCCCGCATATCAAAGCCTATTGGGTGATGCTCACACCGGAACTCGCACAGGTGGCGCTCAGCTTCGGCGCGAATGATATGGATGGCACGATTATCGAAGAGAAGATTTATCATGACGCCGGGGCTCGCACGAGTCAAGAGATGACCGTCAGCGCGTTGAAGAAGTGGATTCGGGCGGCGGGTTATCAACCTGTCGAACGCGATACGGTCTACAACGAACTCGAAGTTTTCGACGCGCCGACCGAGTATCAACCGGTGATGCGTTAAGCCGGTGTCATCTCGCATCGAATTGGCGCGGCAATGAACGTGGTTGGACGAGTGATACGCTTCATGGGAATTCTTTTGGCGACGGTACAGGTAGCTTCGGCACAACACATCACCGGCGATGCGTATACGCTTGTGGTGATTGCAGACCATCTGCAAGTGCCGACTTATCTGACTCATGCGGATGATGAGCGTTTGTTCGTCATCGAGAATCGCGGGCGTATCCGCATCATCGACCCCGAAGCCGGTTTGTTGGAGACGCCGTTTCTCGATATTTCCAACCGCGTCGCCACCGATGACCTTGAGCAAGGACTCATCAGCCTCGCCTTCGACCCCGATTATGCCGACAACGATTTCTTCTACATCTATTACATCGGCACGGCGGGGCAAGCGATCCTTGAGCGCTATCGCGTCTCCGACGACCCGAATGTCGCCCGCCCGAATAGTGGCCGCATCATGCTGACGATTCCGCAACCGACGGTGATGCACAAAGGCGGGCAATTGCATTTTGGCGCGGACGGTCTGCTGTATCTGTCGGTCGGTGATGGCGGCGCGAATGTCCGCCAAGAAATCGCGCAAGATCGATTGTCGTTACTCGGCAAGATGCTGCGCCTCGATGTGCATTCGCAATTTCCTTACGCCATCCCGGACGACAACCCGTTCGTTGACTTGACGCACCCGGCAGTGCGGCGACGTGAACTCGGCGAAATATGGGCGCTCGGCTTTCGCAACCCGTGGCGCTTCAGCTTCGACCGCGCGACCGGCGACTTGTACATCGCGGATGTCGGCCCGGCGGGTGGCGAAGAGGTCAACATCATCGCGGCGGGCAGCAACGGCGGCCTCAATTTCGGTTGGCCGTATTACAAAGCTGATGTTGCACTGCGCTCGACGATTCCCGATGACGTGACGTTCACATTCCCGGCATTTTCCTACAATCCCCGCGAGACAGAACACGGTATGTTGTGCGCGATTATCGGCGGTTATGTCTATCGCGGCGCGGCGCTACCGGAACTCGACGGGCAATATCTGTACGGCGATTTTTGTAGCGGGACGGTCTTCACCTTGCAACACGATGATGACGGCGCGTGGACGAGTAACGCGCTGTTGGACACCGACTTGCTGATTACATCATTCGGCGAAGGCGCAGACGGCGAACTCTATCTGCTGACGCTTGAGGGGACGGTGTGGCGGATTGTTAAAAGTAGTGATGCGTGATGCGTGACGAGTTGAAAGCGGTGCTGTCGTAGAAAGTTTTTCTTGGCATATTTGGCGGTTCAGTCAAAATTTCATTTCTTGCGACACCGACATTTTATTTATCAGCGAGGTAAAATAACCATCAATGCCACTCAACATTGGATTGATCGATTATCTGAACACGATGCCGTTTCATTATGATTTGGCGGAGCGTCTGCAAGATGCCGATGTGCATTTTGAACGCGGTGTGCCGTCGCAGTTGAATCGGGCGCTCATCAATGGCGAGATTGATCTCGCGCCGATCTCGGCGATTGAGGCGGCGCGTCATGCCGATGACGTCTATATTTTGCCGGGCTTGAGTATCGCGAGTCTCGGCGCGGTCAAGACGGTACTGCTTTTTTCGTGGATGGCCGATATCACTGATCTTGACGCGCAGTCGATTGCGCTGACGGATCACTCGGCGACGAGCATCGCCTTGCTCAAGGC
>RFIA01000081.1 GCA_003695675.1 Chloroflexota bacterium
CCTTCAGGGCATTGCACGCAATGCCCCAACGGAACGATTGCTCTGCGTTGGCGTCACTTGATTCCGCATCAATCTATGAAATGTCAACACAACCTAGACGAAGCCTTGCCCCAACGGATAAATTGTATTCACTCAATCGATTTATATGCCAATGCAATTAATCGCCGCCGTCATTATCAGCATCAGACGCGCCGTCGCCGACGTCTTCGTCTAGCAACCACACGCGCAAATTGTCAAATTGCACCGCGAGCGGATCCTCGGTGGTTTCGGCGTAAAAGCCGATGGCGCCTTCGGCGAAACGGTCGTCAGTCACGCTGCCGAGTTCAACCCCATCGAAATAAATCGACAGTTTTTCGCCGACAGCGCGCACACCAATCACATGGCGCACGGTTGGGTCGGCATTCATCGGTGTGAAGCGATTAGCGCCGAGATTTTCAAAATTGTTGTTCGGGCCGAGCGTGTCGATCCTCCAGAAACTCAAATCGCATGAAATGACGAACACATAACCGCCGGAGGCCGCGGGGGCACGATAGCGTATACCGAAGAATCCACTTGGTGGGCAGTCAGACAACCCGACTTCGGCTTCGAGATAGCCATCGTCAACAATCGGAAAATTCGAGACCAAGACATTGCCCGGCGACGCATTGATAACGAGTTGATAGACGCCACCGCCCAATTCAATCGAGCCGGCATCTTCAATCGGCCCGATCACCCAACCGTTGGAATTGTTGTCGAATGTTTCGCGGAAAATCAACCCGCCGACCGGCACATCTGCGAGCGGTAAGTCACCGCCTGGCGGCGCGGCGCCTTCAATCACGGCTGGTGTCGGCGGGGCGGCAGCACTTTCAGCCAACGCATCGGTCGTCGCTTGTGCAGACTGCGCGGTTGCTTCGGCGAATGCTTGTGCGGTTTGCGCCGCGGCGACTTGTGCTTGTGCTGTCGCCAAATCAGCACCTGCAGCGGCATTTTCGATCATCTCGTCAGTTTGAGCCTGCGCCGTGCTGAGCGCTGCCGTCGCGCTGGAAGCAATCGATTGGGCGAGAAATTCTTCACTCGCCACGGCTGCCGCCGCTTGTGTGAGTTGGATGTTGCTTTGATTTTGTTGTCTGGCTATCGCCGTCACCGTTCGCTGCAACTCTGCTTGGCGTGTCAGCGCAGTGTCTGCCCGGACTTCCATCGCTTCTGCCGTAGCATTCAAACGCGCCTGTTGTGTCGCGGCACTTTCGGCCACGTCGGTCACAGCTTCTGCGCGTTCGGTCATCTCGGCGTGCAATTCCGCCTCGGCCGTCGCCTCGATACGCGCTTGTTCGGTCGCCGCCGCGTCTTCCATATCTTGCACGGCAATGGCTTGCTGCGTCAGCGAGTCGCGCAGTTGTTGGGTGGCCGTAGCCCGAAGCTGCGCTTGCTGCGTCGCGCTGTCGGCTTCAATACTCGCCACAGCCGCGGCTTGCTGCGTCATTGCATCGCGCAATTGTTGGGTGGCCGTCCCTTCAAGCTGCGACTGCTCGGTGACCACCACGTCGAATTCGGCCTCGGCAGTCGCCTGCACTTCGGCTTGCAAGGTCATCGCCGCGTCTTCGACTTCGGCTTGGGCCGTGGCCGCCGCCGCATCGCGTTCTTCAATGGCTTCGGCCTGTGCGGTAGCTGCGGCATTCAATTGAGCGGCGGATGTCGCCGCGAGTTCGGCTTGTTGTGTCTCGGCAGCGGCATTGACTTCGGCTATCGCCATGGCCTGCGCGGTGGCCGAGTCGTTCAAGGCGCGGTTAATGCCCTCGACATTCTCGGTCGCCAAGAGCGCATTTTGCTCACGGGCGGCGATGAGTTCGTTTTCACTGCGGTCGCGGTCGCTCTGCACATCGGTCAAACCAATTGCCAGCAAAATGGCGACAACCGACACCAACGCCGCGAAGACCCCCAGAATATATAAAGCAGTGGGGTTGATGCGGTCATCACTGTCGGTCATGACCAGTATCTCCCTGCTGTCACCCGGACTTGGCGGAAGTGGAGTCGAGGCCTCGACGGTTTGCGCCGACACACGTGCCTCAGCATCGGAATCAAATACAGCAGGAATGTCCGTCTCCGAGTCGGGGACTGTTTCGTGCCATGGCGAAAATGACGACGCGGGTTCTTCTTCTGCCCCCGGCTGCGGCGCTTCCTCATCAGACGATGTGTCACCCAACAACCAATCGGTCGCTTCGGCTTCGTCGTCTTGTGTTGTTTCGGCCTCAGGTTGTGCCGGGAGCGGCACTGCTTCACTCGGCGTCTCCGGCTCCTCGAAATCTGCCACTAACGCTTCAATTTTCTCCGTATCGTCATCAACTGTGGCATCGATTTTCTTCGTATCTTCTTTATCCTCTGCCGCCTCGGTATCAATCAGCCAATCAAGTTGATCATCCGCCTGCGATGAAGTCTCGGCAGCTTCCTCTTCAGAAGCCTCGTCAGAGGATGGTGTCTCGGCAGCTTCCTCATCGGCAGTCTCGTCAGAAGATGAAGTCTCGTCGTCTGCCTCCTCAGAAGCCGTCCCAGCAGCCTCAGTCAACCACGAGGGCACCTCCGCTTCGGGTTCCGGCGAAGTTGGCGGCGACTCATCGGCATCACCATCCGAATCAGAGGTGTCCTCATCCAACCAATCTAGCGGATTATCATCTTGTGGTCTAGGATTTTCGTTTTGATCTTCGGCCACGATTTATTCCCCCCATTTAAGAGAGTGTTGTCTTCACAAGTGTTGCTCGTATTGTATCGTATCTGCCCATTATTGCGATGAGTCCGCATGGGGCAAAAGTGCATTTGTCGGTAGAGTGTACCCTCTGATTGCCGAATCGCCAACCATATAGGAAATCGCAGCGCCAGAACAACCGGTAGCTACGCAAGATAGCGTGGGGGCTGTTTTCAACAAAAACCTCACCCCCGGCACCCTCTCCACCTGCGGAGAGGGGGAGAAAAAGCGCAGCCCACTCAAGCGACATAATGAAATCATTATACACAAAAAGCGCCAGACGAATGCCGTTAGCGGCACAAGTCTGGCGAATTTTAGCAAATTCAAACGGCCTGCTAACGAACGAATTTAGCCTTGATCGCCCGCAGCATCGGCAGCATCAATTTCGGCTTCGAGTGTCGCGATGATGTCGCTTTGCGCTTTGACTGTTGCGCTCGCGTTATTGTTCTGCATTTGCAGGGTGTCGAGTGTGGCTTGCAAATTCGCTTCCGACGCGGCGGCGGCGGCTTCGAGTTCGGCCTGCGCAGCTTCGGCTTCGGCTTCGGCAGCGGTCAACGTCGCTTCGGCTTCGGCGGCGGCGTTTGCGAGCGCTTCGGCTTGTGCGGTGGCGGCGGCATTCTGCGCATTGGCGACGGCCTCGTTTTGTGCGGCTTCGGCTTCGGCGGCCTGAGTCGCAAGCGCATCAGCGTGTTCATTGGCGAGCTGAGTCGCAGTTGCGGCGAATGACGCGCCGAGTTGGAAACTGACATCATTGCGCGTCCGCGAGACGGCCTCAGCGCGTTCAGTTGCTGCTTGATTGGCCGCCATCACGCCTTCTTCAAAGACTTGTGTCGAACGCTCGACATGTTCCTCTTGCAATGTCGTCAAGGCACTTTGCGCCATATCTGCATCATTCGACTCGTCGATGAGCGCCAGCGCCAACAAAATAGCGATGATGACAACGACGGCCAGCAAAAATCCAGTGACATAAATCTCATACGGCGTGCGGTCATCATCATCTTCTTCGATGAGCGGCGGCAGGATATTGCCACCCCCCGGCGGTTGTGGACGAGTGGGTTGTCGGCTCGGCATACCGGTCAATTCGCCGGTCGTTGGCATCATATCTTCCGCAGACGGTTGGCGTGGTTGCTGTGGCAGTGGTCGTGTGCCGCCCGGACGTGGTTGCTGTGGCAATTGACCGGTGCCGCGTCGTTGTGGCTGCTGACCGCCTTGCTGTGGCGGCAATTGACCGGTGCCGCGTCGTTGCGGCTGTTGGCCGCCTTGCTGTGGCGGCAATTGACCGGTGCCGCGTCGCTGTGGCTGCTGGCCGCCTTGCTGTGGTGGACGCGGTTGTTGTGGTTGTTGTCCTGCCCCCTGACCGGGTTGGTTGTTCGGGTCTTGCGCCATGATTTCTCTCCGTCGGTATCGTTTCAGGGTTTAATTATGCTGCATTATCCCACAATCGGCAAATGCTCTGTATCATCAAAAATGATTTTGGGGGATTATCCCCCGTAATATCCCCCCATACAATACAAAAAATAATGTTAATTGCCACAAAAACCCAATCAAATTTGAACAAAATGCGTCGATCAACACAAAAACAGGAACGGTTAGCACACCGTCCCTGTCTGTGTTGTCTTACTTTGTCGAGGCACTCGAGACCACAATCATCGTAGGAGTCGTATGGGGTTCTCAATCAGTCCTTTGAAATATTGTAGATACGCGGCGGCTTCTGCGCCATCACTCACGCGATGGTCAACACTAATCGTCACTTTCATACGATTGCCGACTCCAAGTGTACCATCTTCGTTGACAATCGGCACCTGCTTCGCCGACCCAATCGCCAGAATACCGGCTTCGGGCGGGTTGATGATGGCGACAAAATGATCGACATCGTAGATGCCAAGATTGCTGACGGTGAAGGTCGCGCCTTCAAAGTCTTCCGGTTTGACCTTGCCTTCGCGGGCGCGGGCGATACGGGCTTTATTTTCAGCCGCGAGTGTGCCAAGTGCAGTGCGGTCGGCGTCATGCGCGACGACGGTCATCAAGCCGCCTTGTGGCAGCGCCACGGCGATGCCAATGTTGATGCGTTTATGACGGATGATGCGGTCGCCATACCAATGCGAATTCAAATTCGGGAATTGCGTCAAGGCCAACGCCGTCGCTTTGACGATGAGATCATTGATGCTGATTTTGGTTTCACCTTCGCCCAAGTCGGCGTTGAGTTGTTGCCGCAGGTCGAGCAGCGCCGCGACATCCATATCGGTTGTGACGAGGAAGTGCGGTATCTGCTGTTTGCTGAGCACCATGTTCTCGGCGATGCGTTTGCGCAAGCGCGTGAGTTCGATCTCTTCGACATCCGCGCCTTCGGGTACAGCGCCATACGTCGCCTGCGCGGGGATGCCGGTGACGGCGGGTGTGGCTTGTGTCGGCGCTGCCGACGGTGTGAAGGTTTCGACATCTTTTTTAACGATGCGACCGCCCGGCCCCGTTCCCGTCACTTGTTGCAAATCGATGCCGCGTTCCGCGGCGATGCGACGCGCAATCGGCGAGGCTTTCAAACGACCGTCTTCTGTTAAGGCAGCGCCGTTGGTGGATGCGCCATTCGTCGGCGTAGGCGGTTGTAATTGTGATGCGGGCTGTGTTTCGGCGACCGGCGCAGCTTCGGCCTCAGCTTGGCCTTCGCCACCACCGGCTGGAACAGCTTCGTCCGCCGTGCCGATATAACCGAGGATCGCGCCTTCGGACAATTCTTCGCCCGCCGCCGCATTTTGCGACAGCAGCACACCATCAGCCGGCGCTTCGATTTCGACTGTCGCCTTGTCGGACTCAACTTCAGCGATGACATCACCGTTACTGACTTGTTCGCCAACTTCTTTGAGCCAATTCAATAACATGCCATCCATCGTCAGCTTGATTTCGTGAGCCACGCTTACAACACCTCCCGCACCGCTTGAATGACTTTATCTTTGTTCGGCAGCGCCATCAATTCGATTTCTTTGGCAAATGGCAACGGCACATCCGCTGCCGTCACCCGTTTAATCGGGGCGTCCATATAATCGAAGGCATTTTCTTGCAATTGCGCCGCAATCTCGCTGCCGAAGCTGAAATGCGGCAAACTCTCTTCGACGACGACGCAGCGATTGGTTTTCTTGAAGCTCTCGTAGACCGGCTCGAGGTCAAGCGGACGCAACCAACGCAAATCGACGACCTCACACTCGATGCCTTCTTTGGCCAGATCATTCGCCGCTTGCAATGCCCAATCGACACCGCGTGCATACGCCACCAATGTGACGTGCTGCCCTTCACGTTTGACATCGCTCTTGCCAATCGGCACGAGATAATCCTCGTCGTCCGGCACGGGGCCGGGTCGTGAATACAGTGCGATGCTCTCGGTAAACAGCACCGGATTGTCGTCGCGAATCGAGGCTTTGAGCATACCATAAGCATCTGCTGGAGTCGCGGGGCAACCGACATACAAACCGGGAAAATGCGCGAAAATCGGCTCCGGCGTGTGCGAATGACTCGCCGTGGCTTGGTCGCCCCAACCACTCGCGGCGCGAATTACCAACGGCACGGTGAATTGCCCGTCAAACATATAGCGGATTTTGGCCGCATGATTGATGATGGCGTCAAACGCGAGAAAAGCGAAATTGATCGTCATCATCTCGGCGACCGGGCGCAAGCCAGCCATCGCCGCGCCGACGGCGACCCCGGCAATCGCCATCTCGCTAATCGGCGTATCGCGGACGCGCTTCTCGCCAAATTCGTCGATGAAGCCGCGCGTCACACGATGTGTGCCCTGCCAATAACCGACTTCTTCCCCCATGACGAAAATCTTTTCGTCGCGGCGCATCTCTTCCAACAACGCCCGCCGCAATGCCTCGCGCATCGGTAAGTTTTTCTGTCCCATGTATCCCTTCCTTAATATGCGTAGACTATGCGTAGACGTTGGTGAACAAGTCGTCATAAGTCGGGGCGGGTTGACTTTCGGCATATTCAACCGCTTCTTCGACGAGTGCGTGCATAGCGAGATCGAGTTGATGCAATTGCTCGTCAATGCCCTTATATTTGCTCTGCAGGTATTGACAGAAGAGTTTGTTCGGGTCTTTATTTTCGAGCCAGTCGCGCAGTTCATCCTCAAGCCGTGTATTGTACTGCCGGTCGGAGACGCCATGCCCGCTATACCGATAGGTGACGGCTTCCAACATGACCGGGCCGCGTTCGCGAGCATACGCTACCGCTTCGGACACCGCTTCGTAGACTTCCAACACTTGTTGACCGTCGACACAGCCGAGGTCTTTCATCCCATACGCGACGGCTTTTTTGTGCAACTCCGGCTGTCCACTAACGCGATGCACCGCGGTGCCCATGCCGTAGCCGTTGTTTTCGATCAACCAAATGACCGGCAAATCCCATATTGCGCTCATATTGAGGGCTTCATGGAAGTAGCCATTGTTCGACGCGCCGTCGCCAAGTAAACACAACACAACCGCGTCTTTGTCGTTATAACGCGACTCGAGGGCGATACCCGCGGCAAGTGGCAGATGCCCGGCGACAATCGCGTAGCCACCCCAAAAATTATGTTCGCGAGACGCAAGGTGCATCGACCCACCTTTGCCACCACTGATGCCGGTCTTCTTGCCCATCATCTCCGCCATCAACGGTTTCGGGTCGATGCCGCGTGCCAAGGCGATGCCATGATCGCGATACGAGGTGATGGCGTGGTCGTCTTCGCGCAGCGCCGCCACTGCGCCGACTCCAATCGCTTCATGCCCGCTATACAGGTGCATATAAACACCGGTGATGCGCTTGTCCCAATAGAGCGCATGGCATTTTTCTTCAAATTGCCGGATGAGCGTCATCTGACGATACCATTCCAGCAATGTTTCTTTATTCGGCACGATAAGATACTCCTCAAATATTAAAAACGATGTTGATCTTCAATATTATCAGAGGAATGCGCATTTGTCTGTGCAAATGTTTTGTAATCGGTATGGGGGTATGAATCGCTAAGAGCGCATTTGAAAATTAGGCAGCAAGACGTTTGAGCAAGGTGTGAATAGAAGCGAGATAGAGCATTCCTTCGCTGCTACGGGTACAGTGCTCATA
>RFIA01000082.1 GCA_003695675.1 Chloroflexota bacterium
GGCGCGTAATCGAGTTCTTCGGCGATGACTGAAGTGAGCACTTGTCGCAACCCTTCCGCCGCGAGACGCACCGCATTGCCGCTCATATACGTCTGCCTGCTTGCGGTTGTCGGGCCGCCATCCGGCGTTAAGTCGGTGTCTGAAAGCAGCACGCGCACATTGCGATAAGGGAGGCCAAGTTCTTCCGCGGCGCATTGTGCCAACACCGCGACGAGACCTTGCCCCATATCTGCGGAAGAACACCGGACTTCTACTGTGCCGTCGTCGAAGGCTTCGACTTCGGCATTCGACTTGTCCGGCGCGCCACCACCGAGACCGGTGTTTTTATAGGCGCAGGCAATCCCCCAACCGAAGGCGAGGTCGCCTTCGCGCCAACCCCATTTGAAATCGCCGTTTGCCCCCGCACGCATATCGCGGTCGCATTGGTCAATCGTCTCTAGCAAGCCGACGCTTTCGCGCAACAATTGCCCGGTCGCTGTGGTCACGCCAACTTTTTGTGCATTGATACGACGAAATTCAACGGCATCCATGCCGATGGCTTCCGCCACTAAATCCATATTTTGCTCGACGGCGAAGGCGCTTTGTGTGACGCCAAAACCGCGAAATGCCCCCGACGGCACATTGTTGGTATACATCGCATAACAATCGATTTTCGCGTTGGGGACGTTGTACGGCCCGGTGGCGTGCGTTGTCGCGCGGGTCATCACTTTGTCACTGAGGCTCGCATAAGCCCCCGCATCGCCATAGAGTTCGGCTTGCACCGCCGTCAGGCGACCATCTTTTGTCGCGCCGGTCTTGATGCGAATGATGGTCGCGTGTCGTTTCGGATGAAACAACAGCGACTCCTGCCGCGTGTACAACATCTTGACCGGATGCCCCGTCGCCGCCGCTAACATGGCGACATGAATCTGTCCGGCGATGTCTTCTTTGCCGCCGAAGCCGCCGCCGATGAGTGTGCCGCGCACGCGCACCTCGTCATCCTTGAGACCCATCGCCCGCGCAATTTGATTGCGGTCTTGATACGGAATTTGTGAGCCAACATAAACGGTCAACTTTTGATGTGCGCTGTCCCATCCTGCCGGGATGCCGATGGCACATTCCGGTTCGAGAAAGGCGTGTTCCGTCGTCGGCGTATGATACTCGCGTTCAATGATGACATCGGCTTCGGCAAAGCCTCGTTCAATGTCGCCATGCCGCACTTTGATGTGCTTGAGTAAATTGCCATCTTCGCGTTCCTCGTGGACAAGTGGTGCGTCCGGCGAATGCGCATATTCTGGATCCGTGACGATTGGTAGCGGTTCGTATTTGACATCAATGAGCGCGATGGCTTGGTCAGCAATTTCTTGTGTATCCGCCGCGACGATAGCAACCGCATCGCCCATGTAACGCACTTTGTCGCCTTCAGCACACAGCACCGGCCAATCTGAATGCACAAGACCATGAATATTATCGCCGGGGATGTCTTTCGCTGTCAGCACGGCACGCACGCCCTCAAGCGCTTCAGCTTTGCTCGTATCAATTTTGAGCACTCGCGCATGAGGAAAACGCGAGCGTAACGTTCGTGCAAATAACATGCCGTCGAAGACATAATCGTCAGTGTATTTGGCACGCCCGGTCACGCGGTCAACAATATCCGGCACCGGTTCGCTGCGGCTGATGCTGTGCATGACTTCACCGACCTGTGGCTCGTTGACCGGCAATGTGCCCTCACCGCGCATCACTTTGCCCGCCGATTTGATGGCATTGATGACACTCGTGTAACCCGTACAGCGACAATACGTGTCTTTGAGCGCGATCTTAATGTCTTTGTCGGTCGGTGACACATTTTCGTCGAGGAGTGCCGCCGCTGTCATAATCAAACCCGGTGTGCAAAAACCACACTGTACCGCACAATGATTGATAAACTCCGCTTGTACCGGATGTAAGTATTCGCCATGTTCATCGATTTGTGCGAGACCTTCGATTGTTTTGACTTGAGCGCCTTGCGCCTTGAACGCCGGGTAAATGCACGAATCGACGGGCACGCCGTTGACATGCACAGTGCAGATGCCGCATTCGGCTTCATTGCATCCGATTTTCGTCCCCGTCAATCTGAGGTCGTAGCGCAACACTTCGGCCAATGTGCGCGATTGTGGCACATCAAGCGTATGTTCAACATTATTGACCGTTATTTTTAACAGACTCATCAAAATCCTCCTATCCCAACCCAACACCTTCAGCTTCAGCGATGCCGGTGCGAGCGCGTTCGACGGCCATGGGTATCGCTTGCCGCAATAATGTCTCGATCATTTCAAGGCGATAGTCCGCCGTTGCGCGATATTTGCTCGTGCGTGGGTGTAACGTTTCCCGTGCGATGGTGACGGCTTTTGTTAGCGTGTCATTATGTAATGGTTGACTGCGCAACACGGCCTCAACTTCCGTTGCACGCACCGGTGTCGGCGCGACCGGCGCGAGGCAAATCCGCACATCGTCGTAATGTGCATGTTGTTCATCTAAGCGCACCCATACCGCACAACCGAGTATCGGCAGCGCCACGCCTTGCGGTCGCATGATGCGTTTGAATGCGCTGCCTTCGTGTGTTTTGCACAGCGCAAAACGAAAACCGACGAGCACGTCCTTCGTCGAATCGATTGCCGACACACCCGGCCCCTTGAACAAATCAAGTATCGGCAGCCATTCGCGGCTGCCATCTGCCCACGCGACTTCCGCTTCGGCATCAAGGGCGACGAGTGAAGTCGTGCCGTCACCGGCGGGTAGGGCGTGCGCCACATTCCCGCCGAGTGTGCCGACATTGCGCACTTGTGGCCCGCCGACAACACCACAACTTTCGACAAGACAGGTTGCGCCATGTTCAATCGCTTCCGATTGAACGATAGCTGTGTGTGTGACAGCCGCGCCAATATTGCAGACACCGTCTGTTATGACGATGTTCGTCATTTCGGGGATATGCGTAATGTCGATGAGGGCTTGTTGTGGTTGTTGATGCTCTGCGGCGAATTGCAAGTCAATCAATAAGTCGGTGCCTCCAGCGATGACACGACCTGCACCGTTGTACGAAGCCAGTAACGCCAGCGCTTCGGTGACTGTAGAGGGGGTATGATAATTTTCCCAGAGTTGCATGAGGTTTTTCCTGCCAAGAACTTTGCAAATGAGACGACTTGCGACGGTTCTTGCAGCACTTTTCGAGGAGTGTTATTGACTCCACGCCGGCAGTTGTTGTCTACCGACTGCAACCATTGTAGCTGATGATGTGTCTATTTTATCACAAATTGGGGATAAACTCACTCCATGCCGAGATAGGCTTTTTGGACAGTTTCATCTTTTTGTAATGTTTGCGCATCGCCACTGAGGACGATTTCACCCGTTTGCAGCACGTAGCCGCGGTCAGCAATTTGCAAGGCGACATGGGCATTTTGCTCGACGAGCAATATCGTCGTGCCTTCGTTGTTGATTTCCTGAATAGTGTCGAAGATGGTATCGACGAGTACCGGTGCAAGCCCCATCGACGGCTCATCCATCAACAGCACTTTGGGGCGTGCCATCAATGCACGGGCAGTCGCGAGCATTTGTTGTTCGCCCCCGCTCATCGTCCCCGCGAGTTGTGTGCGGCGCTCATATAATCGCGGAAATAAATTATAAACATACTCAAGGTCTTGCAAGATACCGGCTTTATCATTACGGGTGAAAGCGCCCATCTCAAGATTATCTGCTACGCTAAGTTTCGCAAAAACGCCGCGCCCCTCAGGCACCATAGCGATACCTTTCGCCACCAATTCATTCGGTTTGTAGGCGATAATATCTTCGCCCGCCAATATAATATTGC
The DNA here is from genome assembly GCA_003695675.1 of Chloroflexota bacterium. Classification (GTDB taxonomy): domain Bacteria; phylum Chloroflexota; class Anaerolineae; order Aggregatilineales; family Phototrophicaceae. The sequence goes on from RFIA01000082.1 coordinate 3,824, forward strand.
CTTCGCGTGGTTTCAACAATCCCGAAATAGTGCGTAATGTTGTTGTTTTGCCCGCGCCATTCCCGCCGATGAGCGTTACAATTTCACCCTCATCGACTTGAAGCGAAATACCCTTGAGGGCGTGAATATTGCCGTAATACGCATGGACGTTATTAAGTTCAAGTAATGCCACAAGATTTTCTCTCTATTTATTTTATGCTTCTTGCTGCTTCAACGGCTCATCAAGTTTTTCAAGCGATGCTTCGGCGACGGCGCCGCGCCCCAAATAGGCTTCAATCACACGCGGGTTACTTTGAATCTCTGCCGGGAGACCCTCAGCGATTTTCTTGCCATAGTCAAGCACCGTGATTTGTTCTGAGATTCCCATCACAACGCGCATATCATGCTCAATCAACAAAATCGTGATACCGAGTTCATCGCGCAATTTGCGAATGAAGGCGGTCGTTTCTGCCGTTTCACGTGGATTCATGCCCGCCGTCGGTTCGTCGAGCAGCAGCAGTTTCGGTTTACTAGCGAGCGCCCGTGCAATTTCAAGGCGTCGTTGGTCACCATAGGGCAAATTTTTTGCCATCAAGTCGCCTTTGCCTTGTAGACCGACAAATACCAGCAGACGCCGTGCCTCCTCTTCAGATTCTTTGTCTTCGCGTTTCGTGCCCGGCGTGCCGAGTATCGCGCCTATCCATGTTGATTTGAGATGCGACTCCTGCCCGACCATCAGATTTTCCATAACAGTCATGTTGTTGAACAAGCGAATATTCTGATAGGTGCGGGCGATGCCCATGCGAGCGATGCGGTCGGTTGACTTGCCATTCAGCCGGATGCCATCGAAAATCATGTCGCCTTCATCAATCTGATAAAAGCCCGTGATGCAATTGAAAAAGGTTGTTTTGCCAGCACCGTTTGGCCCGATAATGCTGGCGATGGCGTGGCGAGGAATATCCACATCAAGTGAGTCCACCGCCACCAACCCGCCGAATCGTTTGGTTACACCTCGCGCTTCGAGGATGTTGTCAGTCTTCTTCGGCAGAGGCATCGCATCTTTATTGTTGGTGTTGTCCGTCATTTGACATCCTCTTCTAATCGCCAACTGCAGGCGCAGTTGATACGCTGTCGTCGTCCGCCAATTCACGTCGCCGCACGGCCGACGGCCACAACCCTTCGGGGCGCAGCAGCATCATCGCGACAAGCAATGCGCCATAAAGCAGCAGTCGAAATTCTTCAAATTCTCGCAATAATTCAGGTAGGCCGAGTAAGAATAGCGCCCCCAGAATGATACCGGGAATACTTCCCATACCGCCGATGATAATCAGGCTCAACACGTTGATTGAAACCAGTAAATTGAAGCTCGTGGGGAAGACGGTGCCCAATTTGACCGCCAGAATACCACCAGCCAAGCCGCCTGTTGCCGCGCTGATGGTGAAGGCTAGCAATTTGGCACGGGCTGTGCTGATGCCCATCGCAGCGGCCACATCTTCATCTTCGCGGATAGCCATCCATTGCCGACCGGTGCGGGAATTGTTCAGCCGTACCGAGACAGTAAGCGCTAGTATCGCTGCGCCGAGTATGACGTAATAGATTTGTTGCGGGCCACGCACAATCGCTTGCCCACTCAAATCGAGTGAGCTGAAGAAGATTGCTCGTACAATTTCGGACGCGGCGACAGAAATGACCAGCCCCATCGCGCTATAAGCGGCGAATTTAGTGATCGTTGCCACATAGATGTTGTCGCTTGGTTGCCAGTCCGGTTTGATGAATGCGCGTAAAATATGGCCGATGAGTAGCGCGGCGATGATTTGCCCGCCGCGCCATAATACGATGTGGTCAATTGTTGGATTGGGGATGAACAACACCCCTTGTGCGCCGCCGATTATCGGGGCTAGCCAGTCCGAGAGGGCGAGAATACGGATAATTTCGCCGAAGCCAAGCGTGGCAATGGCGAGATAATCACCGCGCATTCGTAATACCGGGACGGCGAAGATAAAGCCAGTTATCATTGCTGCTATCACACTAATTGGGAGCACTATCCAAAAATTGAGAAAATCAACCCCTGTTTTCTCGGCGAGTCCCAATGCCCCGGTTGATGTCATCACCGCCATGACATACGCGCCAACGGCATAATTCGTCACATAACCGAGATCGAGTAACCCAGCTAGACCAATCGCGATATTCAGCCCCAATCCCATCAGCATGAAAAGACCGACAATCGAAAGCGTTTCGCTCAAAGCCGACCCGACGATTTGTGGCAGCACTATCAAGAAGAGACCTAGCAGTAGAAAGCCGCTGCCGCGTGCGATTTGCTGGCTGCTTGTTGGGAGTGCTCGATATTGCTTCTTGATGTCATCATTGCTATATCCCCAACCGAGCGCAATGAGTGTTGTAATGAGGAATAATCCGGCGGCAGTTGTGGCCTTCAAAGTGTCCCGTTCAAAGAGACTTCTTTCAAAGTCGCGACTGAAATGTTCGCTGAGGACACCGGTGACCAACTCGCTCATCACACCAACGCCGAGTACCCATATCAACCCGATGAGTAACGCGCGACGTGGTTTGGCAGGCAGCAGTGTGATTGATGAACCGGCTAAACCAGCAACCGTCATGACAGCTGCCAATATCAAACTGCCGACCAGTAGACTTTCGTTCTCGAATGTCAACACCTCGACCATCCCGCGATTGATGTTGACGAGGATTGGCCGAAAGTTAATGACCTGCGTCAAGCCGACCAATACAACCGGCGGTATGCTTGCAATCGCGCCGATGATCAATCCCCTAGCCGGTAGCGGTATGTTGCCCGCATCCTTCTCTAAGTGTTGTGTGATGATGAGGCTGATGAAAAATGGCGCCCCAACGATCAGAAGTTGGCCCAATGTAACGACATCTCGAATGACTTCGCGTTCATTGAAGGCTTCGAGCATCCCAACTGCGGACACATATACGATGACAAGACCGGCCAGCAGCCCGTACTTGAGAAATGCTTTCCAATTGATTGTGTGTTGTGTCGTGTTCATGGTTACGCCTTCTTTTCAGCCAGACGTTCGCCGAGAATACCCTGTGGGCGCAGAATCAAAATCAACACGAGCATCGTAAAGGCAATCACATCTTTAAGTTGATTCGCGCCGGGAATGCCTAGCCCAGCGAGAACAAGATTTGGCCCAATCGCTTCGATGACGCCGAGAAACAACCCGCCGAGCATCGCACCCGGCACATTGCCGATACCGCCGAGTACGGCTGCTGTGAATGCTTTGATGCCGGGGAAGAACCCCATAAAGAAATTGACCCCTTGCGGGCGATGCAGCCCGTTGATGACACCGGCAGCGCCCGCTAATGCGCCGCCAATCGCAAATGTGAAGACGATGACCCTATCGATGTCGATGCCCATCAAGGCGGCGACTTCTTTGTCTTCGGAAACAGCACGCATGGCTTTACCCATTTTAGTACGTTCGACAAGTAGATATAAACCCGACATCAAAAAAATCGCGGAAGTAATGACGACGATTTGTGTATAAGGGATGGTGATGCTGCTGACGGGCAGTCCCCCTCTGAGGATTTCAACAGGTGGATAAGCCCTAAAGCCCGACCCATACAATCCGCGAAAAGTGTATTGTAGGAAGAACGAGGCACCGATGGCCGTAATCAATGGCACAAGACGCGGCGAACCGCGCAGCGGACGATATGCGATGCGCTCTAGCAAAATGGCGACACTCATCGACACGAGCGCAGCGAAGATCATCATGATGGGGATCGCCAGAAATGGCGCACTGTTCAAAAAGCCGGTACGGTTGAACCATTGGGCAAGGAAGACTGTTGTGAACGCGCCGGACATGAAGACTTCGCCATGCGCGAAGTTAATCATCAACAAAATGCCGTATACCAATGTATACCCCAGCGCAATGAGGGCGTAAATACTGCCTTGTGCTAGGCCCGCAATCGTGAGATTGATCCATTGCGCTGTCGTGGTATTGCCGACGTTGAGGGTGTTCGTCGCGCCAATCACGACCAGCAGGATGATGATGATGCGCAGCAGCGTGATGCTGAAATCAACGACGTTGAAATTTTCGACATCCATGATGGTCGGCACACTCAGACCAATGACGACGGCGTAAACAACGAGTTCGATGATAAGCGTGCTGATGCCGAAGAAATTATCTAAATTAAGCAGTGTCAGGGCGCGGTTGACGATGATAAAAATAATTGCAGTACGAAGAAAGATACTAACAATGTCTTGTAAAGAAAGTCCCTGTGGGACACGGGCTGCCGTCGATAGATTCACTTGAAAACTCCAAAGTCTACTTACACAAGGGAGTGAGCCAGAGTACCTGACTCACTCCACAATATTCACTTCATTTGTTTACAAGACCAACGCACGAGGATTACTCGCCGCCGGGCACGAAGACCGGTTGTGGCGGCCAAGCGTCGTCAAAAACTTCGGCTTCGGTAATTTCGAAGATGGCCAACGCTTCACCAGTGGCGCAGTCACCTGTTGGGCCACAGGTCAAAACGCCGGTTAGCCCATCAAATTCTTCAGTCGCGCCAACTGCATCGCGCAATGCCTGACGGCCAATGAGCAAGCCACCATCGTCGGTTTCAACGGCGACCGCTTCAATTGCATCCAGCAAAATGTTGGTTGCGTCGAAAGCGTGTGCATGGAAACCACTCGGCGGGACGCCACCAATCACTTCGTCCCACGTCTCGAGAAATTCTTGGTAAGCATCGCCGGTCACAAGCGGGCCGGAGAGGAACATGCCAATAGCGGCGTCGCCTGTGTTTTCGGGGAAGCTCTCGACGAGAAGGCCGTCAGCACCCATCAAGGTTGTGTCTTCAAGACCAGGGATGTCGACCGACTGCGCAGCGATGAAGTTGCCTTCTGGCTCGAAAATCGGGAAGTAGAGTACATCCGGCGGATTAGTTGCAATTTCGGTCAAGATGGCGCTCATGTCGGTGTCGCCAACATTGATGGCGCCTTGGAATGTAACCTCGCCACCGAGTTCCCTAAACGTATTCGCCATCACATCTTGCAGGCCGTCTGCATACGGGCTGCCATCGTGGATGGTTGCCAGCGTGCGGGCGCCGAGTTCGTTGAATGCGAAGTCCGCAGCGACTGCGCCTTGGAACAGGTCGTTGTGTGCCGTGCGGAAGTAACCGGGTTGCCACACACCGCCTTCATCGGGATTGTCGTTCGTCAGGCTTGGCGCGGTGTTCGACGGCGAAATCATGACCAGACCGGCTTCGCTGATTGTCGGCAGTGCGGCGACAGCAGCGCTGGAGCAATTCGTACCGATTACACCGAGAATAGTCTCATCTGATGCGACACGTTGCGCTGCCGTTTGACCACCTTCAGCGTTGCACAGCGAATCTTCATTGACTAATTCAATTTCATGGCCGAGCAACTCGCCACCACGCTGCTCAATGGCGATTTCGATGCCACCGAGCGAGTCTTCACCGAGGAAGGCCGTCGCCCCTGAGGTGGTCAGCATAGACGCAATCGTGATGGGGTCGTCTGGGCCGATTTCGACGCAGCCGATGGCGTCATCGCATTCTTGCGCATGAATTGTGCCACCGAATGCAAGCAGTGCGAGTGAGAGTAAAAAAGCAAGAACAAGAGCACGTTTCATGATTGATTTGTCTCCTCAAATAGTTAGTTATGTGTTAAGTGTGGTGCGTTTTCTAAGTAGATGAATTTGCAAGTTATTTCTGTCGTCACCTCCTTCAAGCACTCTGATAATTTCTAAAATCTCTAAATTGAACTGACGTGTTATTCTCTCGTTAAATGCCGAGAATAACAAGAACAAATATAACAGATATTTTGATGCGCACTGTACATCAA
>RFIA01000083.1 GCA_003695675.1 Chloroflexota bacterium
AAACTGACGTAATTCAAACCGACACGCATCACAGCACAGGTGTACAATAGGCGTATGGTGCGCAAAATTCTTCATCTTGATTTGGATGCGTTTTACTGCGCAGTTGAAATGCTGTACGACGAGTCGCTGACCGATGCGGTCTTCGTCGTCGGCGGCGCAGGCGCACGGGGAGTCGTCGCGTCGGCGAGTTATCGGGCGCGGGAGTACGGTATTCGTTCGGCCATGCCGATGTCCACGGCGCTGCGTTTGTACCCCGACCTCGTGATTGTCGGGCGCAGCGATGGTCGCTACAGCGAGAAGTCCCGCGAGGTGATGCGCGTGCTGCACGACTTGACGCCCTACGTCGAGAAGATTTCGATTGACGAAGCCTTCCTCGATGTGACGCTGCTGCCCGACGATGGCGCGGCAATTGCGGCGCGATTGCAAAAGCGCATCAACGACACATTCAAATTGCCGTGTTCGCTCGGTGTCGCGACGAACAAACTCGTCGCCAAAATCGCGAACAATATCGGCAAGGCCAAGGCCGGGACAGGCGAGCCACCGAATTGGATTGAGGTCGTGCCGCCGGGTGAAGAAGCCGCCTTTCTCGCGCCGCTGCCGATTCGCGAGTTGTGGGGCGTCGGCCCGAAGACCGCCGAGAAACTCGCCGCGCTCGGTGTGAAAACTATCGGCGACATCACGCGATGGCCGGAAGCCGTGCTCGACCAACAATTCGGCAAACATGGCCGTGACCTGTACCGTCATGCACGCGGCATCGACGAGCGCCCGGTCAACACTGAACGTGAGACGAAATCCATCAGCAAAGAAATCACCTTCGACACCGACCGCACCGACGGCGTTGAGATGCGCCGGGTGCTGCGCCGATTGTCAGATGGTGTCGGTCGGCAGGTGCGCAAATCAAAGTTGAAGGGGCGCACGGTTAGCATCAAATTGCGTTGGCAAGACTTCACGACGTTGACGCGGCAAATCACACTCGACCACCCGACCGACAGCGACAACGAAATCTATCACGCGGCAGAGCGACTCTTCATGCAAAATTGGCCGCCGGGTAAGCCGGTGCGCCTCATCGGGGTCGGCATCAGCGGCTTTGATGAGGGGCAGCGTCAACTCGGTTTGTGGGACGACGTGCGCACTATCGAAGAGGATCAACGTTTGCAAGACACACTCGACGACCTGCGCGACCGCTTCGGCGACGGCACCATCAAACGCGGCAGTGACCTGCGGCGTGAACCGTGATGCCATTCTTGACTCGTACAGACAATTTCCACTATACTGCACACATGGGAAGATTACGCATCGCCTCGGCCGACATCATGCGAATGCCACGTCTAATCATCATGACAGACGGCGGCAGTTTTCGTTTACCTGCATAATATTGCGTTCTCGTGTTATACTTTAGGCCGTCTGTCTTCGACAGGCGGTTTTTTGTTGGCGATAACAATGCGTAAGAAAAGTCATCATGACGCTATCAGACACATTTTTACAACAACTCGTGACTGCGTTCGACAAACCCGGTGTGCAGTCGATTGGATATAATGGCAGTTATGCACGCGGCGATGCTTCGCAATATAGCGATGTTGATGTGTATGTCTTCACCGAAAAGCCGCCCCAATCGCCATTCGGGCACTACACGTTGCGTTATATCGACGGCTATCTCGTCAGCATCACGACGACGACATTTGACGCCAAATACGACGAACTGCGACATCCGCAAAAAGCCATTTGGGTGATTCCCGGTTTGATGCAAATGATGATTCTGGCCGACACGGATGATATGCTCGCCGAGTTGCAACAGGTGGCTGCCGAATTCGATTGGTCGCAAATTCAGGATATGGCCGACGAATACGCGAGTCATGATTTGCTCGGTCTCGCGGAAGAAGCGCATAAGGTCATGAACGGTTTGATACGCGATGACGAATCGGCCATTCTATACGGTTCTGTCAGCTTGATGATGGGCTTGCCGCGAGCGATTGCCGTGCAGCGCGGTGTGTTGATTCAGTCGGAGAATACCTTCTTGCGGCAGATGCAGCATGAACTCGGCGAATACTCGGCGTGGTCATTTTATCTACGGATTGCCTCTGGTTTGCAACACGCGCCCGGCGGCACAGACGGCGGTCTTGCGCAGATGCGTGGCCTTGCTGCGCTCGGATTATATGTCGAGACGAGTAAAGTGTTGAAAGCCATCATTCGACCGGAACATCTTGAAGTGGTTGACAAAACGGTCGATGCGATTCTCAAGTTCAAATTTTCGTCGAGAAATGACGAGTAGTATTCACACAAGGAAACAACAACATGCCCGAATATATTCATGTTTCTGTCGCGTGGCCGTATGCCAACGGCGACTTACATGTGGGACATCTCGCGGGGGTTTATCTGCCTGCAGACATTTTTGCCCGTTACCATCGCCTCAAGGGGAATCATGTGCTGATGGTGTCGGGTTCGGACAGTCATGGCACGCCGATTTCGGTTGAGGCCGACAAGCGTGGCGTGACCGCGCGTGAAGTCTTTGAGCGTTATCACGAGCGTTTTTTACAGACCCAACAAAAAGCCGGTATTAGCTACGATTTGTTCACACATACCGATACCGAAAATCATCACAGAATCGCGCAAGACATTTTTCTGCTGTTGCTCGAACGGGGTCATCTATATAAAGAACGGCAGGAATTGCTCTACAGCGAATTGGAAAATCGCTTCTTGCCCGACCGTTATGTCGAAGGCGAGTGCTACATCTGCCATTATGAACAGGCACGCGGTGACCAATGCGACAATTGTGGCAATCTGCTTGAAGCAACAAAGCTCATCAATCCGCGCAGCAAAAATAACCCGGACGATAAATTGATCGTGCGCGAGACTGAGCATTATTTTCTCGATCTCGCTCATTTTACCGATCAATTGCTGCCGTATCTTGAGGCACACAAAAGTCATTGGCGTCCGAATGTAATCACATTCAGTCAAAATTTCGTCAAAGATGGTCTGCGTGGGCGCCCGATTACCCGCGACATTGATTGGGGCGTGCCCGTGCCGCTTGAAGGTTGGGAAGACAAGCATCTGTATGTCTGGTTTGAAGCCGTGATGGGATACTTCACCGCGAGCATCGAATGGGCGAAAATCATCGGCAAGCCGGACGAATGGAAAAAGTGGTGGTACAACCCGGACGCCAAAATCTATAACTTCATCGGCAAAGACAATATTCCGTTTCATACGATCATCTGGCAGGCGGAGTTGTTCGGTATCAATGGCATTTATAACGATGGTGATGACACGCCGTTGCAACTGCCTTACGATGTCCCGGCCAATGAATTCATGAACATCGAAGGCAAGCAATTTTCGAAGAGCCGCAATTGGGCGATTTGGCTGCCGGATATTCTCGAACGTTATCAAGCCGATGCGATTCGGTATTACGTCGCGGCGACCGCGCCGGAAACCCATGACTCCGATTTTTCGTGGGACGGCTTCTTGCAACGTGTCAACAATGAATTGTTGGCGGCGTGGGGCAATCTCGCTAACCGGATGCTCGGTTTCGCTTACAAGCGTTTCGATGGCAAAGTGCCAGAATACGACTCGCTGACGCCCGAAGACGAAGCGATCCTCGCAAAGGTCGAAGCCGGTTTCGATGAGATTGGCGCGTTGATTGCGGCTGTCAAATTGCGCGATGCGCTCAGCAAAGCGATGGAACTAGCACGCGACGCGAATGCTTATCTCGACAGCCGTGCGCCGTGGAAAACAATCAAAGAAGACCTGGCGGATGCCGCGCGGACGGTCTACACGATTTTGCGCGTTATCGACAATCTCAAGATTTTGCTGGCGCCATTTGTGCCGTTCAGCTCACAACAATTGCACGAGTATCTCGGCTACGACGGGCAGCTCTTCGGCGAGTTGACTATCGAGAATATTGACGAAGAGACACGCAGTCATCTCGTGTTGTTCTATGATGGCAGCCAAGCCATCGGCAAATGGGAGAAGAGCACGCTACAACCGGGACAAGTGTTGCGACAACCATCGCCGTTGTTCGTCAAACTTGACCCCGAGATTGTCGAACGCGAACGAGCATTTCTCGGCCAACCCCGCGACGAACACGAGATTATCGTGCAAGCCTAAATGCTTCACACAACGTAAATCGTAGGGCGGTTTGCGCAAACCGCCCGTGGCCGAATTTTCGCATCCTCATCGTGTGTTCTCATCTGTGCAATTGAGCTTTGAATTGATCGTCTCGCTCATCAAGTCCTATCTGTATTCAAGCCGACCAATCTGCTATGATTATTAATTCTTGCCTGATGAGTTAAAGAGCACATTTTGTTATGCAATTAACCGGATTGCCCGATCTTCTGCGCGACACGCCTGCGTATCGTGCGCTATTGTCGCGTTTACAAAACGGCACCATAGATCACAACATGCTCAACGTCATTCGTGCGGCGCGGCCATTCGTCGCGGGGGCGCTCGCTTACGATTGGCCGGCTCCGATTATTTATATCACCGGACGTGTTGACCGCGCCTACAATGTCGCTGAGCAATTGCCGGTATGGGTTGGTGAACGTCGTGTTCTGCGTTTTGCTGAGCCGACACCGATGTTTTATGATCGCGCACCGTGGGGCGAAACTGTCATCCGCAACCGGATTGCGGCGCTTGCAGCATTATTGCCGCCCGACGATTACGATCCATTGCCGCCGCCGATTATCGTCACATCGGCGCGGGCGTTGATGCAGCGTAGTCTGCCGGTCAATCACTTTCGCAAAGGGTCGATGGTATTGCGTGTCGGGCAGCGTCATGTCATCGATAAATTGCTGACACAATGGTTGCAATTGGGGTATACACCGGCGTCGATTGTCGTCGAACCCGGCTCATTTAGTCGGCGTGGTGGTGTGATTGATATTTTCCCGGTTGCGGCAGACCGTCCGTATCGTATCGAATTTTTTGATGATGAGATCGACAGTTTGCGTGTCTTCGACCCGGCATCACAACGGTCGGCGGCTCAAGTTGAGTATTGCCCGATTACCCCGGCGCGTGAAGCGCTGCCGGAGCGAACACAATCATTGGCGACACATCTTGAGGCATGGTTTGCCACATTGCCCCCAACTGAAGATGATGCCATGTCGCCGATGGCCGATCTTGAACCCCTCAGCAACGGCGTTTCATTTCCTTATATCGAGCATTATCTGCCGTATCTATATGCCAATCCCGTGAGTTTGTTGGATTATGCGCCGGGCGATGCTTTGATTATCATCGATGATATGGCTGAATTCCACGAGATCATTGATGATGTTGAACGTCAAGCGGTTCAGAGCCGCGAAGAACGTCTCGCGACGAATCAATTGCCATCCGATTATCCGTTGCCTTATCTCACGCGCGATGTGTTGCTTGATAGTCTGATGGAGCGGGTTACGGTGCAATTGACGAATCGCTTCGATGAAGATGATGGGCGACCGGATGGCGATTTGTTCGTGCCGGGTCAACGTTTTGGCGGGCAAGTCCGCCCGATGTTGAATCATCTGCGAGCATTGCGCAAGCAGGGCGAACGCATCGTCGTTGTCACACAACAGGCGAGTCGCTTGACCGAATTGTGGTGCGAACAAGAACCGTTCATCCCGAAGATAGACGACATCATCGAGACACCGCCGCAAGCCTCGCTGCAATTTGTCGATGGTGTGCTCGGTGAAGGATGGCGGCTCAATCTCGGTGACGGGGAATTGCATTTGCTGACGGATGCGGAAATTTTCGGGTGGCGGCGGCCCGAACCGCGTCGGCGCACAACGGCTGCGCCACAACCGCCACGTATCCCCGACTTTGCCTATACTGACCTCAACGAAGGCGACTACGTGGTGCATGTCGATTATGGGATCGGGCGTTTTGCTGGAATGCGCCGCCGTACCATCGAAGGCAATCAACGCGAATACTTGCTCGTCGAATATGCCGGGACGGATGTGTTGTTTGTGCCGATTCATCAGGCCGACCGCTTGACGCGCTATGTCGGTGCGGGCGATAAACCGCCACAACTCAACAAGCTCGGCAAAACCGATTGGCAACAGGTCAAGTCGAAAATTAAAAAAGCGGTCGAAGAGGAAGCGCGTGAGCTGTTGCAACTTTATGCTCGGCGGTTGAACACGTCCGGTCACGCTTTTTTGCCGGATGTGCCGTGGCAGCACGAACTCGAAGCCTCGTTCCCGTATGTCGAAACGGAAGACCAATTGCGTGCAGTGCGCGAAGTCAAAGCCGATATGGAAAAACCGTACCCGATGGATCGTTTGATTTGTGGTGATGTCGGCTATGGCAAGACGGAGGTCGCGTTGCGGGCGGCCTTCAAAGCGGTGATGGACGGCAAGCAGGTCGCCTTGTTGGTACCGACGACCGTTCTCGCGCAGCAACATTTCGACACCTTTTCACAGCGTCTCGCGGCCTTCCCGGTCAATGTCGAGATGATGTCGCGCTTCCGCACGAAAGAAGAACAGCGCCGCGCCTTGCCGCGTATCGCCTCCGGCGAAATCGATATTGTCATTGGCACACATCGCTTGCTCTCCGACGATGTACGCTTCAAAGAACTCGGCCTGTTGATTATCGATGAAGAACAACGCTTCGGCGTGACGCACAAAGAACACTTCAAAAAGATGCGCACACAAGTCGATGTGCTCACGATGACGGCGACGCCAATACCGCGCACTTTGTACATGAGCCTGACAAATTTGCGCGACATCAGCATGATACAAACACCGCCGGAAGAGCGCTTGCCGGTTATCACGCATGTGGGGGCATACGATGAGCGTCTTGTGCGGCAGGCTGTGCTGCGCGAACTCGAACGCGGGGGACAAGTGTTCTTCGTGCATAACCGTGTGCGCACAATCGAAGTCGCCCGCGAACGTTTGGAGCGCATCGTCCCCGAAGCGCGTATCGTTGTCGCGCATGGGCAGATGAACGAACGCCAACTCGAAGCCGTGATGTCACAATTCGGGCACGGTGAGTATGATGTGCTTGTGGCGACTTCGCTCATCGAAAACGGCATCGATATTCCGACAGCGAACACGCTCATCATCGACCGTGCCGATTGGTTCGGCATGGCGCAGTTGTATCAATTGCGCGGGCGGGTCGGGCGCAGCGCACAACAGGCGTATGCCTATTTCTTCCATCATGGTGCAGGGGGTCTCACATTGGAGGCACGTGAACGTCTCGAAACATTGGCCGAATATGGCGATCTCGGCGCGGGATTTCAAATCGCGATGCGCGATCTTGAATTGCGCGGCGCGGGCGACATCCTCAGTACACGGCAAACCGGTCATGTCGCGGCGGTCGGGCTGCATCTCTATACACAAATGGTGACACAAGCCGTCAACGAGCTTAAAGCCGAGACCGACACAACACCGCTGCCGGTCGCGATGAGCAATATCACGATTGATTTGCCATTGCCCGCCTACATCCCGACCGATTGGATTCCCGAAATGGAATTGCGTCTGCAAATTTACCGGCGTATCGGCAACCTAGCGACGATGGAAGATGTTGATGCGATTCGCGAAGAATTGCGCGACCGCTTCGGGCAATTGCCGATTGCGGTTGATGGCTTGTTGTATCAAATCGATGTCAAGTTATTGGCGCGAGAAATCAACGCGACGGCGGTCATTGACCTCAGCAATGTAATCCATATCAAGCTGCCGTATCTTGCAGAAGTCAATCGCGAGGCTTTACAGGCGTATCTCGGTGGCGACATTCGCGTCAGCCGCACGGCGGTCATGTTGCCGGTTGAGGACGACACTTGGCAACTACGCTTACTCGACGTGCTGCGAATATTGGCGCAAGGGGTGCAAACTGAAGAAACGCTTTGATGTTGCAAACTATTCTTGCTGCACCACCGAAGCGAACTCGCCGCCGGTGATTTCAACAAGCTGCTCCAACCGCAACTCAAAAATGCTGTTGCTCGCTCCGCCTGCCGGGTAGACGTATTCGTAGCGCTGCAACGACTCGTCGATGTAAATCGGCAGATTCGGTGTGCGATGCGCGATAGGAGGCACGCCGCCCGGCGCGTAGCCAAAAATTTCGAGGCATTGTGCTGCCGACGCCATCTTGACTTTTTTGCGCCCAACGCCAAACATTGCCGCGAGTTTGCGGTCGTCGATTCGTTGGTCACCACTTGTCAGCACGAGTACCGGTTGGCTGTCGATGATGAAAGCGAGGCTCTTAACAATTTGCCCTAACGCACAACCGATATTCTCTGCCGCTAGTTGAGACGTAGCCGTTGAGGTATCATAAAATTGCAACTGAATGCCGAGACCGAAGTCGTCAAGCGCGGCCTGAACATCCGACGGGGTTAAAGGCTGCATGAGTTTTCCTGAGGATGATGCAATGCACGAGAATGAATTACCGATGCGTGTTCGCGTCAATCAGACAACGATTGAATTGCTACAAGGCGACATCACGCAGCAAGATACCGATGCGATTGTCAACACCGCCAACAACAGCTTGCTCGGTGGCGGCGGGGTAGACGGTGCTATTCATCGTGCCGCCGGCCCGCAACTGCTCGCCGAGACACGCACACTTGGCGGTTGCGAAACGGGAGACGCCAAAATCTCGAAAGGTTACAATCTCAAGGCGCGATATGTCATCCATGCTGTCGGGCCGATTTATCGCGC
>RFIA01000084.1 GCA_003695675.1 Chloroflexota bacterium
ATATATATATGAACCCGATCATCTGAATCAGACATTCTATCAAAACACCACAGAAGCATCCGACATCACGCACAGTCAAGTATAACCGGTTTAGGGGGAAGTTATTGCGACATCTCGCACCTTCTTAGCGGATCATTTTATTTTGAGTGAGGAATCGGGTGGTGTTGTCGGGTAAAATAGATTGTCGTTGTATCTCCAGATGACATCCAGAGATGCTTGCATTTGCCGAAGGAGTTACCTTATGAATCCAAAAACATTGTTGGATGATTATGAGATTGCCCCAAAGAAAAGTTTGGGGCAAAATTTTCTGCACGACCCGAACGCGCTCGAAAAGATTGTGACCACTGCCGAGATCATGCCATCCGACATTGTGTTGGAAGTTGGAGCAGGTACAGGGACATTGACCCAATATTTGGCTCAGGCAGCGCGACGTGTCATCAGTGTCGAAGTTGACGAGCGCCTCAAACCAATTTTGGACGAGCAATTGGCCGACTATCCAAATGTTTGGGTTATTTATCAGGATATTCTTGAACTCGACGCCGCATCGTTGTTGTGGCCAGACGATTATATTGTCGTGGCGAATTTACCTTATTACATCACCAGTGCGATTCTGCGACAACTGCTCGAACACGACCATCGCCCGATGCGGCTTGTCCTCACCGTGCAACTTGAAGTCGCCGAACGCATCATCGCGCAACCAGGTAATATGAGTGTGCTCTCGGCGAGCGTGCAATTTTATGGCCAACCGAAAATCGTCTCGCGTCTCAAACCAGCGGCATTTTGGCCGCGCCCAGATGTGACGAGCGCTGTCGTGCGCATCGACACATACGATAATCCCCCTGTCGATGTACCGGATGCCGATACTTTCTTCCACGTCGTCCGAGCCGGTTTTGGGCAAAAGCGCAAGCAGCTTAAGAATTCGCTCGGCAATGGCTTGCATTTGGACAACGAAACCGTCAAGATGTTGATGGCCGAAGCCGAAATCGACCCGCGTCGGCGTGCCGAAACACTCAGTCTTGAAGAATGGGCGATACTAACCCGCACGTTCGCCGCGCTAACGAGGTAATGGCTCAAATTACAAAATGGGACATAATGAAAGCGATTGACTGGCAAAGGCGGAAAGTCCACCGGCTGTCCAGCCGTGCATCCCGACTAGTGGCTCTAATTCTCACGCTATTCGTCTATGCTTCAGGCAGCCATGTCTCGTGAACATGCAGCCATTGTAGACCGTTCGGCATCGCATTATTTTCTTGGAACACGACCGTACTCACACGACCTTTTGGCTGGCCATCACGCTCAATCCATTCTTCATACGTCACGATACGTATCGTGCCAACCCGCTGCCGCAGATGAATATTTTCAATCCACACCTTCGCGTCATGTTGGCGTTGATACCCGGCCCGCAACCCGGTCATCAAGTCGGCGCGTCGGGTGATGGTGCCGTCCGGCGCAATGATGTGAAAATCGTCGCCAATCACATCGGCGAAACGAGCGAAAACTGCGTCGGTATTCTCAAGTTCGCCGCGAAACCATCTGCCAAAAAATTCGTGCAGCTCGATAATCTCACGACCATAATCGGTCTCTCTCTCGGACATTTTCTCCTCTAATGAAGGTGATGTTGTGCAGGGCTATCGCATTGCCATCAAGATTAACATCAACTCGGTGAAAGAAAAATGTCCACATGCTGCATCTGTCACATTTGCAAACCTAATCGCATAAATAGTCGGGGGACAACCCGTGCAGCTCAACATAGCGACGCAGCTTGAGCCGGGCGTCGTAAATCAATTTGTGAACGGCGTTGCGCGTTGTATTCATCTGAAGCGCGGCGATGTCGGTAGGAACATTATGAATCATAACCGACGTCAGCGCCTGATACTGCCGAGCGGTCAATGTTGTTTTCATCGCGTCGGTGAGCCATAGCAACGTGTCTGAACATTCGACCGAGCGTTCGGGGTTAGCGTGTTGTTCGCGCTTGGCGTTGTATTGAGGGAGCGGTAACAACTCGTCGTCAGCACTCAAGGCGTCGAGGCTGCAATCTTGATAACGGGCGCGGCGCAGCTCGCCTATCGCAATGTTAATCGCAACTCGCATCGCCCATGTTGTAAAACGACTTTCGCCACGAAACGTGTCCATCTTGTCCAACACACGCAACACAGCCTCCTGCACCATATCATCCGCCATGAGTTCCAAATCGCGCAGGGTGTAGTGTTGCAAATCGCTGCGGTCGTAATACAAATAATGAAAAATGCCACGCCGTAAGATGTGTCGCAAATCTTCAATCGCGAGTTCTTGAATATGCGGTGGCCCGATGAGGTCATCAACCCACTTGCGATTTGTTTTCACAATGTATCTCCTGCTATCGATTAGTCGGGCATCGAGAGGTCAACGATTGAATCATCGCTACTGAATGGATTGGGGATGTAACTGTCTGCATGCCAATCATTTTCCCAACGCACAGCGTCCAACAAGTAACGGAAGCGATATTGCCGCCCGGTTTCGAGTTCCAGCGAAATCGTGAAGCTGCCATCATCCTGCCGCGTCATCGGGTTGGCGTCTTCATCCCAATCGTTGAATTCGCCGACAATGTGAACATTCTTAGCGTCAACATCGCCCGGCAACTCAAATGTGACCTTGCAGGATTTTCCATCTTTGGCATATTCTTTGGTAATCATCACACTATTCCTTTCATCACGGTAAGTGACATCTCATATTCGTCGCAAAAGTCATGTGCTGAACGGCAGTCTGTATCAAGTGGCTATGTCGAACACCTGCTTCAGATGGCGGTCAAGCGCTTCCACCGATAATTCCTGCCCGATGAGTTCGTCATCGATCACAAGGGCGGGCGTGCTTTTAATACCCAAAATGACTACTTCACGCGGGTCATCAAAAATCGATACGATTTGTGTATCACAATTTGGGTGGGTTTGCTGCCACATCTCCATGAATGTGATGGCTGCCTCACACTCCGAACATCCTGAGCAAACGAATAATTTGACAGATTTCATTTCAAACTCCAAGCAGCTATAACAACATAGATTCTCGCTAAAAATTATCGTCATTCAAAAATTGTAACGCGGCTTGTCGATGCACAATGAGATTGCGTCCGCTCCCACTGAGCACCCCGAGCCGGCGCAAATCATTTATCATCGTTGAAACGGTCGGGCGGGCGACGCCTATCATGCTGGCGAGATCTTCTTGCGTGAATGTCGGGTCAAGTGCGAACACATCAGCATGGTCATAACCGAGCCGATGGCCGATTTCGAGCAGTACATGAATCAAACGGTGAGTGGCGTTTGCTTGTAGTAAGCCTTCGATACGACGCATGTCTGCCGCGTGGTGGTCGGCCATGTAGCGAAATAAATTGAGACACAAACGTGGAAAGTTGACCATGAAACGCATGAATGCCGCTTCATCCATGATGCAGACGACCGCATCAGTCATTGCTTCGGCCCACGGCAAATCGCCGTGTCGTGTCCCAAATAAAAGACCGCAAAACGCATCGCCCGGTTGAAAAACGTGCATGATGCGTTCCTGCCCGCCAACATGAATGTATGTCTTGACCGTGCCATGATGGAGCAACATCAGACGGTCACTCGCGTCGCCAGGACGGAAGATAATTTGACCGGCGCGGAAGGCTCGCACATTCACGATGTCGAGTACAGCAGTGATTTCGTCACGCCCCAATCCAGCGAACAAATCCAAATTGTGCAGTGTGTGTTCGGTCAATCGTATCATCCGAGTTCCTCACGATATGACAAAATTATATCGGCATCAGACACAATTGTCTGTCAGATTTATGACAATAGAGGCGACTAGATGCGTCGCCCCGACAATCTGCGTTGAATCTTGGCGGTTGAATCCGTTCTATTTTCAAGGGAAATGGGCATTGCGTGCAATGCCCCAACGGATTTTCTCTGCATTGAATTTTTGATTGTTCTTTGCGATTTTGGCGCCTTGGTGGTTTAACTAGGCGTTGTTTTGGGGTTGCAGGTTAACTCGGTGGGCCGACCGGCCATTGGAAATGGCACTGGTCGGACTCAGTGCGGGCGACGGTGTTACAAGTTGCAATTGTAATCCCTTCAAAGCGCACCTCAAAATGTTCATAGTCATCAGGTTCTGTACGCCAGAAGAAATTCCGCACATCTTGTAAGGCCAGTACGCCCCCAGCATCAAGCGGTCGGCAATCTTCGTTGGTTCTGACGGAATGCCCCTGACGCACAATACGATAACAACGACCGGGAGGAAGTTCACTGCTGGGGATGCGGTCGCCGGAGAAGTCGTCACCGCCTCCCACATCGCCTCGAATGAATTCGAGTGTTTCTACATTCAGTGTGTAGTCGCCGCCATTGATGATGGAAAAATCATTTTCGCTGTAAAGGAGCGTGACCGGTGCGCCATCGCCTTCCACAACAGACAGGCTATTCGCAGTCGGTGCAGCATTCTCCGCTTCAATCGTAGCGACTGCGTTGGCAGTGGCTTCGGCAGCTTCAACCGTCGCAGTCACACGCGCTTGAATCGTGCTCAATCCATTTTCAGTCGCAATGGCATCTTCAGCATTTTGTGTCGCGAGTTCAATTTCGGAGGTTTGTGTTTCGGTCATGTTGCTTGTTTCGACGGTTGCCGCCGCCGCCGCATTGAGGGTTGCATCTTCAGCATTTGTCGTAGCTTGTTGCGCCGCTTGTTCGGTGGCGGCGATGTTCTCGGTAGGTTCGGCAGTCGGTTCAACTGGTTCATCTGCCGGCTCGGTTGTGGGTTCAATTGGTTCGTTCGTCGGTTCGTTTGTTACGGTGTCTTCCACAGATGACACGTCAGCAGAGGTTTCGGTCGATACGACAACGACCGGATTATCGTTTGAGGCGGCATCACCATTGTTGGAATTGGCAACCATAAACACGCCGACAATCACAGCAACAAGAATCATTGCAATCATGAAAACGGGCGCCAACGAACGTCGTTTACGGGCGACGGGCGGTTGCGGTTGTGAAGCCTTGTCTCCGGCAGATACGCTGGTCGAGGGAATGGGGATATTCGGTATGGCAGAAGCAACGGCATTGTTCGGCGTTGCAGAGGCCGCCGCGTCGATTAGTTTGTAGGCTTTTTTGAGCGCATCAATGAATTCTTGTGCTGTTTGATGCCGAGCTTCGGGTTCTTTGTTAAGCGCTTTGAGGATTTCGTGTTCGGCTTCTTCCGGAATATCTGGATTGAGTGAGCGCAACGGGGGCGGCGGGTCACTAATATGGCTGAGCGCGATTTCCATCGGCGACTCGCCCTTAAACGGCACCTCGCCAGTCAACAATTCATAAGCAATGATGCCAAGTGAATATAAGTCACTTTGTGGAACAGCATCTTCCGACGCCAGCGCTTGCTCCGGCGCAATGTATCTCGGTGTGCCGAATGCGGTGCCAAGCGTCTTATCCACCCCTTCAAGTTGTAAGATGAGGCCGAAATCCGTCAGAATTGCTTTGTCGCCCTGATCTAACAAGACATTCGAGGGTTTGACATCGCGGTGAATAATCCCAGCTTCGTGTGCAAAATCAAGCGCCGATGCAACCTGACTTAGAATATGCAGGGCACGCTCAACATCCATCTTTTCGTTTTTGAGGCGCAAGTCGGCGATTTCGTTGGCGAGAGTATTGCCCTTAATCAGCTTCATCGCCAAAAAGTAGACGCCTTCGGCTTCAACTTCGCCGAATTGATAAATCGTGATGATGTTGTCGTGTTCAAGGGCAGCAATCGCACGCGCTTCGCGTTGAAAACGCTGGGTGAGTGTCTGGTCCTCGGCAATCGAGTCGTGTTCAAGCACTTTAACGGCGGCGTGTCGTTCGAGCTTGACGTCAACCCCTTCATAGACACGCGCCATCCCACCGGTTGCTAGCACACCGATGAGTTTATAATCACCAAGTTGTTGACCAATGAGCCGGTCTCTCGGTGGGTTTGAGCCTCCCCCTTGTTTTTTATCCGCCACGATGAATCCAATCCTGCCTACAAAGAGCGACGGTTGTCCCCTGAACGATCAATCTAAGATTTACGCTATTCGACAAGTCCAGCTAATCATCAATAATGCCAAGCCGCCGGGCATCTTCCAACGACAACGCCCCTTGCTTACTGGGCGTATCTTGTGCGAATTCAGAAAGCGCGTCGAGATCAAAAAGCGCGTCAGCTTCGTCCAGTGCAACATCCGCTATATCATCAAATAAATTGGGATCAAAATCTTCCTCAGAGATGGGATCAAGTTTGAGCGCCTCTTCCTCAACAGGACGCGAGGCACGCTCACGTTTGATAACTGGTTCAAGCGAGTCGGGTTCCTCTGAGTCGGAATAAGTGGCCGTTTGCTCAATCTCTTCTGGGATGCGTATCGGCTGTTGGAGAATGAAAGCCGAAGCCCCCAACAGAGCGATCAAATCTTGCGCGGTACGGCGGCCAAAGCTGTTGACGACGCCGAATTGCCGAGCGCCAGACTGCCCATCAAAGATCAAACACAGAAAATGATGCAGGCCGATAGAGAGTACATACACATCGAATTCGTCGCCATCATAAAATTGCACGGTTGAGGTGTCGCCACCAACAAGCGAGCGCATATCAATCGTCGTTTTGGCGACCGGCATCAACGCCGACGAGACTTCTTCACGATTGAGGCCACTCGCTCCGCGTTCTAGCAAAACTTCGCCAGCGCGGTTGGCGAGAATAATCGCTTGTGCGGCGACATCGGTCAACAATTGGTCGATGAGGGGCGTCGCGGCTGCTGGGTCTATCTCTGGAATCGGCGCGAAGTCCGCCCCGTTGCCACCGCCACCATTCCCAATAGAGACACTCGCCAACGCCTCACGGATATCTTGCCCATCAAGACCGGCAGTCACAACCCGGATGAACTGCTGCGGGTCAATCGGGCGGTGCATGTAAACAAATGGGGAATTTGCCAGCATGTCTTCGTCCTGCATTTCAGGATCGTCGACATCGGCCAAAATGATGACTTGCGTGTCCGGCGATTCTTGGCGGATGCGAATTGCGAGTTCAAACCCTTTGATATGATCGCTGAGCGAAATGGCTGTGACCAAAAGTTGACACCCACCCCGACTTAATTCTTCGAGTGCGTCTTGCCCGCCAGGGACATGAATGTGTCTGACGTCGTTACGGTTTGTTAATTCCACCGTGGCGCCCACAATGCGCCCAATCGCACCAGAAGGATCCACAGTGATGATACGCGAGGTTGCCATACACAAATTTCCCACAACTATTGAATTTGACGATTAACAAAAATCAAACGAGTCTTCGTCATTATAACGCAAAATCGCGCCCAAAATGGCTTATTTGCATTAAGAAAAACTTGATGTGTCAAAAAGTAAGATTGTGCTAATGCCACTGCCAATTGGGGCCAGTTTGACCAAACCTGTTAAACATGTGGGTATGATAATCCATTGCCAGCCGTTGTTGATGGGCACGTTGATAGATGGCCTCATCAACAATCAAAAACGAGAAGATACGCAACAAAAATTGCCCGAAGAAGATGACATGGGTAAACATCCACTGATGTTGCGGAGGGACATGAGCCGGTACAGAATGACGGCGTAGGGGTTCAATCATTTGAGCTTGATGAATAAGACGAGACCGCGCACGCTTTTTTTGTTGCGGGGTGACAAACGTATCATACTTAACAGCATTTTCAATTAACCTGTCAAGTTTGTGATCCGGTAAATTCGAACCCGGCATACGGTCGCCCTAACTCTGCTGTTTGCTCTGCAAATGTTGGCCCCAATTTGCGGCGCAAATTCTCGCGGGCATAATACAAGCGGCTTTTCACCGTACCAACAGGGCAATCTAATATCTCGGCAATATCATCAAGGCTCAGATTATTCAAATAATGCAACACCACGACGACTCGTTGTTGGAAATTCAATTCACGAATCGCCTGACGCACTTGATGTTGCACTTCTTGATGCTCTGCCATGCGGTCGGGTGTATGCCACAAGGGACTCATCAACCGGTCAACAACCGCTTCTAACGAAGCACGCCGCTTCTTTTGTCGCGATACCCACGTATAACTGAGATTAATTGTCACACGATACAACCATGGTGACAAGGGTAAAGTCGTATCAATTCGGTCGGCGTAATGATGTAATTTCAAAAAACAATCTTGTGTGATGTCTTCGGCGACATGGCTATCGTGCGTGATTGCCATCGCTGTTCGATATATTTTCACATAATAGCGATCAAATAATGTACCAAGTGCTTCTAAATCGTTGTTGCGCAAGCTGCAAATTAACTCCGCGTCAGTAAGCCCGGACTCGCTCATCGATACTCCAAAAAATAGCTGTGTCAGTCGTGCGCCGGCTACCCGGTACAACACGACATGCCCTATGCGTAGAAAGTAGATATTTAAAGAATAATCTTTAATTTGTGTGCGGCAATGTTCTTGTTCGACGATTTCGCACACGAGTTTTTACTCCAAATCGATGCTTAATTTAACAGATTTCACACCTTTGCACAATGTACAGCTCATATATTTTGCACAAAATTTTGGAAGTGTTTGAACCTGTTGCAGGCAATTTGTCTCATAATAATGAGCATAATGCGCCGCGCTGTGCGGCATTAAAAACGCCTATTTTGATTGCCGGAGTAACCCTCATGGTGGCATGTTTGCAGGCCGGAAAGAAAGAAGATTCAACGCAAAGGTGCAAAACAAAGACCGCAAAGAATTTTATCAGAAAATCTTGGCGTTCTTAGCCGTTCAATATCTTTTCGTCTTGCTCGATTCATGCCTGTATGCTGAGTAGTTACTGCCAACCAATATGTTCATGACCTTATGCAAAAATGAACATTTAGCCTCGAGTGTTGTTATGGCAATTGAAACCTGCAATATTGTCGCTTAAGATATGTGCATGTTCGGCTTCCAATCAACTCCGTTCTGGCAGGCTGAGCTGTTTGTTAATGGAGGCATATTCACATAGAGTAGCGAATCCAGTATGAGCGAATTAGATTTACACGAGACACACGCCCATTTGCATGAGATTGCGCGGCAGGCGGGCGTGGTGGTGATGGATTACTTCAACCAGCCACATGAAGAAACCACCAAAGCGAATATCTTCGACATCGCCACCGCAGGCGATAAAGCGTCGGAGAAGATCATCGTCGAAGCGTTACAAAATATGTATCCCGACCATCACATCGTCGGCGAAGAAGGGGGCGGTTATGACGCATTGGCTGATGAAGCTGAGTATTTTTGGTATATCGATCCCATCGATGGCACGAGTAATTATGCCAATGGCATTCCGCATTTTGCTATCAGCATCGCCGTCACCAACCGCGACAATATGCCTTTGGTTGGCATCGTCTTCAATCCAGCGCGAGACGAATTGTACGCTGCGATACGCGGGCATGGCGCGACGCTCAACGATGCGCCGATACACGTTTCATCAAAAGAATCGTTGAGCCAGTCCATCATCGCGACCGGCTTCCCACATAGTCACTCGGAGAAGTTGACGGAGAACATGAACGAGTGGGACACTTTCCTCACCTATGGTGTGCGCGGGATGCGGCGTTTTGGTTCGGCGGCGTTGGAACTTTGTTGGGTAGCCAATGGCCGCCTCGAAGCTTATTGGGAACGTTATTTAAATCCGTGGGATTGTCTTGCGGGCATCTTGTGTGTTGAAGAAGCCGGCGGTCATGTCAGCGATTTTTCTGGCACGACAACACATGCTTACACAGGCGAGCAAGTGCTTGCAAGCAACAATCATGTGCATGAGGAAATGCGCAGGTTGTTGAATGGGGCGTAAGATTGATGAGAAATTATAGAATGCGTTTGATGTTAATGATGCAGGCGTTTTGGCGATCATTTGTCCGTAGCGGTGGGGCGTGTCTCGCCGTCATAGTGAATCATTATCATGCTGTAGGGGCACAACATATCGTGTCGCTACTCGTATTTTCTTTTATCATAATGACAATCATAGCCCCCACACAAGCGCAGGATGACTTCGACTCGATTGTCTATGGCCTCACGCTAGAGCCAAGCGGTATCGACCCGCACATCAATCGTTCGTCCGAACTCGGCATTCCCTTGCGGATGGTGTACGATACGCTCGTTTATCGTCATCCGGAGACGGGCGAATTCGTGCCCGGTCTCGCGTCATCGTGGCAGATTTCGGACGATGGCCGGGTGTACACCTTCACACTGCGGCAAGATGTCACCTTTCACGACGGCGTGCCCTTCAACGCACAGGCTGTCGCTGCCAATCTTGACCGCATCACGGCTGAGGAAACCGGCTCTCAACTGGCGCGATTTTTGCTCGGCCCGTTCAGCGAATACGCCATCATCGACGACTTCACGATTCAATTGATACTCAGCGAACCCTTCAGCCCCCTGCTCGATTCGCTCAGCCAAGTCTATCTCGGCATGGCGAGTCCGGCGGCGATACAAGCGCATCCCGGCGCGGAATATCAGTTCGCACAAGTTGGCAGCGGGCCGTATCGCTTTGTCGAATATCGGCTGGGTGAACGTATCGTGATTGAACGCTATGACGATTACGCATGGGGGCCGACATTTTATCAACCACCGGAGGATCCAATCGATGAGATTGTCTTCCGTTTCTTCACGGACGAAGCCAATCGCACACTCGCGCTTGAGGCGGGCGAGGCGACAGTCATGGGTGAATTGCCGCCGCTTGATGCCAGTTTTCTCGTTGACGAGTTCGATATTTTGCAAGCGCGTGTCCCCGGCCAACCGACCCAGTTCATGATGAATGTCGAACGCTTCCCAACCGACGACCTCGCCGTGCGGCAAGCGCTTATCCTCAGCGCGAATCGCGGGTTGATTACCGGTGTAGTCTTTCAAGATTTTTCGCCGATTGCGTGGGGGCCAATCTCGTCAAACACGCAATTTTATGACGAGTCGATGCAAGGACGCTATACATTCAACCCGGAGGCAGCAGCAACATTGCTCGATGATGCGGGATATATCGACACAGACGACGATGGCGTCCGCGAACGCGACGGGCGTCGGCTTGCTGTCAATGTCATCGTACCGCCGTGGGGTTTGCTGCCAGAGGTCGCCCAAATATTGCGCAACAATTGGGAACCACTCGGCATTCAAGTTGATCTCGTGTTGACGCCAAGTTTCGGCTTGTTGTTGGGCGAAGTCGATAAAGGTGAATACAATCTCGTCGCGTTCAATGCCTTCGGTGTCGATCCGCAATTCCTCAGCCAATTTTATCGCAGTGACGCGACCAACAATTGGATGAATGTTGACGACGCCGAACTCGACGCCTTGCTCGACGCGGCGCAGCAAGCGACCGACGATGCCGAACGCGCCCGACTCTATGCACAAATTCAGCAGATGATTATGGACGAAGCCCTGATGCTGCCGATACGCGAACACGTCAACATCAATGGCGCTGACCGTACCATCGAGAATCTCACCTTCGACCGTTACGGATGGTTTCCGTTGTTGGTCAACGCCTCACTGCGGGACGGATGATCGTATTTAAGGTTTAGTTCGTCAGGGCACAACATCAAACCGAGCCAGAATACGGTCAATGGCCAAAAGTGCATAATCAAACGATTGAACGCCGTATCTAAATGCCATTGTAGTGGTTGCGGCGTGGTGACGAAAACGACAAAATAACCCGCCAGTATCAACAATGTGGTCATCATGACAGGACGGTGCCAGCCCCACAACCGAAGCGGCTGCCGAACATGAATGAATAACATCGTCAAGATTGTCGCCGCAAGATACCAACGCAGGTCACGGAAAAAAGCACGAATGATGGTTGCATAACGTGGCAAGTCTGTGATGCGGTCTATCGTTGCCGCGCCCTGACCGGCAACTAGGTCATTGGGTGGTGCGAGAGTCAGCTTGAAGATGAGTAAGGCGATCACAAAAGGGAGTGCCCCACTCAAAAACAAGCGTATTCGACGCGGATGACGCAGCACGGGTAAGAAAGCCAACGCCACAGCGATGGCAAATAATGCGCCTTCATTCTTCATCCATAAGGCGAAGCCCGTCGCAACACCCGCGCCAACAAGCCACATTTCTTTTTTGTGGCGCAAATATATAACAAGTGCAGCCACCGCAAGCAAATTGAAGAACCCAAGAGGCACATCTGCTAGTTGCTTTGCCCCGATATGAATGAAAGCCGGTGTTCCAAGCAACAAAATAAGCATCAGATGTGCTTGCCAAATCCGCAACAAAGTCAATGTGGCATATAATACGACCCCCGTGCCAAATGTGAAGAAACCCGCAATGATAATTGGTACGGTTTGGGTTTCATGACCGACAAAACGCCATCCGGATGAAACTAATAGGGGCAGCAAAAAAGGATAATCTGCATGAGAAGCAGCGCGTGGAAAGGCGTCAACAAAAGCCCCACGAAATAACGCACGTGCTCGCAAATTCCAGATAGCCCACGCATCAAAGTCGCCGAAAGGGAATTGACGCACTTCATCGACGAAAATGACGATTCCTGCGATCAGAACGATGAAAGCGATGATATGCCGTCCGTTATGCCATTTCATGATGTTCTTTCCTGTCGTAGCAAGTAGAAATCTGCTCCAAAGTATTCAACGACAGTGTACTTTGCTGGCAAATTAGCTTGATTGAAGCGACCGACAACATACTCACAGCATGACGGTTGCCATGGGTGTACGACAAATGGCACAAGCGCGTAACGAGCAACGTGACGATTGGTATCTTTTTCCAAGCCTGTACGATCTGTATCAAAACCAATCATGGTCTGACCAGCCGGTATCCGTGATTTCATCGCGCTGTAGTGAGCTTCAAGTTCGGTGATTTCAGCCGGGTACCGCATTTGTCGATTGATGAATGTGATCGCGATAAAAGCGAGTAGCACGACCAAAGTTGCAATTTGTATCCATTGATGAACTGTCAATTTTCGCATGAAATATGCTCCGTTAGGGCAAATTTCTTTAACGTGAACATAGGGGAAATGATTAGCGCTTTAACCGCGCTGCGACCTGCGGCCACACAGCTTTGTTGATGAGATTTGGCGGCTGTTCGCCGCGCAGCAGTTGCACGACATTCAGCACAGCGGCCTCACGAATTCGTGCTTTGCCATCTTCTGTACCCGACGCGATATGTGGAGTCAAGATGACATTGTGAAAGCCGAGTAGCGGATGGTCTGCCGCCGGGGGCTCGACTTCTGTCACATCGAGGCCTGCGCCGAACAAATGCCCGCTCTCAAGTGCGTCAATTAAGGCCGCCTCGTCCACGACTCCGCCGCGTGAGGTGTTGACCAAAATTGCACCGGCTTTCATCTGCGCGAGTGTCGTCCGGTTGATGAGATGGCGCGTTTCATCGGTGAGCGGCGCGTGCAATGAGACAATATCCGCACTGCGCAGAAGCGCTTCCAATGACGGCATCAATTCGACATGGATGTCCGCCGCGTGCTGTGCAGAGACATACGGGTCATAAGCGATGACTGTCATGCCGAGCGCATTCGCCACTTTCGCGACGTGCGACCCAATCCGCCCGATGCCAACGAGACCGAGTCGTTTGCCATACAATTCAATACCAACATAAGCGTCGTAAAAATCTTCTTTGCGGTCGTACCGAATTTCGTACTCAGATTTTTTCAGTTGACGCGCCACCGCCATCATCAGTGTAATGGCGTGCTCTGCCGTCGAGATCGTCGGGCCGTCTGGCGCGTTACAGACGGCGATACCGCGTGCCGTCGCCGCAGCGACATCGACGGCATCATAACCGATGCCTGTACGCGAGATGACGAGCAATTCCGGCGCTCTGTCCATCACCGCAGCCGTATACGGCAATACCGACGCCACGGCAGCATGTGCCGTCTCAATCGAATGATAGGGGTCGTTGGTAACCGGTTCGATGATGCTTGCCAAGCCGTCGAGCCGGGCGGTGAATTGTGCGGGCATCGGGCGCTCAAACCAGACGTTGTACATGAAATGTATTCCTTGAACATAACAAAACAATTAAACCGCAAAGACACAAAGATCGTAAAGAAAAGGGAAAAGATTCAACACACAGATACGGAAACATCCACTATTGGGGGATGGCTTGACATATCCTCAATATTTTCATTGCTTTGTAGATAACACAAGGGCGGTCACGCGAACCGCCCTGTCGAATTTGGAATTTCGTTGGGGCGCAGCACGCTGTGCCCCAACGAATAATCATTAGCGTGGCAATTATTCGCCACTCAACACTTGGAACGTTCCATCGCGGATGACCTGCACAACCGGGTCATGCACTGGGTTGCGGTCTTCGTCGAAGCTGAACAAACCGAGTGGGCTATCGAAGTTTTCGATGGCGGCGAGGGCATCGCGGATGGCTTGCCCATCGGTCGAGTTGGCGCAACGAATCGCCGTCGCCATCAACCAACCGCCGGTGTAGGCCTGTGCTGAGAATTGGTCGGGCGAAATCTCGAATGCTTCCGTGTAGGAGTCGATGAAGAAATTATTGATTTCCGACTCGTTGCTGATATGCCACGCGGCGCCGACCAATGCACCTTCAGCAGCTTCACCACCTTGCTCAATGATTTGCGGGGTATTGAAACCGTTGCCGCCATGGAACGGGCCTTCATAACCCTGCTGACGCGCCTGATTGATAATCAAGCCGCCTTCTGATGGTAGGCCGGAGACGACAAACAAGTCCGGGTCACCAGCCAGCAGATTGGTAATCTGCGCATTGAAATCAACATCGCCGGTGGTGTAGGTTTCGACATCGAGCACCTCGACACCATTGTCAATAAGCGATTGCTCGAAAATCTCAGCGCCGCTCGCAGCAAATTCATCATCATTGGCGAAAATAATGACCGCGTCTTCGATACCCAGAATCTCGACAGCCTGACGAATCGCACCGGGGATGACTGCCGCTTCTGGCAAACTGTCGCGGAAAATGAATTGATCGAGTTCAGGATCGTCATTCATCGTCGTGATGCCGTTGGCCGTGTTGCTGACGCCCATCACGGGGATACCGGCTTCGGCAGCGATGGGATCGGCGGCGAAGGCTTGCGGTGAGCGTGTCGGGCCAATCACGGCGACTACCTCATCATCTTCGACGAGTTTCGTCATCGCACTAATCGCGCCCTCAGCATCGTCGCCGGAATCTTCGATAATCAGATTCAGCGTGACGCCTTCACCGAGATAACCGGATTCGTTGATGTGCTGTGCAGCCAATTCAAGACCTTGTTGCTGCGAAAGACCAATGGTCGCAATCGCGCCGGTCAACGTGAAGATAGCACCGACATCCACGGTTTCGGGCAAGGCGTCGGGGGTGGCGCATTCTTCCCAGAAGCCGAGCGGCGGTCGTTCATCCTGCGCCACAACGAGGGTCGCCGGAATCATTGACGCAATGATGAGTAGGGCAACTACAATACGAAATACTTTTTTCATCGAAAAAAATCTCCTCAATACAATTAATTAGAAATTTAGGCACAACTGCCTGCTGCATTCTAACGCGCTTTGTGTTGCCTCGCAATAACCGAGCAACCGATTCGCAGTCTGAAATTTGAGACTCGCTGCTTATCTTGTTACAATCGAGAAGAACTCGAATACGGACATATCGCCGGGAGAAAATGTATGGACTTTATTGAGCAAATCCCACTCAAAACACGCGAGACGATTGCCCGCATTCTGTTAGCAATTGTCGTGATGGCGCTTATCTGGTTGGCCCGCCGTGTTTTCATCCGAGTAGTTTTGCGATGGG
>RFIA01000085.1 GCA_003695675.1 Chloroflexota bacterium
CGGAAGACGCTGAATTGAAATCCTTCAAGCGAGACTTCTTCTTCAGCAGAGACATATAACGTTAGGCTGTTTTCTTCGACGAAGAGACGTAAATTCTCAACAGAGGCGTCTTGCTGAGCCAATGTCATCGGCGCAATTGTGAGCAACACCAAGATGACAACCAATGGAGCGAATAGTTGACGATAATGCACTTGAGAGAGGGGAGAAAACATTACAGCAGCTACCTTCCTATTCTATAGTGATTATGAAATGGTATCGTGGGCAGATGGTAAAATTCTGCAATTTGCCAGAATCTTTCGATAGGTTTGTTTTCAGACTGTCAATAATAATAAAATACGTGTCTAAAAACTGTCATAAATGAGTTCGATGTGGTTAGCGATTTGTAATGCTCAATTAACAAACGTTGTTTGCATGATACTATATCAGGCTTTGGCA
The DNA here is from genome assembly GCA_003695675.1 of Chloroflexota bacterium. Classification (GTDB taxonomy): domain Bacteria; phylum Chloroflexota; class Anaerolineae; order Aggregatilineales; family Phototrophicaceae. The sequence goes on from RFIA01000085.1 coordinate 436, forward strand.
TCACGATTCCCCCGAAGATTGGGGGTCTTCGCGCTCAAATTGTGTGGTATATGTCGGCCTGCGCTGCTTGCGAGCAAACATCAATTTCGTTACAATCCGTTTGGGTTGTACAATAAAGATGATAATGAAAATTCTTTGTTTTTTCGGGATTACGCTCAATGGCAGAAACGCCGAAATTGCAAATCAAAGACTTGTCGCTGCGTTTTGGCGGCATCAATGCATTGCAAGACATCAACTTCAGCGTCAACACGGGGGAGATTTTCGCCGTCATTGGGCCGAATGGCGCAGGCAAAACGAGCCTCATCAACAGCATCAACGGCTTCTATCAACCGCAAGAGGGTGAGATTCTGTTTGAAGGTCGGAATATCATCGATCTGCCGCCCTACAAACGCGCCCAACTCGGCATCTCGCGCACCTTCCAGAACATCGCGCTCTACACCAACATGACTTCGCTCGACAACTTGATGGCGGCGCGTCACATCCACATGAAATCGAATATGCTCACCGGCGCGATATTTCTCGGCCAAGCCAAACGCGAAGAGATTGAACACCGGCGCATCGTCGAAGAAATTATTGACTTTCTCGAAATGGCGGACATCCGCAAAACCATCGTCGGCAATCTGAGTTACGGTTTGCGCAAGCGTGTCGAACTTGGCCGCGCCCTCGCCCTTGAGCCAACCTTGCTGCTACTTGATGAACCGATGGCGGGCATGAATGTCGAAGAAAAAGAAGATATGGCGCGTTTCATCCTCGATATTCATGAGCGGCAGAATATGACAATTATGCTCATTGAACACGATATGGGCTTAGTGATGGACATCTCCGACCGGATTGTCGTGCTCGACTTCGGTCGCAAAATTGCTGAAGGCCAACCCGACGAAATCAAAAATAATCCCGATGTGATTCAGGCGTATTTAGGACAGGAAGCGTAAACATGGTGACAATCGACCAACCGCGTGTTGATACAAAAAATGACGATTATCAAAATGGCGAACGCATCGTGACCTCGCCACTGTCGTTGCCATATACCGAACTCCCGCCGAATGCAGATACCCTGCCGAAGCAATTGTTATTGCGTGTCGCCGAATTTGGTGACCGGGTAGCGATGCGCAAAAAAGTTTATGGTATTTGGCAAGAATATACATGGCGCGAGTGTTTGCAACATGTGCAAAACTTCTGTCTCGGTCTCGTCAGCTTAGGGCTTAAACGTGGGGAAACCGTCGCGATTATCGGCGAGAACGATCTCGAATCATTTTGGGGCGAGATGGCCGCCCACAGCGCCGGTGCCAAGACGGTTTGTATCTTCACCGATGCTAATCTGCGTGAACTCGAATATCTCATTACGGACTCCGATGCAGTTTTTCTGTTGGCGCATGACCAAGAACAATGCGATAAAGCGCTCGATTTGCGGGACAAATTGCCGAACATCCGCAAAGTGATTTACTGGGATGATCGCGGTTTGTGGAATTACGATGACGATTGGTTGATGAGCTTCAGCGATATTGAGGCGCTCGGTCGCGAGTATGAAGCACAACATCCCGGTCGTTACAAAGAACTCGTCATGGCGGGCAATGGTGAAGAAACCGCTATCCTGAGTTATACATCCGGCACGACGAGTTTGCCGAAAGGCGCGATGATTAGCCATCGCAATTTGATATTTGGCAATCTTCATGCGTCCGAGATTGCGCCGAGTTATCCAACCGACGAATATCTCTCGTTCAGCCCATTGGCGTGGATTACCGAACAAAGTCTCGGCATGACCGGATACCTGCGCGTTGGATTCACGGTCAATTTCCCTGAAGGGCCGGAGACCGTGCTCCACGATTTGCGCGAAATCGCCCCGAATCATGTGCTGCTGCCGAGCCGCTTGTGGGAGAGTGTCGTCAGTACGGTGCAAGTGCGCATCAACGACAGTTTTTGGATCAATCGAAAATTATTTCATTTGTTTTTGCCGCTCGCCTATCACTTAATTGATCTTGAAGATGCAGGCAAGTCTATTCCTTTGCATTTGAAGATGGCGCGTAAACTCGGCGATGTGCTGGTGTTTCATCCTCTGCGCGACAAACTCGGCATGACGAATATGCGCAATGCGTTATCATCAGGGGCAGTGCTTAGCCCCGATCAACTGCGTTTTTTGCGGGCGATTGGCATCTTGTTAAAGAATCTATACGGCTCAACCGAATGTCAAACACACACATTGCACAGCGAAGGCGACATCCGACTTGAATCCGTCGGAACACCGCCGCCCGGCGTCGAGCTTAAAATCGTCGAGACGGGCGAGATTTATATTCGCAGTCGGTCGGTGTTTCAAGGCTATTACAAAAAACCGGACAAAACTGCCGAAGCACTCGACAGTGAGGGCTGGTTTCATACCGGTGATGCCGGTTATATCGATGCACACGGTCATCTGATTTATCTCGACCGCTTGAAGGATATGATCGAACTCGCAAATGGCGAACGCTTTAGCCCGCAATATATCGAAGGGCGGCTCAAATTCAGCCCGTATATTCAAGATGTGATGGCGCTCGGCAACACCGATGTCGATTTTGTGTCCGCGATTGTGATTATCGACTTCGAGAATGTCTCGCGCTGGGCGGAGAAGAACGCCGTCAGCTTCACGACATTTGTTGACCTGTCGCAAAAGCCAGAAATTTACGATCTCATCACACAAGATATTGAGCGTGTCAACGAGACTTTGCCGGAGCAATCTCGTATCCGCAAATTCGTGATTTTGCACAAAGTCTTCGACGCCGACGAAGCTGAA
>RFIA01000086.1 GCA_003695675.1 Chloroflexota bacterium
ATACGCCCCAATAACCCCTTTAGTGGGTTTGGTATTTCGGTAGCCGGATGTTTGAACATCTGGCGGCATGGTGCAAGATACTCAATTGCGTAAGTCCTACTATTTTCAGGGGGAAATGATGCGACTTTCACACCGGATGCTTGCCGCGCTCAGTCTCGCAGTCGGTCTCGCGATTGCGGCGTTGTTGCAATTTGTCGTGCTCTCCGATGACGACGAAACGGCGACGAGTCCACCGGCGACGCGTCAAGCGGCTGATGCGCTGACGCCGACCGGCACGCTGCTTGCGCTCGAAGACGGCGCTTTCCCGGACAACAAAATCACGCGGATTGATTTCACGACCAACAGCGAGACGACAGTCTTCACCGCGCCGATGAACACGCGCATCATCGACTTCGCGCTGTCGCCGGACGGCAGCGAGATCGTGATTGCGATAGGTGTTGCCGGTCGGGAGCGTCAGCCGCCATTTACGCTGAGCGGTCTCTATCGCCTGCCGCTTGACGCGCCGGATGATGCCGTACCTGTCGTGACGACGGACGAAACCGGCGTCTTCTTGCTCGACCCGTTGTGGTCGCCGGATGACGCGCTGTATTATGTGCGCTTCGGCGTCGATGAAAATGCCGAGTTGGTCGCCGACTTGCTGCGCTATGATTTCGCCGACGATGCGAATGCGGTCATCTTCTCTGACCTCTCGTCGCCGCGACTCGCGCCCGATGGCAGCAGCGTGACCTTCATCCGGCAAAATGACGATACTTTTGAGCAAGAACTTACCGTTCGTGACATAACCGGCGATGACGAACGCATTTTGTTCACGGCTGATCTCGTGACGGACATCGACCTGCCGCTCTTCTCGCCGGATGGCGCGTGGGTGTATTTCAGCCTCGCCCGCGATGATGCGCAAGCATCGGGGACGGGATTGGCGGCACATTTACTCGGTGTGCAGACGGCGCGTGCCCATCCCGGTCATATCGTGGCGTCGAATTGGTGGCGTGTGCCCATCGACGGCGGCGAGGCCGAAGCGCTGACCACAGGCGACGCGATGGGGGCGATTGTCTTCGGCGACTTCGATGACGCAGGCGATGTACTCTACTTCGCGACGATCAACGGCCTGTTCGCGATGCACGCCGACGGCAGCGACCTGACGCAACTGCGGGCGGGCAATCGATTTCTCTCCGTCGCGTGGGTGGCGGATGACGATTCTTGATGACGTATCTATTCACCCATGCGTGACATGAACGGCGGACAGCATGTATGCTGCCCCTACATTGTCATGAGAATCTGTAGTATTGCGTCCATGATGATTGCAGTCACACACGCAAATCATGATATTATTGTACCTGCTCAGCATACAAAATGCCGGTTTTGGATAACAGATGTCATTCAGCGTGTGGCACATTGAAAGCAAAAAATAAAAACGATTGAACCGCAAAGACCCTAAGAGCGCAAAGATATTGAGAAAAGCGCTCTGCGTCGTACCCGACGAAAAACCTCATGTTGGGGCATTGCACGCAATGCCCGACAAAGACCACCAAGCGAATGCAAAATTTGGGCGCGTCTAAAAAATGCTGCGAAAAAGTTTACCTTTTTGCAAACACAAGGCGCGGGTTTTGTGGTAGGCTGTTTTCAGGACTGAGTGCGCAAGGACTGAGGACTGAGTCGTTGTGCGATGCGTTGAAAGTGATACATGATGCGTGGTTGTTGCAGTGAAAGCGGCCTTGTGCCACTGCCGCAACTGCTGCAACTGCCGCAACAAAGCGCTTCAGCACGCAGGCGGCCAGCTTCTCAACATCCGATTAGCTGACATGCTGAGAAGCTGATGAGCTAAATAGCTGACATGCTGCCCCGCTCACTGATAGCGCAGAATGTCGGCGACGGTTTTGCGAGCCGCAGCCAGCGACGGCCATAGACTGGCGATGAATGTGATGACGAGCAGCCCGATGAGACCGATGATCGCGCCGACGAGCGGGAATGATCCCTCGAAGACTTCATCGAAGCCGGTCACGCTCAACAGCAGCGTTTGAATCGCGAAGCCGAGCGGCAAGCCGACGAGCCACGCGATGACGCCGACGAGCAAGCCCTCGGTCAAGAATTGCGTCGCCACCGTCAACGAGCCGGCGCCAATCGACCGCATCACGCCGATTTCTTTCTGGCGCTCGAAGACGCTCATCGACAGCGTCGTCAACAACCCGAGCGCGCCGACGAGCGCAATCAACCCAGCGACGAGTTGCAGCACCGCTTGAATGGTGAAGAATGCTTGGCTGATTTGCTCCTGAAATTCAGGGAAGTTGAAGTTGAAAGCGGTGATGCCATTGCTAATCATGCGTTCGTTGATGTCGTCGATCACATTGTCGATGTCTTCAATCGACGGGTCGTCGAGCGTCGTGATGACGAAGAGACCTTGTGGCAACGGTTCGCCGCCCGGCGAGACTCCTTCGACAGCGAGCAGCTCCGGCAGGAACATCGCGGCGAAGTCGGGCGGCACATCGATGTCGGCGTCTTCAAGCCCCGCGGTGAATTGCGGTGGCAGCTCGAAGATGCCCGTCACGGTGAAGTCGCCGGATGTCGCGCCGCGCAGTGTCAACACATCGCCGACGTTATAACCGCCGCGCTCGGCCATATCGCTGTTGATGATGATGCCCGCCTCGTTCGGTGTGAAGAATTCGCCGTCCGTGAACGGGATGAAGTCAGCGAATTGCGTATCGAGTCCGAGCACGGTGACGCGATTGTCGCTCAACGAACCGGTGTAGCCATCGATGCCAAGCTCGGTGAAATAGCGGTTGGCTTGGGCGCCGCCTTCGGTGAAGCCCGCGACTTCGGCCAGCGTGCGCCAATCGATCCAAATTTGATCGACCGGGAATTCGGAGATGCCGACAATTTGTACGTCGAGCGTCCCCGCGGGCACGCGCATCGTCACGGTGTCGCCGATGCCGACATCCATATTGGCGGCCAACACATTGCTGAAGATGACGCCGTTGGCCGCATTCTCGGCGTTCAACAGATCGCCTTCATCGACGGTGAAGCTGAAGGCTGGGTTCTCGCTGGTGACATCGTAGCCGTAAGCGAAAATCCCCGGCGGGCCAGCCGTGCTGGGTTCCGGCTCATACCCGTCGAATTCGACTTCGTATTGGAAACCCGGTTCAATCGAGGCGATGATGTTGTTTTCGCCATTGCGGAATTCGGCGTTGAGGATGTTGGCAATGTCATCCGAGTCGCTTGGGCGCTGCGAGAAGATGCCGATTTCGACATTGAAGGTGTCGAGGAAACTGTTGATGCCGGTCGTCAGCGACGAGAAAACACCGAAGATGCCAATGAACGCGCCCGCGGCAATCGACAAGGTAATTACCGTGAACAACAGGCGGCTCTTTTTCTGGCTGACGTTGCTGAAGCCTTGTCGCACGGTGATGGGCACGGGCAGGTGCTCGATGATACGCGCCAAGATGCCACCGCCATAACGCGCATCGATGCCGAAGTCCGACAGCGATTCGAGTATCGTCACCCGGGTGCCGAAGTAAACCGGCAAAATCGACGCCAACACCGGGATCAATAAACCGACGATCACGCCTAAGATAATCGACGAGACTGAAATTTGGAAACCGTCCAACACGGTGTTGAGGGTCGGGGCGAGCGCTTGCGCTGCCGCGTTGCCCGCCGGTATGCCGACGATCACACCCGGTATCACGGCGATGAATCCGTAGGCGAAGGCGATGCCCGAATACATGAAGATATTGTCCGGGCGGGTGGCGCCAATCGACTTCATCACGCCGATTTGTTGCCGTTGTTCGAGCACGAGCGATGAGATGACGTTGATGACGAGAAAGCCCGAAACGAGGAGCGCGATGAATGCCAACGTGCCGAGTGTCGCGCCGAGCGTTTGCGCCCCCATAATCAACGGATTGTCTGCCGGGTCTTGCGGTTGGCTGAATTGCGTGATGTACGGTGTCTCGTCCGCGATGATGCGCGTGAAGGTGCTTTCTTGTTCTTCGGCTTGTTCAAATGTTTCAAACCGCGCTTGAATCGTCGTCAGACCGTTTGTCCCGCCGATGTAACGCGCATCGTCGAGCAAGCCATAGATGGCGACTTCCGGCTCAACACTAAAGCCGCCGTTATTGTTCGCGCCGATGTAGGGATGAAACACGATGCCAGAAATCGTCCATGTTTCGACCGTGCCGACTTCGCCGTTGAGCGCGGGATTGCGCGACGGGCTGAGGATGCGAAACATAATCGCGTCGCCAAGAGCGAGATTTTTGTCGTCGGCCATGCGTGTCTCGATGACGACTTCGTTGGCGCCCGGTTGTGGGTAGCGCCCGCTCAACAAACGCATCGGTTCAATCGGCAGGCCGTCTTCAAACGGCACGGTGTAAGCGGTGATGAAGCTGTCCTCGAATTCCGGTTCGTCGTCTGTTGGGGCTTCATCGCCTGCTGTTGTGGATGCGGTCGTCTCGTCATCTGGAATGATGAAACGCGCCAAGCCCTGTACCGTGCCCATCACGTCGGTTACACCTTCGACTTGGCTGAAGCGTTCGAGATAAGCCGCGTCGTCGGGTTGTGTACCCTCGTTGAGGCTGAGGAAAATGCTCAACATCGACAGTTCTTCTTCTTGCACATCTTCGCGCAATTGCCGCACGATGATGTCGCTCAATGAGAACAGCGTGATTGTCCCGGTCACGCCGATGAATATCGCCAATGAAACGAGTGCTGTGCGCCCCTTACGCGCCAACACATCGCCGATGATTTTTCGTGTTTTTATACCAAACACCGTTGTTCCTTCCTTGAGATGAGATTATGGTGTGTTTACAAACACAAATCCCGTTTGCGGGATTCGTGTTTTAATTGCGTGATCTTATTCGTTTACGTAAAAATGTCAGCGTGCGTTGCGGTGACGGGTGGCATTATCGCTGCAAACATGTCCGAATTTAAGCCTTAGTTGTCGCGGAACATCAGGCTGGGATGGACGGCGATTTGCTGTCGCCAACGGCCATCGACATTTTTGTCGCGCCCGATCTTGACTTCGAGGTGGAGATGTGGCCCGCTTGAATGCCCGGTGTTGCCCGTCTCGCCGAGAATGGTGCCGGCTTCGACCGCTTGCCCGTTGTTGACGAGAATCTTTTTCAGATGCGCATAGAGCACATACGCGAATTGCCCGGTCAGGTCGGCTTCGTCCATTTTGAGTTGCAACGGGCGTGGCACATCGGCGTAATCATAACGGACGATGATGAAGTTGCCGTAACCAAAGCCCCACGCCGGATCGCTGAAGATTTGATTGCGCCGAATAATATCTAATGTGCTGGGACGAATGTTGGGGCGCTCTTCGGTGCATTTGAGACAACGCACCTCGCGGATGACGATGCCATGAGTCGGCGCGAAGAATGTTGTCCCTTCCGGTGAACCAAGATCATACCCTTTGTGATTGTTATGAAAGCCTTGTGTCAATGGGTGACGAGTCGGCAGGGGGAACAATTCGCCCGGATTAGTCGGTGGCGGTGGTTGTGGCGGTTCGGGTTCGGGCGGCTGCACGATTTGCAAACCGCTGCAATCGCCGGAGAGGACGATCAAGTCGCCGCGAATCCAACCATTGCCATGTGGCAGGTCGAGCCAATACCAGCGAAAATCGTCGCGGTCGGGGCCAGAAATGCCACCAACGCCGAATGTTTTGCCCGCGCTAGCTCGTTCGACAATCGAGAATGTTGTGCCCGGCCCGCTGCGGATGCGTGCTGTTTTAATCGTGTCTTTGATGGTTGCTGTACAGACCGCATCGATTAAATCGTCGGCCTCGTCAACTGTTTCCGGTTCGTCATCGGCATCCGGTTCGTCCGGCGGGGGTGGGAGAACCGGCGATGCCTCGCCGCCGCGAACATCAATGACGCGCAGGCCTTCACAGCCGGGCCCAAGCGTAATCAAGTCGCTGCGAATCCAGCCGTCGTTTTCCGGCAGGTCGATGAGATACCACGGGAAGCCGTCGGCATCGGGGGCAGAGACGCCGAGGACAACGAATGAACGGTTGCTTTGTGTTCGCGTCAGAATATCGAATGATAATCCCGGCCCGCTGCGGATGCGTGCGATGCCGACATCTGCGTTGACCGTCAGCGTGCAGGGGATTTCGGGCGGTGCAGGGGGCGAGGACGCAGGGGCGGGGGA
>RFIA01000087.1 GCA_003695675.1 Chloroflexota bacterium
GGGGTGGGGTGTTCCCCCCTCCCTGTGTACGGGGAGGGGTCGGGGGTGGGGTGCTCCACGCACGCCATTTCATATCGGCCTCAATCACCGACCACACCGCCTCTTGCTCCGGTGTCAGCGCCGGGGCAATCGTCGGGACGAAATCGCGGGCGGCCAACGAGTCGCGCCACACTTCCGACTCGCTGAAGAAGATCAAGCCTTCGTCTTCAAGTTTGCGCAAATCGCTCAGATTGCACCTAGTCTCGGCGTACAAATCTTTGATGGGCATCGGTTCCCGCGCATACGCGAGACGTTCTAGGATGCGCAGATACTTGTAACCATCGCGCAATTGCATCAACACCTCATCGACCGACTCCGGCGGTGTTTTCAGCGTGACGTATTGCGGCTTGCCATCATGGAGTGTGATGTGCCCTTCAGCGGCCAAGCGGTTCAGCGTTCCCTTAGCGACGCCGGACAAGCGCAGCGCGTCATCAACCAACATGGCATCGTCCGGCGAAGCAGCGATGACCTCAAGCAAGTCAGCGCGGCGCGATTGTTTGCCGAGATGTCGGGCGACGGCGTGAATGTTATCCGGGCGAATAGCGAGGGCGACCGTCTTCACTTTTTTTGGACGTACACGCGGTGGATTGAGCACACGCACCGACTCGACGACATCGGCTTTCGCTAAGGCTTCGACCGCTTTGCGCCAATCGCGCCCTTGTAAGGCCTTCGCCGTACTCAATTGCTTGCCGACGAGCGGGCCGCGCCGCTTGAGCAGCGCGATGAGGTCTTGCTCAAGTTCGTCGTTGGTTTGATAATCTTCGTCGAGCAGAGTGACACGTATATCCCGCCCACCGGTGATACCGGGTGGCAGCATCAACCACAAACACGCCGAAAGCGGCGCCAGATACCGCTCGCTCATCCAATAGGCGAGTTCGATTTGTTGCTCCGTCACAACCGGGCGCGGGTCAAGCCGGGCGAGAACCGGCTTCGTTTGCTCGATGTCGCTGTGGTCGCTGATGCCGACGACGATGCCGTGTTGCTGCGCTGTCCCAAAAGCAACCTGTACCAAATGACCGGGCTTCAGGCGACCGTCGAGTTCCGGCGGGATATGATAATCGAAGGTATTTTTGACCGGCGCATTGACCGCGATTTGTGCGTACATAACGCTATTGTAGCATGAGCGGTCAGCCAACAGGCAAGCGTGTTTTGCCGATTAATTGAATGGCTCTATCCAATATTCATTGCCGCCACCTTCCGCCGTCCAGCCGACAGTGCCGGAATAATTGATGCGCCACCACGCGAACCCTTCCGCACACACCGGGCCATCAATCACGGTGAAGATAGAACCGCCGGGAATAGTGCCAATCGTGTCGCTTGCGGTCGTCGGGCCGTTGCGCAAGCGATTCGGTGTACCGGGCGTGACTCGCGCCTGTTGACCGACAGCGACACGCGATGGCAAAAATCCGGGACACGTCACGCCAGTCAAGACAGGCGTCACCGTTGCGGCTGATGGCGCGACAGCGTTCACCAATTGCGGTGTCGTTTGTGGCGACGGAGTCTCGGCAGTTATCGTCACAGGCGCGGCAGGCAAATTAATTGGGTCGAGCGCCGGGCGAGTGCGCCAACGAGTCGGCCCCCAATAGATGCTCTCGACCGTGCCCAATTGTGTCGCGGCATCGAGTTGAGTAATCGTGCCTTCGCGCCAAATATACACCTCGCCGTCTTGCAAATAAGCCAGCGCTTGCCCCGCAGGTGAAATCGTCACCGAATGAAACAATTCGACATCCGAGTCATTGACGTCATCTGTCCATAATAACGTTGCATAACTGCGGTCGGGCGCCAGTGCCCACACACTCCGCGCCCCGATGAAGTCGAAGCTCTCGACCACGACAACTGCCGGGTCTAGCGCGACCGGGCTGTACAATTCTGCACCGGCGCTGTTGATGCTTCGCGCTTGCCCCGCAGGGTTGACGAGTCGCATCTCATTCGTCGTTAGATCGAGCGCCGCTTGATAATCGCCGCCTTCGTGCCGCATCCACTCAAAGAAACGATAACCGCGTCCAATATCTGTATAGGGCAGCTCGGCGAATTGCGCGCCATCGGGCGTGAAATAACGCACAGCGCCCGTGGATAACCATTCGCTGCTGCCGAGCAAAGTCCCCGCCGTGTCATAAAAGACCGAGTTCGGGAAACCGTTGACCTCCAGCCAACTCGCACTCCACACCACCGGGTCTATGCCGATGAGCGACGGCGAAGGCGTCAAGCCCGTCGGCGCAATATCGAGTGGAATTTGCCGCCCTGCGCCGGACTCTGCATCGGCAATCACGAGTGTGTATTGGGGGACGCCGCTAGGATTCCAATAGACCTGCGCGACATGGCTGCCGTCAGGCGTCCACAAAACATCCGACGCGAATGTGCCCGTCCCGCCAATGGCTTCGGGCAATGGCAAGCGCAGCGCGAGCGTCTGCTGCACGAGTGCCGTCACATAATCGCTTTCCGTCATCGCATACAATCCGGGACGATTGTGCGAGTCATTCACGAGGTCGCTGACTTCAGTGAGTGTCGCCCCATCCCATGCGTAAAATGCGCTGCTATCGCCTCTATTGATGCGCACGATGAGCGTCGGATCGTCGAATTGTGCGTCTGCGCGACCGAATATGCCGAAACAAAAAAGCACAATGAACGCAACAATGTAAGGGTGGTATATACGCCTTCCGGCGGACGCGATATATCGCATCCCTGCAATTTTTACACCGAGTATCATGAAGTCTCCCCGACATCATCATCGGGATACAAATCGCCACTCAGGTACGACACGCCAACCCACAAACCGCGTGCGTGCCGGTAAAACAACGCGACAAACACAATGATGAACGTCGTCCAAATGATGAGTTGTGTCGTCATCGAAAGATCATACAACGCATTGAGCACGAAGAAGCCAATCAAGGGGATAATCTCGGCCAGCACGAGATTAATCGTCATCGCGCCGATGGCTTCGCCAGCTTTGCGTTCAAAACGAACATGACACACTGAGCAGGTCTCCTCGATTTTGAACAAACTGCGCCTGCGAAAAATGTGCCCCCGCTCACAATTCGGGCAGCGCAGTCGCAGACCGTTGAAGAATATACGGAGATAACTTTTCGTTGGGCGATTATTCATGGTTTACGTTTCTCAAGAAAGGTACGTACTGCATCAAGATGCGCCTGCCCTGCCCACAATGCAGGGAAGACATCGCGTTCAACATGCAAGGCGTCATCATACGGCTGAGTGGCACCAGCTTGCAATAGCGTCTTGATCGCGCGAACAACATCGGCATCACGACCGGCAATCTCGTGCGCGAAGTCGAGCGCATATTGCAAGGCTTCACCCGCCGGGACGATTTGGTTGACAAGACCGAACGCTTGCAATTCGTCCGGCTTCAACGCCCGGCCACGCAGCAAAATTTCCATCGCCCGCGCATATCCGACGAGCCGCAGCAGACGCTGCCCCGCGCCCCATCCCGGCGTCAAACCAAGATGAATATGCACGAGGCCGAGCGATGCCCTTTCATCGACAATGCGCATATCACAAGCGAGCGCAATTTCGCTGCCGCCACCGAGCGCATAACCATTCATCGCTGCGATGACGGGCACAGGCAAGCGTTCCAACGCCAGCAGCGCATTGCCCATCAACGTAATCATCATGCGCCCATCATCCGCCGTCGGGTAGGCGCTCAACTCAACGAGGTCGCCGCCGCTGCAAAAGGCCTCGTGCCCCGCGCCGGTCACGATGAGGACGCGCAATAGTGTGTCGTCGGCGAGTTGCGCCACGAGTTCGGCAAATTGCCGCATCGTCGCCAGATTGAGCGCGTTGCGTGCTTCGGGGCGATTGAATGTAATGACGCCGACACCGTGCGCGTCACGTTCGTAAAGCAAGGTTTTCGTCATGACAGCGAGTTTACCACCAGCAAACAAAGACGCAAGACGGGCACAGCGAACAGATGCCGGCTGACATGCCTAGCCTGCGTGTCGCAAGCCATTTCGCGATCACGGCACATTGAAATTGCCGCCTGAACGAGTCCATTGTCTGCCACCCGGCGGCAGCATGAAAATGTCGTTGCGCGGCCCTTCGACGAAGACTGTGCCATCGGTCGAGATTTGCACCCGCGAGCTGAAGATGTCTTCCCATTGTTGCACCGCCCAACCGATACGCTGCCGCACTTCAGGATTCATCAGCCAAATTTCGCCGAAGCCGCGACGCGGTTGCCAATATTCACCGGGCGGCGGTGTCATCAAGATGGTGCGTTCGGGTGTCGGGTCAACAAACGGGTCGTTGAATGCCTGCCATGTCGGGAGGGCGCCGTCGTTGTACATCACATAGATGATGTCTTGCGAGCGCACCCACAACATGAAACCGTTCTCGAAAATTTGGAAAGTCGCCTGACTCGTCAACGCTTGACTTTGCGGGCAACTGTCGGGGCGCGGTTGAATGAAGAACCACGTACTGTCACACACACGCGGAATCGCATTGGCGACGATGGCCGTCACCGGCGCGAGAATAGCCGTCGGTTGTTGGGGTGAGCGTTGTGTTGACGTAACGGGGAAGGTCGGCGTAATCGTCGGGGTGAAGGTCGGCGTCACACTCGGCGTAATCGTTGGCGTTTTGCTCGGCGGCAGCGTCGGCGTGACGAGAACGAAGTCGGCTTCAATCGTGACGATTTGCAAAGGGACTTCGTTTTCAGACGTTGCAATTGGAATATTGACCGGAGTCGGTGTCGGGCTGAGTTGGCGGGTCGGCGCGGGAGTCGTCGGCGCGAGTGTCACATCTTGAATCAAACGCGGCCCCTGTGTGACACGCGCCGTATTCGTGCCGCACGCCGCCATCAACACCATGACGATAATGGCATAATATCGCAATCGCACCAAATTAAGATTCTCCGTCACTCATCGACAATCCCTTGCTCTACCAACCAATTATAGAGCACATCGCGGGTTCGTTCATGACCGATTGTATTGAAGTGGCCGTCTTCGGGCAAATAGATCAAATTATAGACATCGCCGCCCACTTCTCGCGCATAATTTTCGAATATTGGGCGTGTCGGGACGAGCTGCGCCGGTAAATCGTCGAGAATCGCGCTCAATCGCCGTTCAGGGAGACCATCGTCCCATTGCCAACCGGCGACGAGTTGTGGCCACCAATGCGAGACATTTTCGACCATCTCGCTGCCGAGAAAAATCGGCACAACGATGAATTGACTGCCATTTTGTGCGACGGCGTTGGCGAACAACGTCAAACCGCGTTCGGTGCGCCGCCACGCTTCGTCGTAACCCTCGACCTCCGGCTCGGTCACATAGATATAAAATTGTGGATGCACGCGGTCGAGGATGCCGCCCGGCGTCCGAATCGATGTCGGCGGGTCGAACAGGCGAATCAACAAACGCGGCAGACTGCGCCGTTGCAGCACATCCGGCAGCGCGTTGTACAACAGACGCATCCGGTTCGGCGGCAGCGGTTGCAAATTGGTATCGACGATGCGCACGTCGTCGCCGTCGAAAATGTATTCATAATTGGTGTTGTTGATGTCGGGATAAAAGAAGGCCGGGTAATTGTCCGGCACATCATTGATGAAGAACATCAGCACGACGAGGTCGGCGTTATATTTGTAACCTTCGGCTTGATAATACAGATATTCTTGCAACGTGCCCCAACCGGTACGTCCCTGCGCGATGACTTCATAGCGGCGGTCAGGCGTTGCGTGTTCGTCCAATTGATTTTGCAACAGCGCATAGAATGTTTCTTCGTAATCGACTTGCAGCGCTTCGACGAATGAGTCGCCGATGATGAGAATGCGGTAGACATCATCCGGCTTTTCGTAACTGAACTCGGGGCCGCGATACCCTTTCGCGTTGTATTCGACGATGGTGTCATAAACCAACTGACCCTCGAAATCGACCATGTAGGCGTGCGCAATTGAATTGACGCGCGGGCCGAATCCGGTGATATGCCCCCATTCGACTTCGCCGTTGTCCACGAGATAATCGACGTAGCCGTTGCCGGGTATTGGTTGCGGCGGGGGGGCGTCGTCTTGTTCGTCTCTTGCATCGGCTGATGCTGCTTGCGCTTCGTCTGTCGCCGGGATTGCAGTCGGTGCAGGGGTATCGGTCGCGGTCGCTTCAACCGGAGTCGGTGAGGGTGCGTCAGTCGGTGTGGGCACATCGGTCGCCGCATCAGGGTGGGTTGTTGGCTCAGCGGCGACTTCGGCGGCATTGGCTTCAGGTGTAGGCGCATCCGGCGCTGACTCGGCTTCTAATCCGGTGAGCATCATACCCGCAGCGATGTTGATGACGATCAAGCCGAACAGCAATCCGCCAATAAGCAAGCCAAGTTTCGTGGCGGCATCTGGTTGCTCATAGATGATGGCGACGCCGAATAACACCTGCACCGTGCCAACATAAAAGATGACGAATGCGGTCACATCTTGAACGACCGCGCTATTCGTCGCGAACGGCACCAGCGCCAACAAAAGAAACGCCACGATTTGCCAAGCGCGGGCGGGCAATCGCGGTAGACTTCGCCACACGCGCAGAC
>RFIA01000088.1 GCA_003695675.1 Chloroflexota bacterium
CGCACCAGTGATCCCGGCCCAGTGGTCAACCGGTTTTGTTTGGGATACAGTTCAATCTGTTCCAGATGATACGCATCCAGCACTTGGTGACCGAAGCGACGGATGTCATGACCGGGCAAACGCGGTGTGAACAACCACAGATGACCGCCGCGCCGCGAGGCTTCCAGATATGCTGTGACCTGCTGCTCGGATAACGTCTGTGCCAGTTGTCTCAAATCCTGCCAGCGCTCATCATCGTCCGCGTCGAAACACAACCAGTGTGCTTGTGATTGATGATCCAGCGCGTATGCCCCCAGTGTGACCGTGCCACGCAGATGGGCATGGATCAATGCCGGATGCAATTGTTTACGAACGGTGGCGTAGCTGCCACCCGGCAATTGCAACGGATAACGGTCGTGACGAGCGATGAATGTCCGGGCGTAAGCGGCCACCAATTGCTGGTCGAGTTCGGGCTTGCGGGGACGCTCGATTCGCATTATGTGCATTATACATCGACGCGCAGCCAGAGAAGATATTCGCCGAAAACAGATGGTTGCAGAGATAGGTGGTGTATTCAGCAGGGGAGAACGGAATCGGTTACAATGAAATTGTGTGATAGTAATAAGAGAGTGAGGAACAAAATGGCACATCGATCCAAGAAAAACAAACGGAAAGATGAGCAGCTGCTACCGGCAGTCAATGTTGTGTTGGCACCGAGCGGCGATGCCGACAACATGACGCCGGAAAAACTGCGTTCCCTGTTTTGCAATCCAATCTATGCTGGTCTGGGTTCGTTCCCACAATTGATCGATGATGAGACTTGGGTGCGGGCCGCGGCGCGGATGATTCGCGAAGAGGGCGAAGAGCAATTCCTCGTCAATATGCTCTACGTGCTGCGCCAGTCATTCGGTAGCAGTGATTGAGACCAGTACGCAGACGGCGGGGGCGGGTGTGAGGGGAGTACATCCAGTCCACACCCATTTTTTGTATCTGCCTGACGCCAGCGACGCCCCCATACCGCTCATCATGCGTGCAGACCAGACGCCCCGGTGCTATCCTCCGGCTCCTCAACACAAACGCATTGATGAGATATGAACGACTTGTCGGGATACTATCGTCTTCCGAATTTGACGAAAAACTCTACTCAGTGTAGAGGCCCATTTGAGGACGTATCATGGATCTTCGATCCAATCTTGCTAAAAGACATGCTAATCATTACTTAAACCGACTTAATGAAATCAATATACAGTACGTCCAAGGCGGCGATGCTGTCGTAACATCGCTTGCAATCTTTGATAAAGAAATCGATCAAATATACGAAGCCCAAGCATGGGCATCAACACATTTTGAAACAAATGATGAAATTGCCCAACTTGTGGAAGATTTTGCCGATTGGGGAGCAGACCTGCTACTTCTACGTTTACCTTTGTGGCGATACAAAGATTGGTTACTTACTGCACTCAAAGCGGCACTAAAACTGAAATTGCGGCGATCTGAGAGTGTGCATCGTGGCAATCTTGGCATTGTGTATCGTCAATTGAACGACTTTGAAACGGCAATCAATTACCTACAATCCGCCCTTCAGATAGCGGAAGAACTTGATGATACTGAATTGCAAGGGTTGTGGCGGGGTAATTTAGGTAATGTATGTCTGGATGTAGCAGATCTGACTGAAGCGGAGGCACGCTTTTCTGATGCACTGCGGATTGCACTTGATCTTGATGATGTGCGCCGAACAGGATTGTGGCTTGGCAACCTTGCAACCGTATATGCTCAACGTCAAGAGTATCAAAAGGCCTATGACAATTATCAGGAAGCGCTCAAATGTCATCGTCAAGTTGGGGACACGCGATCACTTTCCCACACACTTGATAACATGGGCAATGTCCTATCGAAACTTGAACGGGTGGGAGATGCATTAGTGTGTCACACTGAAGCCCTCAATTTGGCTGAGGCATTAGGAGATGAACGAATGATCGCCCATGCTACCGGCAATCTAGCCGCAACACTTGAATTGCTTGGCCGCTACGATGATGCACTCGCTATGCATCAACGCTCGATAGAAAGCTTTGAGAAATTGGGGGATATCCCAGAACAAACTCTTGAATACAGTCGGATGGCAAATGTTTTTGGTGTATTGGGAGATTATCCGAATTGTTTGAAATGCTACCAGTATATGTTAGTTCTCAGTCAGTCGATTGGTCATCAGAGTTATGAGCTAGATGCTTACAGCGGATTGGGATATGTGTCGCGAATGATGAATGATCTGAGGACCGCTTTTTCATACCATTATCATGCACTTGATATTGCACGACAAATACAAGATCAGAGCGCCGAACATCGGCAACTTGGTCTGATTGGTTTAGTTCTGTTTGAGGCCAGAAAATATGAAGAAGCTCTCTCACACTACGAACAAGCTATTTCTATCGCACAATCCCTCAATGATGAAATGAGTATTGGAGAGCATTTGGGAAATATAGCGAATATCTATAATACAATCGGACAAATCGAGCAAGCCATTGACTACTTGGTAGAGGCGCTAGCGATTGCCAAAAAATATGAAAGGCAGCGGATCATCGCTTCACTTACGGGAAATCTGGGCAATAGTTTTTACGCCCTAGCGCAATTTCAATCTGCCGAATCCTATTACCTTCAAGCTTTGGAACAAACAGAAGCCATAGGGGATGCCCTCAATGCGGCCAACTGGCATAGCAATTTAGGTGTTGTCTATGCAAAAATGGGACAACGAGAAAAGGCTGTCATGCACTTTGATGAAGCGCATCGTATCTATGTTGAATTGGGGAGCCAGCATCTTGTGGTGAGAGTTGAGGTGAACAGAGAACTTACACTAAGGGACTAAATTGACAATCCGTTGATGTGATTGTCCAACAATTTATTGGCGTACATGTGAAGTGTTTGATGTATCCGGTAACGAGAATCCGGTGCTGTATCCATTAGACCGCGTCCTATAAGATTTTCAATCAGGGTTTTAGGATCGTCCACTTCCCATACGGACTGCAAAGCATTTGCATCAAATGTGGCCGGTTTGTGCTTGAAGACCCCTAGAGCCATGAATGCGAGATGTGCCCCCGATGACAGAGTTTCAACACTGCGTTTAAATAACAATTCTATGGTCGGTGTTTGGCCGGTTTCCTCATCAAACCGGTCACTCGGTGCCGACGCTTCTAACAGACGATTATAGTCGTTCTCAAACTCATCTATCAACTCATCGATATCAAAAAGCATCTCATGATAATGCTGCAAAGTAGGCCCCGCGACACGTAATGCCAGAGGTAACCCTTCGAGAACTTTAACAAGTTGTGGCAACCGATGTTGATAGATCCGTGCTGGTTCAGGTGCTAGAATACCGAGCAACTCAATTGCATGAGCTTCAGGCAAAACTTCGAGAACATAAATATCTTCAGGGACATCTTTGAGTTTATTCGCCAAGTCAGTGAAGCGTGTTGCCAACAGCAACGTATTGGTTTTCAAGTCAACAACTTGTTTAATGTATAACCCCTGCTCTTCTGTCCAAATATCGTCGACAATAACAAGCATGTCCCGTCCAGCGAGAACAGCACGCAAACCGCGAACTAAATCTTTCAAGTGTTGAATCGGTAATAGATGAAGCGCACCGAGCTGTCTTGCCCAATCTTTGAATGTGTCGAATAAATCACCATTTCGACCGAGACTTGCCCATAGCACATTATCAGCGAAAGCAGCTTTCACAGCTTTGTCATGAGCGACAGCATTGATGAGTGCTGTTTTGCCGACGCCCGGCCAACCCCGAACAATAGTCAGGGGATGTCGCTTCGCTTCATTATCTACGCCATCTACGCCGATGCGTTGATGAATGATTGACAAATCATCTTCGCGTCCAATAAAAATTCGATTGAGGATTGGCATCGTCCGATGAATTTCATCAACAGATGCTGAATCTGCGGCCCATATTTGCATAATTGTTCGTGTGATTATTTCGGGTGTAGGACGCTCTATATCGTCATGAAAATCTATTGACTGAATGAATGTCTCAATCAGCGCTGGCAAACTCTCCTCATTCAACTCCCCTTCAAATAAATCTGTGCCGTCGATTATCTGTCCCAACCATTCTCGCACGGCACGAGATTGACGATGCGGTGTTAGACCATCAACTAGCAAGATCCAGAGCAGCGTGATGAAGGATTGACCATCGCGTGTATAACCCGGTGGATTTTTGGCCCGGCAACGGGTGAGTTTTGCTTCAGTGAGACCCCTAATCCGTTCTACGCAATGATCGGTCGCGGCTTGAATATGACCATTGTAATTTTCGGCTATAGCGCGAATGCCTTCGTTGATCCCTGCGCTAATTTGTTTCGGTTTATGAAAAGTGATCTGTTTATTCGCGAGATTCATTGGCCTCAAATCCATTTTCTGGATCGTGAACGTGATTGTTTCCAGATTGTAGCTGACTTACCGTAAAGACGTATGAGACACGCATCTAGCGCTAGGTGCTTCGAGAAAGCGAGTAACGCCTAAGGAGTGCCTGATGAAGTACCAATGGAATTGGGTAGATTTCTTCCGACAAGACATCCAACCGCCGTTTGTGATTGACACGGCAACCACAGAACATTGTCACGATCTGTTCAAGCTCTCGTTTATGCAGGGTTTAGAGGTGATTGTAACCAGTATTCCGACATTTGAACACAACCAATGGGTGACATTTCGCAGGCAGCTCGCAACGCACTGCGAGATTCATAAGCAGGTCGACTACTGGCTGCTTGTCGGCCAATTGATACGAGATTATTTGGGAGTGGTTGAAAATCTGCTGAGTAATGATATTGAGCAGGCTACCAGCTTTGCTCAACACCTACTCAATCAGAAAAGCGGTGTTGAACAATTCGCATTAATCGCATGCGTGTACCACTACGCGCAAAACAGCATACAAGCTCAGATGATGCTCCAATATTTGTTGCAGAATTACGACTTACGTACACCACAGATGCAGGACTTACTGAATTTCTACCACAATTTGACCGAACGCCAAAAAGATGTCTCCTTACTCGTAGCTTATGGACTGACCAATCAAGAAATTGCAGACAAGCTGTACATTGAATCAAGTGTCGTCGCGGAGCATCTAACAACTATCTTCAGCAAATTCCATAACGTAATTGAATATTGTCCTGACAGGCATGGCACACGCTATCGCTTGATACATTGGCTAACCTATTTGCTTATTGAGCATCCTTATTTGGAGTTCAACCGAGCTATTGAATATTGATAATATGCAGCAGTGCGTATCCGGCGTTTGGGCCGTATGCGGCTTTTTTCTCGCTTGTTATGTCGAAAATCGGTCGTGTATTACGTATGCGGATGCGCAATCAAGGCAACAATACCCGAATCGATTCGGGTAGACACCCGAATTCATTCGGGCGAATTTGGGAATAAATTCTGTCATGCTGGTGGCATCGCTATAAGCAGCAAAAGGAGTCTGTTTGATGAAACCCAAATTTGTCTTGCGTGGTTGTCTGGCAACCACCATCTTGATTGGACTGGCAATGACAACACTGTCCGTTATTGGTTTGGTTGTTGTCATCAACCGGTTCATGGCGTAGGAGGCGTGCGATGCTGAAACAATGGATGCCCGATTCAGGTTACGAGCCACACGTCTACAGTCACTACAATTACCATTGTCGTGCAAGCTACGGCACGACTGGACAGGTCATCATTGCCGGTTTGCTTGGTGTCGGTAAGAAGACGCTCATCAATAGTGTATGGGGATGGGAAGCCATCAGTGCGAACGACGAGATGATCCGCAATTTTGGTCTATTCACATTGATCGACTTGCCGCTCGACTCGTATGACGCCAGCACAGTGCTCTACCGCGCCGACAGCGCGGATTTGATTGTGTATGTGCTCGGTGCGCAAAATGGTCTCACGACAGATGATTTCAACTGGATTGCTCGTTTTCGCAGTCTCAATGTGACGCTGATGATTGTCTTCAATCACTCGCCAGAATTCTCACAAGCCAATCTTGAAAAAGCCACTCGTCTGCTGACCGAACGGTTGGCACGTCCGATACTGACGTTACCGGCCACTGAAGAGCGTATCGTTCGGGAGCGTTTCGTGCCGGCCATGGTCAAGGCGTGTCCACATCTGTCCGCGCAGTTGGCAAATGAAATTCCGACGCTGCGCACCGATGCCGCCCGACAGGTGGTGTTGCGTGGCATTATTTCGAGTATGGCGATGCACAGCGACAGCGATGTCTCGACCGACCTGATGACGCTCGTCGATGTGCAAACCCGTATGTTGCACGAAATCGCCGCGATTTATGGTTATAAGGGACGTGAACGCGGTCGTGAGCCGTTGGCGCTCACATGGATGTTGCGCTGGGCATTGCGACATGGCATCAAGCAAGGTGAGCAACTCCAGCCAATCCAAAGCTGGATGCGTTTCGGCTTGCTCGGTGCAACCTTGACGCTCATCGTCGGTCAACTGGCGATTCTCGGTTATGGCGACCATCTCCCACGCTGGCTCACCCGTCTCGTTCCGATTCTTGACACAAAGCAACCTGATGTTGTCGAATCCGAGCCTGCATAATCCGCAACCTGATATGCTGTTCTCGATGAATGCGCTGCGCCGGGCATGGTGTCTCGTCCGGCGCAGTGGCCAATCACCGGGTACAGATGGCGTCACGATGGCGCAATTCGAGGCACACAGCGAACGAGAATTGAATCGCTTGCGGCAACAAATCACCGGCGGCACCTATCAACCGTTTCCTGTGCGACGTTTCTACATCAAGAAGTCGTCCGGCAAAGAACGTCCGATCAGTGTATGGGCATTTCGCGACCGCGTCGCACAACGTGTCGTCCATGATTACTTGACACCGATTCTTGAGCCGTTGTTTCTTGATTGCAGTTTCGGCTTCCGTCCCGGACGCTCAACCGGCGATGCGGTGCAGGCCGTCATTGAGGCACGAGACCACGATCTGCCGTGGGTGCTGGATGCCGACATTCAAGATTGTTTCGGCAACATCCCATTGCCACTGCTGATGGGGCAACTAAAGCGACTTGTTCGCTCGCCACTCGTCATCCATTTGATTGAGCAATGGTTGCACACACCGGTCGACAAGCAGCGTGACCAGATTGTGGGTGTCTCCCAGGGTGGTGTGATTTCGCCGCAACTCGCGAATCTCTATTTGCATCGCTTCGACGAGATGGTGCTGGCCGCGCTACCACAAGCACGCCTGATTCGATTCGCCGATGATTTCGTCATCCTGTCGCGCAGTGAACAAGAAGCTGTCTGGAGTCTCGATGTCACACGGCGCTCACTCGAAAATTTACAACTGGCGCTCAACATGCGGAAAACACAAATCGTGCATTTTGAAGAGGGATTCTCATTTCTTGGCACGACGTTTGATGGGCGATGACACTGACCTGAACCAAACAAATAAGGAGTAAGCAAACCATGTCTGTCGTCTATGTGAGAGAACAACGAGCGGTCATCCGCAAGAATGGTGAACAATTACGTGTGACCGCCGGTAATGAAGAATTGTTCACGATTCCCATGGTAAATCTGGAACAACTGGTTGTCATGGGCAATGCCCAATTGACCACTCCGGCTGCCGTGCTGCTTATGCGAACTGGTATCGACGTTGTCTTTTTGAGCATGTATGGAAAATATCGCGGACGTTTGACCGCGATGGAATCACACTTCGCCGAATTGCGGCAGATGCAATTGCGCTTATGCGATGATGAAATGGACAGTCTGGCGTTGGCGACGCAAATTGTGACCGGCAAGATCATCAATCAACGGGTGGTATTGCAACGCCGAGCGCAGGAAGATCCTCATGCAGCGCAGACCCTTGATGGTATGATGCACATGCTCCACAGTTTGGAACATGCAACGACGCTTGATCAATTGCGTGGTTATGAAGGCAAGGCCGCCGCTTTTTATTTCGATGGCATCAGAACATTCTTCGACCCAGAGTGGCAATTCGCCGGGCGCGATTATTATCCACCACCCGACCCGGCCAATGCCATGTTGAGCTTTGCCTATACGATGGTGCTCAAAGATGTCGAAGCTAAGATTCAACTCGTCGGACTTGACCCGTATCTCGGTTTCTTCCACACACTCGGTTACAATCGACCGGGTTTGGCGCTCGACTTGATGGAAGAATTCCGGCCATCAATTGCGGATATTGTTGTGTTGAATCTGGTGACGAGTGGCACAGTGACACTCGATCACTTTGAATGGACGAATGACCCGGAACGACCGGTGCGGATGTCAAAAGACGCCGTTGATTTGCTGGTGCAGGCTTACGAAGGACGCTTGGCTGACCACATCTATCACCCGCTCGCCAACGGGCAAACTGATTACCGGCGGGCGATTGAATTGCAGGTGCGGCAGATGGCGCGTATCGTGCGCGGCGAAGCGTTAGATTACGAACCGTTACTGATGCAGTGAGATTGTAAATCATGACACGACACATCACAATCACACCCGGCGGTATCATCGACCGGGAACGAATTGTCGCCGTCATGTCGATGCGCTCCAAACCGGTGCAACGCTTCATCGGCGCATTGGGGGCGGAGCGTATCATCGATATGACGTATGGTTATGCTCGTGAGACGGCGATCTTGCTGGACAACGGGTTCGTCGCCATCACACGCTTATCCGTCGATGATTTGACAGAATTACTCGAAAGCACAGTCATCCCAGAGGTGGTACTCAATGATCGCTCAACATGGGATTGAGAGTCCCTTTCAGCATTTGACATTATTTGCCGATGGCTCGCTCGGTGCGCATCATGCCGGAGCAGGTGTCGTCGTCGTTGACCGTTGGCAGCATATCGTTGCCGTTGCCAATCGCACGTTGCCGGTGATGACCAACAACGAAGCCGAATACGCCGGGTTGCTGCTGGCGATGGAAATCGCACACACACTCCACGCAGAATTTATCGAGGTGCGTCTCGACAGCGAAGTCGTCGTTTTCCAGATGATTGGACGTTTCGCGGTCAACAGCCCGGCCTTGCGGCAATGGCACCAACAGGCGGCGGCATTGGCACGACATTTCACCAAAGTCCGCTATACACACATCAAACGTGAGCGCAACAATATCGCCGACGCATTGGCGGTTGAGGCTTCTGCCGGACGTGAGTGGCGCACATTGTTACCGGAGGGATGAGATATGTTCTGGATTGTGAGTTATGACATTCCCAATGACAAGCGCCGTTATCGTGTCAGCAAAATTCTCGAGGGTTACGGACGGCGGGCGCAATACAGCGTCTTTGAGTGCGAGATCAATAATGATAAACGTGAACAACTCGAAATGCGCCTGCAACGCGAGATCGACCCCGAAGAAGATGACATCCGCTTTTACCCGATGAACCGCGCAGACCTGAAGCGAGTGCGTCTGCTGGGCAAAGCGGAGTTGCAACGGGCAAAAGGTTACTATATCATCTGAAAATTGCTTCTGAAGGGAGGCGAGAAGAGGTGGATGAAATGACGGTTGGTCTGATTGCAGACATCCTTGGTATTTTGGGTGCGATAGCGGCGGCTGGGGCGTGGATTCAAACATGGCGACTCAAACGACGACAAGAAAATGAAGAAGCGCGTCTCAATGAAAAGATCAAGATCGTGTTACAAAATGGCGCGAAAACAATCGAATTGCCTGTACCAATTAGACGTGGTGACTTGACCCGCGCTGAACTGCTTGGTCGTATCGGAATGATTAGACCGTCCAAGCGTTTCCAATTGGAATCGTTAAATACCCAGCAGTTCTTCGATGATTTGGATGCCGTTACCAGTGGGTCCGGCGAAGAGACACTAAAAATATCCTTAACGGATAAAGATTACAATCAGTTCATCGAATAGGGGAATTAAGTGTCATGTTACGTGTCCTGTGAGGCAATTGCCCCTACACTCAATAAATCGATGTGGTTAGCATGAGCCGATAAATTGATTTGGGCATCAAGCGCCAATTTGTGCGGTTTATCGGATGTTGCGACAATGCGCTGAATACGGTCGAGGCGGAAAGTACGTGTATCATCTTCAAGGCGACACCATGCTTCGACGTACTCGGCTCCGTTGCGTTGATACAACATGACCGGCTCAATCGTGCGGACGGTCTTCTCGCCGCGTGCGGGACTGTAATACTCAATGCGGACCGCACCCCGTTGATCGTAGGCTTGTTGGATTGCTTCACGAATGCCCGCCGGGTCGTCTTGTGCGATGCCACCACTATTGACGGGATGCCCGCCAATAGTTTGCCGAAGCGCGTCGAATAACACCTCAGCCACCTGCTCAAGTCCATCGACAGTTGCGGATGGCAACTGCTGCGCGACCCATGCGCGGACAGCGGCGGGGATGCGTATCATCTGCGGGATGACCGCGCCGATTTTCTGATAGACACGCACGGCCAACCACAGATATTCGGCCATCTCATCAGTGAGCGTTGCGGCAGGTGATGCGTCTCGTGTTTGTCGCAACCACATGACGGGTTTGCCGCGTTGTCCCAATTTCTTGAGTAGGGCATTGGCATGTTGAGTCTTGACGACGATGTGATGCGGCGAGAGCGGTTCGCCCAACAACGGACGTAAGCGCCAATCTGCCCGAATGTCGTTGATTGTATTCGTATCGGTGGCCGTCAACACAGTGAGTTGCCGCATCGTTAGCGATTGTGCCTGCTTCGCCCATTGCATGATGCGTTCGATGATGGGCAGCGGCAACGGTTGGCCGGTGAGTGTCGCGAGTGTCATCACAAGTTGATGTTCGTCATATCCATGCTCACAGGCACGGCGTACAGCGTTTTCGTCAATGCATAATCGGTCTTCATCGAATGTGACCCACATCAATAATTCGGTTAGCGCATGCAAGTCTGGTTTGTGCGGTAAGGTGAGCAGCAGGGCATCCGATTGGTGGTTGACGGTAGCCGACTCGACCGATGACGTATCTGCATCATGCAAGAGGAACACATTGTCTTTGATGCTGGCGATGCCCAGCCAATGCAACGGCTCGGCCATCAAAATCTGCAATTGTTTTTCATCGAGGTTGTCGTCAATCAGATGCAGGTTGCAAGTTTTGATGAAGGATGAGACGGTATAGGCGCGTCCGATTTGCAATGCGTTGATTTGTTGTGTTATGACATGCCATGTCTCGCGTTCGACCTCCGGCAGTCGAAAGTGTTGCCACAAGCTGTTGGGGCGCTTGATGTCTGCGCAAACGGCGTCCCACAGTATTTGCCAACCGATATGATAAGGAAGTGACAACCATTGCCATGCCTTGACCGTTGGTTTGAGCACACCATGTTGCACAGCGACCAAACCAGCGGCTTCGGCGACATAATGCAGAAATCGCAAGCGTTCGGTTTGCAATTCGCTGCGGACTCCGGTGAGATCTTCGGGATGTTGCAGATGCGCATTAATGGCTTTGAGCGCGTAGGGCGGCAACCAACGCCCATGCAGCAGTGTGATGTCATCACGCAGCAGCATGCCGAGTAACACCGCGAGGTCAACACACAACGCCGTTCGCATATTGCTATCCCCCTCCCGACCTCCCCCATTGCGACAAGGGAGATTCGCCCATTTCGCGATTTTGGGGCGTGGCAGGGGCGGCAACATCGCGCTGACTTCATCTGGCAAGACGACCTTTTTTGTCTTGCCGGACACGATTTCGATGAAGGCTTGATACCACAATCGTTCGGCAATCGCAGTCGAATGCAACCATGGATAACGTGGCATGTCATCGCGCCACGCTCGTTTAATGCGAATGTACCCAAACCGGGCAACAAATTGATGCAACGGCATTTGCCCACCGTGCGCTTTAAGCATCATCAACGCCTCGTGCTCTTGCGACGACAACATGCGAAATTGGTGTTGCAGATGTCCACCATTCAAAAATGATTCATACAAGAAAGTATAACCTTGTTGCTTGCTCTGCTGAGTATGAAAACTGAGATTGGACGCCTTGGCTGTCAAGTACAAATCGTACCATTTGCGTTCTGAAAGTAGCGCGACCATGTTCAAAACTCCTGTCTATTTTTTCTCACTATAGCACGATCAAAAATGCTAATGAGCCGTCAAAAAGTCGCATACCGCCCGGAAACGCCGGATTCCTGCCAATTAGCGCCGTTTAGACGACTTGCAGGGCATGAAATTGGCCCGAGGCAGGTTGAACAAATGCGCCAAAAATCACCGATTTTCAAATCATGCAATTGTAGCCCGGAATAATAAAATTTACGGCGCTCAGCTTGCTTTTTCCGGCGCTATGCGGTATACTATTGGGCGTATGCGATTGAGGGTCTCGACATAAATAATCCCCTTCGGGGGATTGAAACTTGGCAATGCTGGATCATCCCGCTGGCCCCATGGGCGTCTCGACATAAATAATCCCCTTCGGGGGATTGAAACCATAGTCCATACCATGATGAATTCTACGTCACGTTGGGTCTCGACATAAATAATCCCCTTCGGGGGATTGAAACTTATCCTTACCAATCTGCTGGCAAAGACGAATGATCGTCTCGACATAAATAATCCCCTTCGGGGGATTGAAACTTAGTTCAGATAGTTTCCTGCTCACGAAAAGCTCTCGGTCTCGACATAAATAATCCCCTTCGGGGGATTGAAACGTTCGTCCGTGCCGCCCATCAGTTTCTCAGCAATCTCGTCTCGACATAAATAATCCCCTTCGGGGGATTGAAACACGGTGAGGTGGTCGAAGACGACGCGGAACCCATCGTCTCGACATAAATAATCCCCTTCGGGGGATTGAAACCTAACAGCTGGGTTTAAAATTAACTTTATCTAAAAGTCTCGACATAAATAATCCCCTTCGGGGGATTGAAACA
>RFIA01000089.1 GCA_003695675.1 Chloroflexota bacterium
ATTGCGTCAACGAACAATCAGCGTCAGTCTTGTCTTAAGCCGGGTGTGATACTATTCGCACCCGGCTTGATTGTGGTGTGTGACAGCTACGTGTTAATCACGACCATCTTGAGCGTCGTCATCTCTTCGATGGCGAAGCGTGGGCCTTCGCGCCCCAGACCAGAATTTTTGTTACCACCATACGGCATGTGATCGACGCGGAAGGTCGGCACATCGTTAATCATCACCCCGCCGACATTCAAACGCTCAACAGCACGCATCGCTTTGGCAAGGTCACGGGTATAGACACCAGCCTGCAACCCAAACTCGGACTCATCAGCGGTGGCAAGCGCTTCTTCAAAATCGCTGAAGGGCACGAGATTGACGACCGGGCCAAAGACTTCCATGCACATGACTTTCATCTCTTCGGTGACATTTTCGAGCACCGTCGGGCGTATCAAACGACCTTCGCGTGTGCCACCGGCGGCGAGCTTGGCGCCATTGTTGACGGCTTCTTGCACCCACGCTTCGATGCGTTCGGCAGCCGTGTCATTAATCACCGGGCCGATGTCTGTACTATCGTCAAGCGGGTCACCGACGACAAGCGCGTTGGTGCGGTCGATAAATTTTTCGCGGAATTCATCGTACACATTCTCATGCACATAAATACGCTGCACGCTGATGCACACCTGCCCGCTATAGGCGAAACTCCCGGTCACAACCCGGTCTAAGGCCCGGTCAATATCGGCGTCATCATTGATAATCGTCGCGCCGTTGCCGCCGAGTTCTAAAGCGACACGACGCAGACCGGCGGCTTTGGAGATGTGATGGGCGACGGCGGGGCTGCCTGTGAACGTCAGCATATCGATGCGTGGGTCGGTTGTTAGCCATTGCCCGACATCTGCGCCACCGTTGACAACTTCAAATGCGCCTTCGGGTAAACCGGCTTCGAGCATGATGTCGCGCAGACGAAATGCCGATAGTGGTGTGTCCGGCGAGGGCTTGAGGACGACCGGGCAACCTGCCGCGACTGCCGGTGCGACTTTGTGGGCGACAAGATTCAACGGAAAATTAAATGGCGTGATCGCGCCGACGACCCCCACCGGCACGCGCACATAATACCCAATTTTGCCGACACCGCCTTTGGCCGCGTCCATCGGTACCGTTTCACCATGTAAACGACGCGCCTCGTCCGCGCCAAAAGTCATCGTCTCGACACAACGGCTGACTTCGCCGCGTGTGTATTTCATCGGCTTACCATTCTCCCGCGCCATCAACCGGGCAAGGTCTTCGCCGTATTTCTCGACGAGTTGTGCCGTGTTGTTGAGAATGCGGCCACGTTGGTGCGCGGGCATCTCGGCCATGATGGGCTTGGCTTCAACAGCGCGGCCAATCGCTGCACGGACATCGGCCTCGTCATGTTCAGGTACGGTATCGATGACGCTGTCGTCAAAAGGACTTCGGATTTCAACATCTTTTGCCATGAGATATTCACCTCTTGCTCACATAATTTTGCCACAAGTGTAACCAAATTGTGTAAACCGGTCAAAGACCATCCGGTTATTGATACCAATGTATTCAGCGCCTATTCAGGTCGTGGTTCGCAAAGTTGTTCAAGGCGCGAAGATAGTTGTGCTGTGGATTAGCAGTCGTAAATATCGAGCGTCGCTGTGTCGGGGTCAATGGCCAGCGCACCGTTGGCGAGGAGCATACGGTTGCCCGGCGCGTCGTTATCGACAGCGTAGACGCGACGGCCTTGTTCATGTGCGCGACGTGCCGCGTGCATCGCGCCGCCATCCATGTCGGTCTCGACGATAATCACCGCTTCGCTCAAGCCACTGATGATCCGATTACGGGCGACGAGACTCGCCGGATTGGGCGCGGCCTGTGGACTGACTTCGCACAACAGCGCATGACTCGCTACGATGCGTTTTGCCAGCTCGCGATTCGATTGGGGATAAATATTGAGCACGCCGCAGCCGAGCACCGCGAGTGTGCGCCCGCCATTGACGGCGAGGGCGCCGGTGTGCGCAACAGTATCGATACCGAGCGCCAGCCCACTGATGATCGTGTAACCGCGCTCCGCTAAGCGATAGGCGAGTTTTGTCGCCGCTTGAATCGCTTCAATCGATGGCTGGCGCGTGCCGACAATCGCGACGGCGTTATCAAAACTGTGATGCCACTGCCCACACAAAAAAAGTGTCGGCGGGGCGTCGTCAACATCGCGTAACCGCAGCGGATAATGAATGTGTCGCGGTGTGACGATTTCGACACCGGCTTTTTGCCAACGGGCGATGGCGCGTTCTGTCCATTCAAGATCGATGGTTTTGATGCTGTGCGCGATCCTAGGGCCGACCCCGCGCACTTCTTGCAGCATGTTGACATCGGCGTTGAGTATCGCGTCAACATCATGACCGAAGTGCGCCAGCAAAGCATTGAGTGTTTTCGTGCCGATACCCGGTGTCAGGCTCAGCGCGACCCATGCAACATCGAACACGATTTAGTCGTCCTCGTAATATTCGATAATTGAAAGCAGCATCGTATTGATGAAGGTGTTCACTTGGCGCAACAAGCCACCCCATTCCGACGTGTTGCGCGGTGTTTTGAGTTCTGACCATACGAGGACAGAATTAATCACGAAATCGCTGAAGTAGAAGAACCCGCGCACCGCTTGTGGCAATGTCAGGCCATCGGTGCTCAAGCGGGCGGCGTAATGTTGCCCCATCGCAATCGCTTTTGAAAGATCAACATCGCGGGCGCCGTTGGCTAGATAGGCTCGCAACGCTTCGAGCACTTCGAGTCCCTGCTGCCGGAGTTCGTCGCGGGTTGCGTCGCTCATGGCGTTATACCATGCGACACCGGCGAGATTGCCGCCGCCGATTTGCATCCGTGTTTGGCCGAGTGCGTTCTGTATCATCACCTGCACTTCGACCGGTTGTAATTCGCCTTGTTGTTCGGCAAGTTGCAACAACACAGCTTTGTCGAAACGGCGATGCCCGCCCTGTGTCCGTCGATAGGGCAGGTCGCCTTTGTCCGCCCAATTGCGCACCGTCGCCGGATGCACACCGAGTAATTCAGCCGCGTGTCGCAGGCTCACCCATTCGGTATTCTCGCTCATTGTTTTAATCAATCGTGGTTTTCATGTCGTCCATTATACACCATCCGTCATCCATAGTGTGTCAGCAATAGTGTGTCAGCAATCAGTACCCCTTCATCTGGAATACATTGTGATCATTATTTTTGATAATCGGTGGCAGACAAGCCGCATTATGCTATAGTATGGGCAGCATTTGATTATCTTTTGAAAGGAGCACACTCATGGCAACCCGAAATGCAAAGGCAGTTTGGGAAGGCAGTTTGAAAGAAGGTGGCGGTACTGTTAGTCTCGGCAGTGGTGTTTATCACGGGCCATATACGTATGCTGGTCGTTTTGAAGATGGCGACGGCACCAATCCCGAAGAACTCATCGGCGCGGCACACGCCGGGTGTTACGCGATGTTTCTCTCGGCATTATTGTCCGGCGCTGATTTCACGGTCACGCGCATTACCGCAGATGCAGCCGTCACGATTGAAACCGGCGACGGCGGCCCGACAATTACGCAAATTGATCTCAATGTAGAAGCCAATGTACCGGGAATCGATCAAGCAAAATTTGATGAATTCGCGCAGCAAGCCAAAGAGGGTTGCCCGGTCTCGAAGGCGCTTGCCAGCGTCCCGACGATTAACTTGAATGCGAAGTTAGTCGGATAGTTGCAGACCTTTGCATCAACGTCATAGAGTGGGTTTGGTAGGTCGGCAGCCGGATATTTCAATGCTTGGCGACGGGCATAAGATACCCGATAGCATAAGCCCTATTGATGTCATGAATGCCCGCGTCGCAACTCTTGCAAGCGCTGCATCTGCACATAATAATCTTGCTCAAGCTCGGCGGCCATCTCTTTGAGCAGGTCGCGCCGTCGCAGTTTGAGTGTCTTCTCTTCGATGTGCAGCTTCATCATTTCGCTGTTGATGATGCGTTCGCGCCGGCGTTTGAGGTCGAGCAATAATTCGTCGAGTTCGATTTGTCGTTGTTGCAAGCGGCGCAAATTCAAGATGGCGAGCGGCATTTCTTGGCTCGCGTCTTCTGGCTGCTCGGCGAGCGCTTCTAACGCGCCGAAATCTTGTTGTGCGTAAGCATCGTTGATGAGCGCCATGATGTCGTTACGCGACTGCCGGTCGGCATCGGTGGCGGCGAGGTCGGGATGATAGAGACGCGCCAAGCGACGATAGAGTTTCTTCAGGCGCGTCTGCGGGTCGTCTTCATCATCAGCCGTGTTGAGTAGCATCTGTGGTTGATGACGCGACCGGCGTGGCGGCCCATGCCAACCGGGATTTTCCCACACACGGCGATATTGCTCCTCAACCGAAATGTAGCCTGTCGGCAACTGATACTCGGACTCAAGCGGCGCACCGGCATTGTAACGGCGGTTGCGCCGTTCGCGTTCAAGCTCTTCAATCGCGTCATAGACCGCTTCAAGCCGTTGAATGAGCGGCTCGATCAATTTTTGATAACGTGCTTCGATGTCTTTGAGGTCCTGTTCGAGGCCGTGGATCTCATTTTCGAGTTTTGCGATTTCAGCTTCCTGCCACGCGATGCGCCCTTGCAGTTGCTTCACTTTGAGTTGAATGTCGTCCAAAATACAGTCCTGTGTGCCATTTATCCATCATTAACTGTAGTATCGAATATCCTTTATTAAACCGCAAAGATACCAAGGACGCAAAGAAAAACAAAGATAACTGCGTTGAATCTTTTTGCTTTGCTGTTCGCAATCATCCGACCATAGTGCATGATCTGATTTTCACACGGACTCATGCTCTGGCCTTATGATTACGATATAAGCGCGTTATAATCATTTCACGATTTAAATTCTTTTGAAAGGTGAAATTTCGTGAGTGAAAAGCGCCCGATTACAGTCGATGATATTTATAACATCGGTCATGTCGAAGACCCGCGCATCAGCCCTGATGGGGCGTGGATTGCGTATGTAAAGGTGACGGTCGATCAATTTGAAAATACGTATAAGCGCAATATTTGGTTGGCAGCGACGGATGGCGGTGCGCCGCGTCAATTGACTCGTGGTGGCAAAGATTCGCAACCGCGTTGGTCGCCGGACGGTGCGACCCTTGCGTTTGTCTCTGCCCGCGACGAAAAACCGCAAATCTATCTGCTGCCGACGCGCGTTCCCGGTGGCGAAGCCCGTGTTTTGACCAAAGCACCGAATGGCGCGACGAGTCCCGCATGGTCACCGGATGGTGCCCACATCGCTTATCTTGCGCCGATGCGCGAAGATGAACGTGCGAAAGAAGATAGCGACGAAGACGACCCCAAACCGGCGGATTCTTTCGAGGCCAAGCAGCACAAAGAACGCAAAGCACACGACGAAGAACAATATTACGACCCGCGCACGATGTGGCGCATTCCTTATCGGCAGGGGACATCGTATGTCGATGAGCGTTATGCACAAATTTATGTCATCGCCGTTGATGAAAATCTTGAAGGTGATGACGCCAAACCGAGACGCCTCACCGACATCAATGCCGACCACGACCCGCCGCAGTGGTCTACAGATGGCGGCACGATTTATACATCGCGCACTGTAGATGCGACGCTTGATGAGCCATGGTTGCATCAACATCTGTATGCTATCGATGTCGCAACAGGTACACACACACAAATCACGACCGATGCGACCTTCACCGATTATGCGCCGCTTCCATCGCCGGACGGCAAATGGTTGGCGTATGTACGCACGCCGCTAGAGCATCTCGCTGCCCGCAACATCCGCTTGACGATTATCCCTGTCGATGGTGGCGAACCCCGTGATTTGACACTTGAATTTGATCGTTCGGTCGATGATTTCAAATGGGCGGCAGACAGCAGCGCCCTGTTCTTCAATGCCGAGAATTGGGGCGACACCGAGATTTATTGTGTCACACTTTCCGACGGCTATATCGAAGAAGCCGTCGCCGGGCGTTTCAACAGTGAAATGCTCGATGTTGGTGTAGACGGCGGCATCGCGTACTCGGCGAGTACCGCACAAAATCCGGGTGAATTGTATTACAAAGCGGCAGACGCTACCGAAGCGACACAGGTCAGCGATGTGAATGGCAAATTCTTGAGCGAAGTCATCGTGCAAGAGGTGCATGAACTGCGCTTCAAGAATCCTGACGGTCTTGAATTGCAAGGCTGGTATCTTGAGCCGGTTGGTTATGAAGCGGGTAAAAAATATCCGCTCGCGTTCAATATTCACGGTGGCCCACACGCAATGTGGGGGCCGGGCACACGCAGTATGTGGCACGAATGGCAATATCATGCCGCACAGGGTTATGCCGTATTCTACAGCAATCCACGCGGCGGTGAGGGATACGGCGAAGAATTCAAGCTCGTGTTGCGCAAAGCGTGGGGGAGCATCGCCTTCACCGATTTGATGGCGGGGGTTGACGCCTTTCTCGAAAAAGGAATCGCCGATGAAAATCGCATGGCTGTCACTGGCGGGTCGTATGGCGGTTACATGACGGCGTGGGTCGTTGGGCACACCGACCGTTTCAAGTCGGCGGTCACACAGCGTGGCGTCTACAATCTCATCAGCTTTTATGGCACAACGGATGTCCCATTCCTCATCAAGAGCGATTTCGGCGTCGAACCGTGGGAAGACATCGATTTTATGTGGGAACAATCACCGCTTGCTTATGCGCAACATATCACGACGCCTTTGCTCATCATTCATTCGGACAACGACTTTCGCGCTCCGATTCCTGATGCAGAGCAATTGTTCGCCTTTTTGCGGCGAATGGGCAAAACCGTCAAGATGATACGTTATCCGCGTGAGGGGCATGAACTCTCGCGCAGTGGCGAACCCAAGCATCGCGTCAGCCGTTTAACCGAGATGGTGAATTGGTTCGATGAATATTGCAAGCCGTAATCAATAGGGTGACAGACAAAATCTGTCCGGCAAATGATTGCTAAATGCGGTCTCTTGATGCGAACAAAATTTTCTCAACGCGGGCACAATGCTTTGCGCAAGTCCGCGTGATGATTCTATGTAAGGACGGTCTTAGCCCCGTCCTTACAGTCATTTATGCCAATGGCTTCTCACGGCTCACGAACACGTCAATTTCTCTGGGTCGGGCAAGCGACCTTCGTTCCATCGACGGTCGAATTCCGCTAGATATTGCGCGGCGAGGTCAGCATCTTGAATGACGATCATATTCTCGTCATTAGATTGTGTCGCGCTGCGCGAGAAGTTGAACGAACCGGTCAATACAGTATCATCATCGATGATGAACACTTTGTGATGCAAAATGAATGGCCCGCCATCTTGGCGCATTGGCAAACCGTTGCAGAAAAACGGCGTCAATTCGCTAAAGCGCGTCTGACTGCCGGTGGTTTCAAAAATGCCTTGCACCTCCACACCATCGGCAGCGCGCGCGAGAATCGCGTCGCGAATCGCGTCCAATGTGAACGAAAAAGCCATAAAGCGGATGCTACTTTCGGCCTGATTGATGTGATTGATAATCGCTTCGGCGACTTCATCTTCAGAGGCGAAGTAAACTTCAATCGGGACGCCGTCTTGCGTAAAACGCGGGTTGGGCGTATTTTGCGGCGATGTCGAACCGAATCTATGCTCGTTGAACATCTCATCGAACTCTGCCTGATAATTCTCAACAGCGCGGCGTGACCGCAACGCAAGGGCATTATTGTTATTGCGATAGGTGCCGTTGATAGTGTAATTCCACGATCCCATCCATACGGTTGAGCCGTCCATAATCATAAATTTGTTGTGCATCAAACCCGAACGGTCATCATCGACAACCGGGATACCGGCCTGTATAAATTGCCTGATTGTGCTGTGTTCATCGTGCAACCCATGATCGTCATCAGTGACGATGCGGACTTGTACACCGCGTTCGGCTGCATCGAGAACCGCTTCGGTCAACACGGGATTGTTGAACTCGAAAGCGGCGATGTCGAGCGTGCTTTGTGTGTTGCGAATCGCTGTGGCGAGCGCTGTGTCGATGCCCCCGACATAAGTGGACTCATCGCGACTACCACTTGGTGCGGTGAAGTACACTTGCCAAAAATCTTTTTGCGCTCCGACTCCAAACGGAAACGAGATGCTGTTGACCGTGCCCGCCGGTGCGTTGGCGACTGTCGTCGGTTGGGCGGGCGTCGGTGTATCGCTTGCGCTTGAACACGCGGCGAGTAACAGCACCGCCGTGATGATAAATATTTTGACCGTGAAATATCTGCGAAAAAAGTCTGCCGGTGTCCTATTCATCAATTGCCTTCCCCATGAAAATAAATGATTCAGCTGCGTCTCGGCGGTTCAATATCCTTTCAGCATGTCATCGTGCGCTTTAGGCAAATCCCCTGCGAGTAGTGCGAGCATGGCATGTACATTGTCGTGATGACTCAATGTGGCGTGTTGCTGCAAATACATCTCGATTTGTTGTGGCGTGATGGTGATGCCGAATTCTTGCGCCGCTTGCATGAATTGCTTGAGTTGGAGGCGTTGCGCAGCGGCGTCCATCTTGGCTCGTTTGCCGGTGAATTTGTTGATGTGCTTCATCACCGTGCGCAGTGCAGCGAACCGCGCATCAAACGTCGCCGCGTCTGTGCTGGCTGCGACGAGTTGCTCGGCTTGCGCCTCACCCCATCGTAAGAGCGTATCCGCTTCTTCGTCGGTGAGTTCATCGCGCAGGGCGATGTCTTCATATAATTGCTCGATCAGTAATTCAATATCTGCCATCGTTCCCCCTCGAAACAAAAAGCCTTACGTAATGCAACCCCATCCATTAGTATACATCTTGATTGAAAATGCAACCGTATATCGCGGGTATTACCCCTGTGTTTTGCTCAAAATATTTGAGACATGGTTTTGACTAATATTTGAGGAACGTATGGACGAATATCGCGAAGACAACCGCGCCTTGTGGAATCAATGGGCGCAGATTCACCCGCAGACTGATTTTTACGACATGCAATCGCTACGCGATGGCGGTATCGCGCTGCACAGCATTGAACGCGAGGAAGTCGGCGATGTACGTGGCAAGTCGATGCTGCACTTACAATGTCACTTCGGTCGCGATACGCTGTCGTGGGTGCGGCTCGGCGCGGAGGTGACCGGCGTCGATTTCTCCGGCGAGGCGATTGCGATGGCGCGGAAATTCAGCGCCGAATTGGGTATCCCTGCGACATTCATCGAGAGCGACTTGTACGCGGTGCCGGATGTCATCGACAAGCAATTCGATATTGTCTTCACATCGTATGGGGTGCTCTATTGGTTGCCGGATATGACTAGGTGGGCACAGGTCGTCGCGCACTGCCTCAAGCCGGGCGGGACATTTTACATCATCGAGTATCATCCCATCACCGACATTTTCGACGATGACCCGGATGTCAAAGCGCTCGATATACGCTTCCCCTACTTTCAAGATGATGACGAACCGCACACCTTCGAGGCCACCGACAGTTACGCCGACCGCGACGCCAAGATTGAACCGCAACGTTATCATTTGTGGTCACATACATTGGGCGATATTGTCACCGCGCTGCTCAATGCCGGTCTGCGACTCGAATACTTGCACGAATTCCCATTCACGACCTATCAACAATTAGGGATGCTGCTGCATGGCGACGACGGCTATTGGCGCTTCCCGAATAACGCGCAACCGATTCCGTTGATGTTCTCCATCCGGGCGACGAAACCTGACTAAAAACAGATAAATCGCTCCGTCCCAACGGAATTTTCTCTGCGTTGCACCTTTTCGTTTTTCTTGGTGGTCTTGGCGGTTCAATATCGTTCTATTTTTAGAGGACGTGCTAGATCAACTCAGTCAATTGCTCTCGCGCAAATTGAAGTGCGTCTTCAACGCTTGTGAATACCGTCTCGCCTTCGACGACAAAAAGCGCTTGATTGGTTGCTTGGTTGGCGCGTCGCGCCATTTCGTCGGAACCGACAAACACCACACGAACACGATCATCAAGCCGTGCATCAAAAAAGCGCCGTTCGGTATCATCCATCAGGGTGAGCAATTCCGCAAAATCGCCATCGGCATACCGTATATTCGCAACGCGGTAAATCAAGTCATCAATCTGCTTCGTTGCCCGATGATATTCCTCAAACATCAAGCGTAATTCGGCAGCAGTGATTTTCCCCTCAAGCGTTAGCACAACAATTGGCTCATCAGGTAACAATTGAACTGTAACCGGCATACTATCTTTCCTTGTTGTTGACCTTTGTGTTCTATAGTATGTAGTATAGAGCACATCATCAGTGTTGTGCTGTAACTG
>RFIA01000090.1 GCA_003695675.1 Chloroflexota bacterium
CGTTTATGTCGCCACACTCCGTTCGGGCGATGTTGCCGGTAATGTGACCGTTGCTGCACAATGGCTGACTGCCCCTGAATCACCGGTACCGGTTGCTTCAACCGATATTCGCATCATCACAGCAGAGCAATTGAGCGTTGTTGTTGATGATGATGCCGTCCTCGCCGATGGTCAAGATTCGGCGACGATTGTGGCTTATGTTCTTGATGGATTGAACAAACCGGTTGCAAATCAAGATGTTCGTTTCCGTCTCGTCAATGGCGGTGGTCAAGTCGTTCGTGGTCCCGGTGAGATGAGCAAGGATCAGCTTGGTCCTGGTCGTTACGTCGCACGATACATCAGCCCAAGCACCCCGGGTACAGCGACAATCGAAGTTTC
The DNA here is from genome assembly GCA_003695675.1 of Chloroflexota bacterium. Lineage (GTDB taxonomy): Bacteria > Chloroflexota > Anaerolineae > Aggregatilineales > Phototrophicaceae. The sequence goes on from RFIA01000090.1 coordinate 379, forward strand.
GCTGCCGACAATTACCAATCCGATTCGCACGACAATCGAAATCCAAGCTGTCGAAGCCTCGACTCTTGAAGCCTTCGCATTCCCAACTCGTGTTGGACGCCGTCTCGCCGATCCAGCTACAGGCCAATTGCCACCACCGACAGAAGAAAACATCTCGACGATCATCGTTGCCGTCCGCGATGGCGATGGCGAACTTGTGACAGGTCTGACCGCTAATGATCTTCAAGCTGATGTCATCAGCGGTCCCGGTAATGTCGCTCCTAGTAGACCTTTTGAGATTGACTACACTGATCCTCGTGGCGGTGGTTCGGGCGTTTACCAATTCCGATTTGATAGTTCGGGAATCACTGGCGATTCGGTCATTCGTATCACCAATACATCCGCACCCTCGATTCCGAGCACAGAAGTCACAGTGACAACGACGACTGAAATTGGGCGCAGTGTCATTGATCGCGTTGAGATGCTTTCGTTCTCAGAAGAACCCTTCTACACCGACGGCGTCGCCCGGGCGCTCGTTCTCGCGGTTGCTGCTGATGAAGATGGTAACATCCCAACAGATAAGCCACTCGAACCTGACTTTTTGATCATCAATGGTCAGGGCAGTGTCGCTCCTGATCGAATGGCACAACAATTAGATACGCGGGGTAACTTGGATACGGGTATTTTTGTGACAACCTACACGCCTGACAACCGCAATCTTGACTCGCTAACATCAATCCGTTCGATCTTCAGCTCGGTAGATGCGGACGTTGTCACAGCGACAACAGAAATATCTCTGACGGCATTGGCAGCGCCCGATGTCATCATCTTCCCGAATCCGATTCCGGCGGGTCGCGATTTCGGTGCTTTCATCGACATCTTCGACGTCAATGATCAATTTGTCGCATTTAATGGCGTATCGCGTTATATGCTCAGCATCGAATCAGGTCCCGGTAGTGTGACAGATGCAAATTCGGTTGGTGGCCCTCCTGATCCGATTCCCAATGTTGATGCCATGGGTCAGCTTCTCGATTCTAACAATGCAGTTGTTATGGATGCAGCTGGTAATCCGATACTGATTACTGACGGTAATCCTAATGTTGAGAATTTCCTCGACAACATGAGTTCGGGGCAATACAGTATCAGCCGTGACGAAGGCTCGAACCAAGATGTGACCTTCTCGATATCGGACGATGCCGTTGCCGGTAATCCGACGACCCAAGCTGTTCTTTCTATCGGTCAAGATGCCGTGGTTCGAGCTGTTGTTTCGCCGGATCCAGCAGATGCCGGTGAAGACATTCAGGTCATCGCTTTTGTCGAAGATGAATTTGGCCTCCCCGCGCTGAATCATGATCTGCGTATCACGATTGTATCGGGCAGTGCCAATGTTCTCGCGCCATCGGTCACCGTAGGTAGATTGCCGGGTAACCTTGATCCAAATGACACCTCCGTGAATGATCGTGTCAATGAGCTAGAAGTAGCCGGCAAGATGTTTGATCTCGGTCAATTGACTGTTCAGGGGGTTCGCACAACCGATCCGAAACTGGATGCCAACGGCAACCAAGAAGTCGACAATAACGGCAATCCGGTCTTCCTAACCACGAATGTCACGCTTGAAGATATTGAAGTTGGTAGCCAACCGTTCAAAGATGTCATCGGTAACGACGGTGCCTATGTCGGCGCTATTGCAGCGACCGGTGTGGCGCGTGGCACAGTTGTCATCCGTATCACCGATCTGACCCCGCCCAATCAGCCGAGCGTCGAAGTTGTTGTTCCGATTGCTCGCAGCTAATTGAGCGGCAACACATCCGTTGAGCACGATGCTTGACGGGTTGTTTAGAAACACGACCCCCATTGGCAACTCTGTTGATGGGGGTTTTTCTTCATCATGTTCAAGACGTGTGTAACAACTCCGGTCGTTTGTGTCCTAATTACGCGCTTATAGATTTCTTCAATGTAGTTGATCTTATTATCTGATACACGTAGCTAACCGAACACAATTTTAGAAATTGGCATGATTGAAGTGACAAATGCCCTAGTTCGCGTTAAAATTACTCATCTCAAGTGTCGGCGCAATAGATGGGGAAATTTGCCTGATGCTTTTTGCACCGGTAAACTTTTTGCGAAATCTTGCTGGGTTTGTTGAACCTGTTACATTTGGCCACAAAACGACATCGATCATTCAACCCATTTAGCAATGTTGTTACGCACAACGATAAGGAGTACCACACAATGTATAGACCAAAGCTCAAATTGAGCGGCCTGTTCATCGGGCTGATGATTTTGATTGCGGCTTGCAGCAGTGGTGGAGGGACGACTGCGGCGCCGACATCGCCACCTCCAACAGAAGAAGAGGCCGTTGAACCGACCGTTGAGCCAACAGTTGAACCAACTGAAGACACCTCGGCGCAAGTTGCTCAGGAAGCGACGACCTCTGCCGATGAGGGCGCAGCAGGAGGCGACGAAGGCGCGACTGTTGATGAAGGTACGGCAGGAGGCGATGAAGGCGCGACTGTCGATGAAGGTACGGCAGGAGGCGATGAAGGCGCGGCTGTCGATGAAGGTACGGCAGGAGGCGATGAAGGCGCGGCTGTCGATGAAGGTGCGGTTGAGGAAGAAACCCCGACTGAGGCGCCCACTGAGGAACCGACAGAGGCGGCTACCCCTACCCCAGTGCCGCAAGTTGTCGAAGCGGGCGAAACGATGATGGCAGGCAACGAATTTACATTCCGAGTCGAAGCTGCTCAAACTCGCCTTGTTGCCGATGGCGGTAGTGTGACAACATTGCTCGCATTCCTGTCGAGTCAAGATGGCGAGGGGATTTCGGGTGAGCGAATTCGTTTCGTGGTTGAATCCGGCGTTGCGACCTTTATTGATCCTACCGTTAATATCGAGCAGCTTGATCTTGAAGCACGCAAGATGCTCCCCGGTAATATCACTTATGAAACGGGGAACGATATTGGCAATGGTGTTTACTTGGCGCGTCTACGCTCATCCGAAACTGCCGGTAATGTTCAGGTGTCGGCACAGTGGTTGACCTCGCCGGAATCACCAGTGCCACAAGTGTCTACCAATATCGAATTGGTCACTGCCGAGCAACTGATTGTGCGTGTTGATGACAATGAAATCCTCGCCGATGGCGTCGATTCGGCTGTGATTATTGCTTATGTTCTCGATGGCTTGAATCGTCCGGTTCAAGGCGCTGACGTCACCTTCCGTATTTTGGACGGCGCGGGCGAAATTCAAGAACTTGACTTTATACCCGATCTCGGTGGCGATGTGGTCGTCGATGGTGCGAGAGGCCGTTATGCGGCGTTGTATCGCAGCCCACGCACGCCGGGCACAGCGACGATTGAAGTCTCGCTGCCGACAATTACCAACCCCATTCGCACGATGGTGACCATCGAGGCGGTTGAAGCCTCGACACTGAGTGGCTTTGCATTTCCTGAACGAGTGGCGCGTTTGCTGCCGCCACCGAATACACTCACCCGCGAGAATATCTCGACGATATTAGTTGTCTTGCGCGATGGCGAAGGCGAACTTGTTCCGGGTATGGAGAATGCGCTGGAAGCCGACGTCATCAGCGGGCCGGGAGAGATGCAAAGCAACACACCGGTAGAAATTAAATATGCGGATGGCACTGGTTCCGGTGTTTATCAATTTGCCTTCAAAGCAACAGAAATCACCGGGGAATCGATTATCGAAGTCACTAACCGTGAGGCGCCTAGCGTGCCGCGTGTGCAATTTACGGTGCGCACTGTGACGGAAACTAGTCCGGGTATCATCGATCAAGCTGATATGCGCGTCTTTTCAGAAGAACCGTTCTTCTCCGATGGCGGAACCCTTGCGTTACTAGTAGCTATCGCGGCGGACGAAGACGGCAACATCGTCAATATACCGCCCGACCAACAGCAATTCTTACTGCTTTCAGGGCGGGGCACATTGGTTGGCTGCGAGACAAACGATCCGTCAGTGCCATCCACTAGCGGACGTGTTTGTGACAATCCACCGATTGATTCCGGCATGACATCGGGCGACGAATTGCAGAGTGTTGTTCCCGGGATTGGCGGTACGGGTATTTACCTGACGAATTTCCGCGCTGGCAACGCCAACACCGACATCATCACCAATGTGCGAGCTGTTTTCAGCACAAATGCCGGTGATGTCGTGACACAAACAACGGGCATCAATCTTAATGCAGTGGAACTGCCCGAAATTGTGATCTTCCCAGAGCGCATCCCTGCCGGGCAGAATGCACGAGCCATCATCGACATTTTTGATGTCAATGATGAGCCGTTCGATCTCGGTGGTTTGATCTCGCGCTATGATGTGCAGATTGAGGAAGGGCCGGGAGAGATTCTCCGCACCGTCAATATCAATGGGGTGCCGATTGACTTGTCGCCAAAGAGCAACGGTGTCTATCCTGACTACCAACGCAATGACAATCATAGTGGCGCGATTTTTGAGGTGCAGAGTACGACACCCGCCAGTCAAGACATTATCTTCAATATTGTTGATGATCTCGTCGCGGGCAATCCGACAACTGAAAGTGTGCTGCAAATTGGTGACGAAACACAAATTCGCGTTGTCGTCTCGCCCGACCCAGCAGATGCAGGCGATGTGATTGAGGTCGTGGCTTTTGCCGAAGACGAATTCGGTCTCCCGGCTAAGGGGCACGAATTGCTCATCACGGTTGTTTCGGGCAGCGCGAATCTCGTCATGTCGGGTCAAATGTTTGACGATGGCACGACTGAAGTATCGCCGGGCATCAGTGATGTGATCGCAAATGATGGCGTCTACGTCGGTGCTATTCGCACGACTGGTGTTGCACATGGCATACTCACTATCCGCGTCACAGATTTGACGCCGCCTACTCAACCAGCGACGGAAATTCAAATTCCAATCGCACAATAATTGGTTGTTTGTGCAACGCTAGATTCGATCCCGTTGGTCTTCGTATCAACGGGATTTTCTATTTTTTCGCCTGTTTGTCTCTTCGCTTTCTCGCATGGCATATCATTCTTCGCGATAATATTGCCTGCCTTTGAGGTCATCGGGCAGGAGGTCATGGTCATGGTAGGCTTCGTAACCCGCACCATAAGCGAGGTCTTTCATCAGTTGTGTCGGGGCATTGCGGAGTTCGAGCGGAATCGGTAGATTGCCGTGCTGCTTGACGTCGTCCAATGCACGGAAGTAAGCCTGATAAGCCGACCGGTCTTTCGGGGCGCGGGCGAGATATACCGTGCCATGCGCGAGATTAATCTGCGCTTCGGGATAACCGATGGTTTCGACAGCGCGGAAAACAGCATTGGCAACAAGCAGCGCATTCGCATCAGCCAAGCCGACATCTTCACTCGCGAAGATGACCATACGCCGGGCGATGAACTTTGGGTCTTCACCGGCGGCGACCATGCGAGCGAGATAATACAAGGCTGCATCAACATTCGAAGCTCGCATACTTTTGATGAAAGCGCTGATCGTATCGTAATGTTCTTCACCCGATTTATCATAACGCAACAATTTCGATTGCAAACTAGAACGCACATTTTCAAGCGTGATCTCATCATAAAGATTGGTGGTGACTTCGAGCAGATTCAACAACTTACGGGCATCGCCATTCGCGAAGTTGATGAGGAAGGCTTTCACGTCATCCGGCACATGAACGTTGAGTGCATTGGCGCCGCGTTTCAACACTTCGCGCAAATCATCATCAGAGAGTGTTTCGAGGACGTAGACCTGAGCACGCGACAGCAGGGCGGAGATGACTTCAAAACTCGGATTCTCCGTCGTTGCGCCGATGAGCACAATCGTGCCGTCCTCGACATACGGCAGCAGAAAATCTTGCTGCGCTTTGTTGAAGCGATGAATCTCGTCGAGGAACAAAATCGCGCCGCGTTCATCATGCGGTTCGATATCGACTTGTGCCCGGCTGAATAAGTCGTCGGGCACATTTTGTTGCGCTTGCGCCTGTCGAATGACAGCTTCGACATCTTTCTTCCCCGCAGAAACTGCGGAAAGCGCGAAAAAACGGCGATGGGTTTGCTCAGCGATGATGCGGGCAAGAGTCGTCTTCCCGACTCCCGGCGGCCCCCAAAAAATCATTGAAGGCACCTCATTCGTCTCGATAATGCGAGATAGGGGTTTGCCCGCACCGACAAGATGAGGCTGCCCGATAAATTCATCAAGCGATGACGGACGGAGACGGTCGGCGAGTGGTTGAGATTGAGTCATACGTATCTTCCAAATAATCCACGCCGCTTTTTCAGCGGCAGGCCATGCGTGAGGGTCGTCAGCCCGCCTCCGTAAGCATCGTATATCGGGCGGGCATTTTCGAGCAGCAGCTTAAAATCTTTCGGACGCCCATAACGGTGAGCAATTTCCCAGAATCCTTTGATCGTAGCAAAATCGGGATGCACAACAATCGCGTCATCTGTTTCCGACGACTCGTCCTCATCGGTCACAGACTCGTCGGTATTTTCGGGCAACGGATCCCACTTCCATTGGTCGGGATAAAAATAATAATACAAGAGATAGACAACCGGCGTCATCACCGAAACCCCGCGATGATGAAATGACCACAAATCGTGTCCGGCATGTGTGGCCGCTTCGGCGATGAGTACGAGCGCTTGTGTGGCGATAAGCTGCCGATATAAACCGCGTCCATCGCTTGCTTCAACAAGACGGGGAATATGCCCTTGCGGTCGAATCTCGTGCGCGACGAACTGCTTGGCATAGGCGACGCCCGCATCAAAATGCGTTTGCTGTTCGAGAACAATACCGGCGATGAGCCGCAACAACGCAAGCCAGAGCTGTTCATATAATGCGAGATCATGCTCGTTATTCAACGTGGCGATCACATCGGCAAATGTCGCCATCCAATCGTCGGCCCTTTCACCTGTGAGGGCCTTGTGACCGCGAATCATCTCGAAAGATTGCGCCAATGTCACCCACGTTTTCGTTGTCGTCAACAAATCTTGCGAAAAATCGAATTCATATTGTCGCAGAAAATCTATCGCTCGTGCACCGGCATTGGCATCTTCATCGAAACGGTAACGCAAAGCATTCCATTGTATCAAGGCGACAGGTTCAGTTGGTGATTCTTCACGCAGATATGCCCAAGCTGTACGAAACGGTTCCTCATCAGCATGAGTATGCGCCTGCTCAATATGGTCGGGTGTGAAGAAGAGTCCACAATGTATCGGACTGAACATAGACGACTGTCCTTGACTGCCTGACAATCTGATGGCTAACAACCTGATGGAAGAAACAATACGGTGAGTGTTACAAAAGGGGTTGTGGTCGTGGCAGTTCGTCCATGACGTGAATATCGGTGACGCAAACAACCCCAGACATCGCAAAAGCGATGACACCATCATCATCGATATTCAATCCGCGCAACGCGACCCCAGCAGGCGGGAGTTCGGCCATCAACTGTACCTGCCGGGCGTCTGCCATTAAATCAATCGCATGACGTTGATGCGTCGCAGCAAGGTCATTGCCATCATAAACACGAATGACGCCTGTATCCGGGTCGCTCGTCGCGACTCGCCGCCCACTGCTCGAACAGGCAATTTGCCCTATCGTGTGATGAGTTTCGAGCATTTTCAACAATTTGCCGCCCGAGTCTGTGACCGCGATACGTTTACCGTCGGAACAAAAAATCACGGAACCACCGCGTGAAATCGCAATCGTCGGTCGCAAATAAGCATCGCGTTCAAGACCGAAATCGAACACGCCAACAGAGATGTGTTGTTGAAAGATACGTAATTTGGCATCTTCATCGAGAATGGCGACCAAACCCAGAAAACGGTCTAGCGCGATTGCAAGCGGCGACTGACCATCAATATCAAGTGGAATTTCTTTCCCCTCAATCTCTAGCGCAAGTTCACCATTCCCATAATCATAGAGACGCATTTGCCCGTCGTCAGTTAAATAAATAACCGCGTAACCAGCGTCAACCACCGGCAAATAAACGCCATTGGGCACGACCAATTCGTTGAGCAATTCATGCCATGTATTACTTTTGCGGTCTGCTGCCTTGAACATTTCTAGCGTTTGTTCCCCGACTGCGACGCCACTTGCAAGATCGTGATAAACAACACGATCTTGACGCAGCCAAATCGCCAGCAAAGATTGCGTGTTGGGGAGAATATCAAGGCGTTGAATCGCCTGATTGGTCAAGTGCAAACGCCAAGCCATTTTTTCCAATTTTGGGTTATATTTGGGATATTTTGGGATAAATGTAACCTAAATTACCCAATATGACAAGTGCGACGCCAAGTTATCCGCCGGATGGTGACTGCACACGAATCACCCCATGAGGTGAGACTACAGTATAATTGACGACAAAATCCGCCGATTCAATCGTGCGCGATTCCAGCACATCCCCGACGAGATAATTGAACATACCGGCATCATATTCAGGCGAACGCCCGCTACCACCAAGTTGTAAATCAAAACGCGCATCAAGCGACTCGGGAACAATCAAGGTGATGTCGCCATCATGTGCCGCCAATGTGCCGAGCGAATCATCATCACCCGTGTTGACCGGGTCATATTCGGGCAGCGCGACCACAACATCGCCATTGCCAAGATTCACATTCAAACGTTCAATGGATAAATCGTCCATATTCAGGCTGACATTCCCTGCCTCGCCGACGAAATCGACATCCAATGGTATATTGGCCGGAATTTCAAGCCGAAGTGTACCGCGCCCAAGCGCTTCAAGTTTTGGGAAGGCGCTCTGCCGCTCTTCGACGAGGGAGAATGACGCGACAACGATACCTTGTGCGTCGGGTTCACTTTCGACATATTCGACAGTTATCACACTTTCTTCGCTGCCGACAAACTCGCCTTGGATCACATTGCTGTCATCGACGCGACGAACGAGTTCAACATCGGTCGAGAGTGTTTGCACCCGTAGCGTTAATAAGTTGATGCCAATATCGACTGGTTGGCTAATCACCTCCTGATATTCGTCACGTTGCTCATCGGCTCGTGACGAAAATGCAAATACACTGACGACGGCAACAAGCGCAACTGTGAGGACGAAGGCGAAAATTTTGCCGAACGGTATTCGACTGCCCAACAGCACAGTCAGGCCGGTGAGAATCAAAAGCGCGGGCCACGACCGCAAAAAGAGATCGTACAGACCATCATCGAGCGCATCGAGCCTATGCAAAAACAAAACCAATGCGATGAAAAAAACAACCAGCCCAGAAATAATATTCGTGCGACGTCGAACTCTCAACACTATGCGCGAACCTGTCTCAGAAGGAAAATCGAACTCACAATCAAGAACATACCCGGCCAGAACACGCTTCGGCCAGACGAATTGTCGAACCAACCTTGAAGATGCCCACCCCACGCCACAATGATGGCTACCGCAAGAATAATCGTCAACAACAAGCCCAATGGGCTGCCACGAAAACGTTCGCCGGGCAAGGGTTGCGGGGTCGTCCACCACAAGATGAGATACAATACAGCGAAAGCTCCGAGCGTGAGCAATGCGAGAATCACAAACAGGCTGCGTATCCACCATGGATTAATTTTGAACAGAGCGCCTAGCCCACCACAAACGCCCCCCAACACGCGGTCGTCAAAACTTCGATACATCAATCACTCACATTCATTGAACATAGAACATCAAACACACGTTCAAAATATCCTTTGCGATCTTCACCGCTTTGTGCCTTTGCGTTGAATCTTTTTGCTTCGCTCTCGCAAATTGATGACCGGTGCCGGTTGCTATCATTCTCTGAAATTGACGACAACCCGCACCAAACCAAATTCGAGTTCATCTCCATTACGCAACCGATACGGTTGGTTCGGATGAATCTGATACCCGTTGATGCGCGTTCCGTTGGTGCTGTTGAGGTCTTCGACAAATACCTGAAATTCGTGGCGTCGCAACACCGCATGTTTGCGCGAAACCCCTTTATTAGCGGCATCATAGGCCGTCAGGTCAAAGTAAAATTGTTCCAGCACGGTTTCGTCATCAACGCGACCGATAATGATTTCTGACCGAAGCAAAATACGGCGACGTTTGAACGGGCGTTTCTCCCCGATGACCAGATTAATCTCTATCGGTTTGAGGTTGGCAGGCGCATTCGATGCTGGCACGACGTCTGTCGGTGGCAGCGAAGCCGCCCCAATATCTAACATGCCGGTTTGTGCTTTATTGACTTGGTTTGCCAAAACATCAATCCTTACTTAATATCCAGCAATCATCTTTTTTATTATACAACCACAATGTTCTACTTCCCATAAACATATCGTATGCAGGATGCCAGACCTGCCGTACAATCAAGATGATTGATTATGGAGAATAACCGATGCGCCGCAAATGGTTTATAAGAATTATACTCATTTTGATGATCTTCGCTGCAACCGGAACCGTCGCCGCCCGCGACATCATTCGCGGCGATATGTGCCATATCGAAGCCGAAACCGTCATCAACAGCAATGTGTTTGTCCTCTGCCGCACATTGATTATCGATGGCACCATCAACGGGAATCTACTCGGCACAGCCACAGCCGCAACACTTAACGGCACGATTTCCGGCGATGTCTATCTGATTGCCGGGCAGCTTGATGTCACAGGAATACTTGGCGATGATTTGCATTTTGCTGGCCCGGTATTGCGCATCGAACAGCCCGCAGAATTCCAGAATGAAGCGGCGGATATACTCAGTCTCAGCCTCAGCACAAGACTCTTTCAAGGCGCCAAACTGCCGAACAGCTTGATTAATGTCGGTTATCAACTCATTATTGATGGTGAAGTCGGCGGTGAAGTGAATTTTTGGGGTTCGGCGTTAGAGATTGACGGTATCGTTGATGGCGATGTTGACGCCAATGTGGGCGACTCGGAAGCAACGAGTGTGCCACGTCTGCAATCATTGCTGATTCCTTTTTCATTCGATGTCAATCTCATCAATCCGGGCCTGCGATTGGCAGAAACAGGCGAGATTAAAGGCGAATTGCGTTACTCTGCCCCGACAGAAGGCATCATTGATGGGCAGGTTGGCGAAAGTATCATCTTTCTGTCGGAAACGACAGACTTTACCCCGGCGATTCCGCTTGTTGAACCGGAACAACCCGCATCACAAGAAGCCAATCGGTATATCTCCCGCGTCATCGGCGAGTTAATCCCACTTGGTATTATCGGCATGGTCGGCATATTGATAATGCCGCGTTATCTAGCGAGGCCAGCAAAAAATTTACAAAACAAACCCCTATCGAATCTGGCGCTTGGATTGCTCTCGTTTATCGTCTCTTTCCCGATTATCGTCATCATCGCGTTTGTCAGCATCTTGATTGTCCTCTTTCTCCTATTTCTTCAGCAAGACAATCTTGCCATCTTCTTAGCGATTGTTTTGGGCGTTGTTGATCTCGGCGGCGCAAGCATTTTTTACTTCATCGCCATTTTCATCGCACGAGTCGTCGTTTGTCTCGCTATCGGGCGAATAGTGATGCGCAGCTTGCTCATCGACGATGGCAGCCAACGTTATCTACTTGTTAGTTTACTGCCGGGCGTCGTGTTGGTATCGCTTTTTGTCTCGCTACCCTTCGTCGGCCTGTTGTTGAATGCGCTTGCCGCTTTTATCGGACTTGGCGCCATACTGACAACCATCCGAAATCGCCTGCGCGTTATTCGGGCGGCGACACCACCCATGACGAATAATGCACATGGCAGCAACTTCGCCTCAGCATGGTCAACAACGACTGAGTATGACGAATACCTCAAACTCCCTGAAACAATCGAAGAAGCTATCAAACGCCCACCGCCCATCCCTCACGACCCTATCCGCCCATTAGGAATGGACAATCTCCCCGAAGGCTTTGAGTGGTGGGACGACGAGTCATGAAATACTTAAAGATCGTCCAAATCGCCCTTTTGCAGCCCAATCTCTAACGCCCGACCGACGAGTAAAATATGCTCTATCCATAAGGCAACAACATCATCGTCGGCGTCGATCAGAACATCAGTGATTTCTTCGGGAGCGTCCAACAACAATTCTGTTGCGAGACAGGCCATCGCTTGCCAGACCGAGTCGCGGGTAGCCGGCGGCTCGTCTTCTAACAAGTTGTTATACCAACGTTCAATGATGGGATGAATCTGTTCACAGGATGACCCATGACCAAGTTGTTCATTAGCTAAACTTTCAAACTCAATTAACCATTTGGGATCCTCTGACGAGTCCGAAGATTGTAGGGGTTGCTCACTCATAAAGTTTCTCCTAAGCGTATGACAAAACGCCAACATGAGGATTTTTACTGCCCCCAGTGTATGTCCAATTAGCGAGAAACTCAAGCGACAGCCGACCAGAAATCGCATACATTAGAGAAAGGGTATCGTGGACATGCCCACCCTGTTACAATGATTGCGCAAATGAATGAGGTTCATCTTTTCAAATTTATATGAAGACAGATAAACGGATGATAGCCGGTCTCGGTTTTGTGATTAGCCTGATATTTCTGGTGACTGCGTTCCGCAACCTCAAACCGGCGGATGTCGTAGACAGTATCGAACAAGCAAGCCCTGCTTGGCTTGTCGCCGGCGCTATTGTTTATTTCGTCGCGGTGTCGGTGATTTCGCTGCGCTGGCAATATTTGTTGCGAGCAATCAAAATGGTCTCGCTCAAAGATTTGATTCCGCTTGTGGCGATTGGGTATATGGGCAACAACATTTATCCCTTCCGCAGTGGCGAAGTCTTGAGAATTGTGCTCTTGCAACGCAATCACAGCATCCCTTTCGCCAAAGGTACAACAACTGTCTTGATAGAGCGCGTCTTTGACGGCTTGGTGATGCTGACGTTTGTCGTCATTTCGTTGGTATTCGTCGATGTGTCATCGCCGGAAATTCATGCCGTTGCGATCATTGCGGCCCCAATTTTTCTGACAGCATTGTTCGTCTTCTTTGTGTTGGCCGCCAAGCCAGATATTTTGCGACGGATTATTTTGCTCATCGCGCGGTATCTGCCGCAAAAGTTGGGACACGTCTTGCTGCAAACAGGCGAAGAAATCATCGCCGGGCTAGAGGGGTTGCGCAGTCTATCCTCCGTCATCGGCACGATTGTCAGCTCATATAGCACATGGGCGATTGAGGCCGGGGTCTACTGGCTCGTATCATTTGCATTTAATCTCAACGTCGGTTACGATGTCATGCTTTTGATTGTCGGGGTCGTCAATCTCGCAGGGCTGATACCAGCTTCGCCAGGTCAACTCGGTGTGTTTGAGTTTCTCGTCAGCACAGTGCTAATCGGCGTTGGAATCGCCGACACACTTGCCATCGCCTACGCACTTGTTGTGCATGTCGTCATCTGGTTACCGGTGACTATCGCCGGGTTATTGTTTTTGTTCCGCGAAGGTCTCAATTGGCAGGCGATTGCTCAAGCACAGAAACTAGAACATGAAGCTGCGACGTAGGCTTGTTCAGAAAATGAAATAGTAATAGTAGGGTACGATATGCCGTGCTCTTTATGTATGTGTGTCATGCGCGACATATCATCCACCGTACACGACCACATCTTGCACAACAATATCATCATATTGCACCCATACCGTGTTGTCGACCGCAGCAAGCGCTACGCCGAGCGTTCCGGTGCTATAGTCATCATCGATTGCGTCGGCTAAAAAGACATCATTGACGAACATCGCCAAATAATTGCCGGAACAAACAACGACGAGTTCATTGACGGTATCGCCTGCCTGAATGACCTCGCTGCCTTGCCATTCCGTCAGTTGAATCAGGTCGGGGGTTTGTGGCGTCGCCTTGCTGATACTGAAGCGTTGTCCGCTTGAAATCAGAAAATAGTAACCGTTGCCGAGTTCATCTGCACGACACATTATGCCATAGAAGCCGTTGCCGCTTTCGCCACGTATTTGTCGAATTTGCACACGGACGGCAAGGTCATGATGACGTTCATGATTCAACGACCAAATGAATCCGGCATCGCCGACTACGGCGCCTTCTAGCACCCCGTCGTTAATCTGAAATAAGGCGCGTTGCCCGGCAGCGCGATAGGTATCCCAGTTGGTGTTGGAATCGACGAAATCATAACGCAAGCGCGGGTTGCCAAATAATATTTCGCGGCGTGGTGATGGCAGATTGGTGCAGGCTGCAAACAGCACGCCCATACCGAACAATATGCCGATGATTTGATATTTTCGCATGGCCTTGTTCCACAGCAGGTCTCGTGCTACAAGTTGTTCTCAGCCAACCATACCGCAAATCAAGACGGTGTAGCAACCGCAACGCATGAAAATATCATAGAGAATTTGTTGAGATGTCTTGATACGAGTGCAAGTAAGGGTATATAATCAATGCAGTTGGTTTCCAAAGAGGATTTTGGTCAATCGTTGAGGGATCTTTTTTCTGATGATAGAAGTAATCATTGATAGTGTGCGTGTGAGCTTGATGTCGCAACATCGTATTGTTGTTCTCAAAGATACGATGCAAGATCGTTACCTGCCAATCTGGATTGGCCCTTTTGAGGCAGATGCCATTACGATGGAGCTACAAGAGATGCCGCCGCAACGACCACTCACGCACGACCTGTTGACCACCGTGATTCGGGAACTCGGCGGGCGCATTGCGCATATTCTCGTCAATGAATTACGTAATGATGTTTATTATGCGCGTGTGGTCATTGATGTGGATGGTGAGCAAATCGAGATTGATTCGCGACCGAGCGATGCGATTAATCTTGCCGTCCGTGCCAAAGCGCCGATTTTTGTCGCCGAAAGCGTCATGGACAAAGCATCAGTCGAACCAGATGAAGATGTTGAGCAGGCTCGCTCCGGCAAAGATGATGGTAACGAGATTGACGAGAAGAAATTGAGCGCTTTTGTCGATTTTGTTGAGGGTCTTGATCTTGAAGACCTCGAGGATCAAGATGATTAATCATCTCAGCTGACTCGACACGCAATCAATACCATTTACTAACTGCGCACCGTCCTCAATGAGCGGTTTTTCCGTGCGTAAAATTCATAAACGCCTATAATTAAAACGGTGCATTCCGCGCCGTTTCATTTTCTCTAACCGACGGTTTTTCATGACTGACCAATTTGCGTTGTTTGAACAAAACATTCCCTATAGTGAAGAAGCCGAACGTGCTGTGCTCGGTGCGGTGCTCATCGACCCACCCGCTTTTTTGAACGTGGCGGCTTTCTTGCAAGCCGATGATTTTTATTTGCTGCGCCACGCTTATATTTGGACGGCGTTACAACGCCTCAACGAACGCGGCGACACTATCGATAACGTCACGCTCGAAAATGAGCTGCGCGAGATGGGGTCGTTGAACGAAATTGGCGGCCCGGCCTATATCACGCAATTGGTCAACGGCACGCCTTCTTCGGTTCATGCCGAATTTTACGGCAAAATTGTTGAGCGGGCATCATTGCGACGGCAATTGTTGGCGACAGCAGATGAAATTAAGGCGCTCGCACTTGATGAAGAAAAGCCTATCGAGAAAGTCACAGCAGAAGCCGAAACCAAAATCTTCAGCGTCACCGAGCAACAGTCGCGTCGTGATTTCGTGCCAATGCGCGACGCCATTAGTGAATATTTTGACCAACTTGAGCGCATCGTCGTCAATAAAGAGCAGGCTTATGGCCTGCCGACCGGCTTCCGCGATATCGATGCGCTGCTCGGCGGTTTGCAAAAATCGGATCTCATCATCTTCGCTGGACGCCCTGGTATGGGAAAGACGAGCTTTGTTTTGTCGGCGGCTTTGAATGCAGCGCGGCTCGGCGCGCGAATCGCCATCTTTTCAATGGAAATGGGTGTCGAGCAGATTGTGCAGCGCTTCGTCTCGATGGAAACTGGCATCAACACGAAAGCGTTGCGTACCGGCGAACTTGGTCAGCATGAGTGGACGCGATTTGTGCAAGCATCGAACAATCTCGTCAACTTCCGCATTTACATCGACGACTCACCGGCGATCAATCCATTGCAGATGCGGACGAAATGCCGCCGTCTCGCCAGTGAGCAAGGACTCGACCTCATCATCGTCGATTACATGCAGTTGATGAATGCCGGTGGCATGTACGAAAACAATCGTGTCCAAGAGATTAGCTTCATCAGCCGCAGTATGAAGGAACTGGCTCGTGAGTTGAAAGTCCCGTTGTTCTCCGCCGCGCAGTTGTCTCGCGCTGTCGAGCAACGGCAAGACAAACGCCCGCAACTGAGCGATCTTAGAGAATCTGGTAGTATCGAGCAAGATGCCGATATTGTCATGTTTCTGTATCGCGATGAGGTTTACAACGAGGCGACAGAATTTCCCAATCAAGCGGACATCATCGTCGCGAAGCATCGCAACGGCCCGACTGGGAATATTCAATTGTATTTCGAGAAGAATATCACCAAATTCATGGATGCCCGCGCTACCAACATTGATCTGAGCAATTTCTAATGAAAAAATTCGATGGCTTCCCACCCGGCAAATTGAATACGGTCATGATACCGGCGTTGTTCTTTACCGATGTGCTGCCGCTCATCGATGACCTCGCTGAGCTTAAATTGACGTTGTATTGCTTCAGAGCGTTGCATCAAATCGAAGGGGAATATCGTTATCTGCGGCGCGTTGATTTTGTGCGCGATGTCGCTTTGATGGATGCCCTCGCTGCGATTGAATCCGATGACGCGGCGGATACTGAAGCGCTACTCGACGCGGCGATTGCCCGCGCTGTTGAACGCGGCACATTGCTGCACGCAGAGGTGGCACTTGATTCAGGGGCTGAACAATTGTATTTTTTGAATACCGTGCGTGGGCGTAGCGCCATCTCACAAATTCAGGCCGGACATTGGAAATCGGTTGCGGGGGAGCGGCCTATCGATATTTTGCCGGAGCGCCCAAATATTTATCGGCTGTACGAAAATAACATCGGTATGCTGACGCCGATGATTTCCGATGCGCTCAAAGATGCCGAACGTACCTACCCGGCGACATGGATTGAAGAAGCGGTCGAAATCGCTGTTAAAGCTAACAAGCGCAGTTGGCGTTATATCGAAGCGATTCTCAAACGATGGGAGACGGAGGGTAAAAATCGTGGAATCGATGGGGGACATTCTGAACAGAATGGTGAACGCTATGTCTCAGGAAAATATGCCGACTTCATCGAATCCTAATCCTGATGCGTTAGAAATACAACGCGACGACTGCCCGATATGTGGCGGTCTGGGCGTTGTGCGTTATGAAGTTCCGATTGATGACCCGCGTTTTGGCAAACTCTTCAAATGTCCCGGCGACCATCCCGCGCTTGAAGATGAGCGTCAAGAACGTTTTCGTAAAATCAGCAATCTTCAAGCGTATGAGGATAAAACATTCGCCAATTTTGAAACCGAACGCCCCGGTTTATCAATTGCAGAAAATCGTTCACTACTTCTTGCTTACGATGTTGCGCGCCGCTTTGCGAGTAATCCTGACGGGTGGTTGCTTTTAGAAGGAACGTATGGTTGTGGCAAATCGCATCTCGCGGCGGCGGTGGGCAATGCACGGCTTGATGCGGGCGACTCGGTGTTATTTGTCACCGCGCCGGATTTGCTCGACCATTTGCGCAGCACCTATAGTGCATCGTCTGAAATTGATTACGGTGAAATGTTCACCCGCATCCGCAATGCGCCGTTTCTGATTATCGACGATCTTGGCGCGGAGTCGCCGAGCGAATGGGCGCAAGAAAAACTGTTTCAATTACTCAATCATCGTTATAGTCATCGCCTGCCGACGATTATCACAACCAATGTAGACCTCGACCGGCTTGATGGCCGTGTACGTAGTCGTTTGCTCGATGAAGCCATCATTCATCGGGCCAAAATCATGGCGCCGGATTACCGTACTGTCACACAAAGCGAACAACAGCAATTTTCGAGTCTCGTGTTGTATCACGATATGCACTTTGAAAATTTTGACACCCAGACGAACACCGTCAATGGCGAACGCGATAATCTTGATAAAGCGCTTCGCGCCGCGTGGGATTATGCTATTAAGCCGCAGGGTTGGTTGATTATCCTTGGCGAGTATGGCACGGGGAAAACACATCTGGCCGCTTCTATCGCGCATTATAGGCAGCAGCACGGTGAAGATGTTCTGTTTTTGACCACGCCGGATTTGCTGGATTATTTGCGAAAAACATTCAACCCCGATGCAACCGTGACCTTAGCGCGTCGTTTGCAACAATTGCGCAATACGCATCTGCTTATTCTTGACGATCTTGATACTGATAATGCGTCATCGTGGGCGAAAGAAAAACTATTTCAGATATTGGAACATCGTTATGCTGCTGCAAAGCCGACTGTCATCACGACTGCAAAATCTATCGAAGATACCAATCCACGCATTCGCACTCGTCTGTTAGATAAACAGCGCTGTTCGATTTTTGCGTTGACAGTCCCCGATTATGCGACACGCATGAACCGGCGGTGAGATGGCGGCGCAACGATGATGAAAGAAACCACATCAGGGCTGCGCATCACGCCATACAAACGTCGGTATCGACAGGTCACGAATGACCTGTTGTTTTTTAGTCGCCTGCAACATATTCACCTTGATTGGCAAAATCTTGAGCAATGGTTGGACGAACCGTCCACATTTGCGTGGCTGGCGTGGCGAGGCAATACGCCGGTCGGCGCCATGGCGACCTCAGAACCACTCAATCATACGTGTTGGATACGTTTGATTGCGCTGCATGAAAATCGACAAGCAATTGTCGCTGCATTGTGGCAGGTCGTTGTACCGGCATTGCGGGCTGTGGATACACACACGGTCTATCTGTTGGCGACGCATGATTGGGTGCTGCCCTATATCGAACCGCTTGGTTTTGCTTATGATGAACATATTGTCACGATGTTTCGCACGAGGCAACGTGTTGTGTCGGTGGATATTGAGGATATGATTATTCGCGTTGTGTCGTTGAATGATGTTGCTTCAATGGTCATGGTTGATAACACCGCTTTCCTCCCGCCATGGCAACTCGCTGATGATGAATTGCGGCAAGCGATACGTATCGCCGCCGCGTGTACAATCGCTGAAATCGACGGTGCAGTCGTTGGTTATCAACTCAGCACACAATATCAAAACAGTGCGCACTTAGCCCGTCTTGCGGTATTGCCGTCGATGCAAGGCAGGGGAATCGGTGCCGCGCTTCTCAGCGATGTGTTACAACGGTTTGAACGACGCAGCATCTATACGATGTCGGTCAATACACAGATGAGCAACGAACGGTCGCAGCAACTTTATTATCGCTTCGGCTTTCGACGTAATGGATACGACCTGCCGGTTTGGAAAATCAATCTCTAGTGCATTCCCTGAATGTTGTGTTACGCTGATACGTTGTAGCCAACCGCAAAAAGCGAAAATACATCATGACGATAATCTATCATGAAGATCACGGCGACCTCGAACATTTACGTCACTCGACGATTGCCGTTATCGGTTACGGCAATCTCGGTCGTCCATTGGCGTTGAATATGCGTGACAGTGGTGTGCGTGTTATGGTCAGTGAACACGATGAGCAACGCTATCGCCAAGCCATTCGCGAAGGGTTTGAATTGCAACCCATCGAGATTGCAGTGCAACAATCGGCGATTGTCGTGTTGACATTGCCCGACGAGGCGATGGCCGAGGTGTATCTGACATCGATCTCGCCGCACTTGCACAAAGGCCATTCGTTGATTTTCGCAAGCGCGTATAACGTCACCTTCGGTTTCATCGAACCGCCGCCGTTCGTCGATGTGGGGCTTGTCGCGCCGCGCACTATCGGGGCTGCCGTCCGCGAGCGATATGAAAACGGACAAGGCTTTGTCAGCTTTGTTGCTGTCGCGCAAGATGCAACCGGCGCTGCATGGCAAACTGTACTCGCGTGTGCCAAAGCGATGGGGTCATTGCGCGCCGGTGCGATTGAAATCGGCTTCGAACAAGAAGCGCACCTCGATTTGTTTTTGCAACAGGGAATCTTGCCCGTCTTTCATCACCTGATTATCACCAGCGCAAATATTTTGATGAACATCGGTTATCCACCTGAAGCGGTGTTGATGGATTTGTATCTCTCCGGCGAGTTCACCGATTATCTAATGCGGGCGGCGCGCGATGGCTTGATGAAAGCCTTGCGCTTGACATCGCTGACGAGTCAATATGGCACTCTCAGCCGCATGGATCGATTCAACGATTTGAAACTCGAACGGCTGATGGAAGTGACGATGGATGAAATCCGCAACGGGGATTTTGCACAGGAATGGGCGCGTGAATATGAAGATGGCTATCGGCGGCTGAAGAATTTGCTCAAGCGCCAAGAAGATACTGACCTGTGGGAATGGGAACAGCAAGCGCTCGACATGCTCTATCCATTTCGCAACGAAGAAATCGATGATGACGAATTGAATGCGTTGGATGATGACAATTTGTCGTGAGGGCACTTTATCTCAAATGCGATTAACATTGGAGTTTTGTAACGGCTCAGCATACAGGCATGGATTACGCAGAACGAAACGATATTGAACTGCCAAGACGCCAAGATTTTCTGATAAAATTTGTGGTCTTTGCTACTCTGCATCTTTGCGCTAAATCTTTTGCTTTCCTACCTGCAAACACATCACCTGAGTAGTTACGGAGTTTTTATGCAAATTCATACGGCACTTGAACCGCAACATCTGACGTCGCAAATTGATACATTCGTCGCGATGGCTGTGCCGAAAGTCATCGCGCTTCACAAGCGTTGGAAGCGTGAACAAGGTTCGCCGGTCATCACAGTCGATGGTGAATACACCGCCCGCACATGGACAGATTGGACGCTTGGATTTTTCATCGGGCAGGCACTGTTGTTGTATGATCTCACTGGTGATGCGCAATTGTTGTCACTCGGACGCGAACGGACGTATGAATGGATGCCGTCGCACATCTCGCACACCGGCGTCCACGATCATGGATTCAATAATGTTTCGACGTATGGCAATTTGCGCCGTTTGATTTTGGAAGGGCGTCTTGACGCTGAGGCACGCGAACTTGATATGTGTGAACTCGCGCTGAAAATCTCCGGCGCAGTGCAGGCCATGCGCTATCAGAAGACGAACAGCGGCAAAGGTTACATCTATTCATTCAACGGCCCACATTCATTATTCGCCGACACCATTCGCTCAATGCGTTCGTTGGTGTTGAGTCATCATCTAGGGCATCATCTCGTTGGGGAAGCCGAAGTGCATATTGATTTGCTGCGTCGTGCGTTTGAACATGCGCTCACAACAGCAGAGTTCAATGTGTATTATGGCGAAGGTCGCGACACATTCGATGTCGCGGGACGTGTCGCCCACGAATCGATTTTCAATACCAATGACGGTCAATATCGTTGTCCGAGTACACAACAGGGCTATTCGCCCTTCACGACATGGACACGCGGCGCAAGTTGGGTCATTCTCGGATTCGCTGAATTGTTGGAATACTTCCCGCATATTTCTGACGAAGTCTTCGCAGAATTCGATGGCAGGCAGCAAATTGAAGCGGTATTCAAGCGTGTGTTGCAAGTCACGTCGGATTATTATATCGACGGGTATACCTGCGCCGATGGCATTCCATTTTGGGATACGGGTGCGCCGGGCCTCGCGTCTATTGGCGATTATCGCGCGTCAAAATCAAATCCGTATAATACATACGAACCGGTAGACAGTTCAGCCGCTGCGATTACCGCGCAGGGATTGATTCGCTATGGCAATTATCTCAATAAAACTGGGGACGATTTCGTGGCGCAGCGTTATATCACTGCTGGGTTGACAGTTGCGCAAACCTTGTTTGCTGAACCATATCTATCAAGCAAGCCACAGCATGAAGGACTCTTGTTGCATTCGGTTTATCATCATCCGCGAGGTTTCGACCGCATACCGTCGGGACAAACTGTTCCCTGTGATGAATCGTCGTTGTGGGGCGATTATCATGCGTTAGAACTCGCTTTGCTGATTAAACGCATGGCCGCTAATCAATATGTGACATTTTTCGGACAATAATCAGGAAATATGTTCGCAAACGGAAAAGCAAAAGATTCAACGCAAAGAACACAAACGGATTTAGCTGTTTTCTTGGCAAACGTTATATAGACCGAGTAGTTATGGATAATTGCGAAGTTTAACGTATGAAACGAAAGACTCTCAATCGACGACAGTTCTTCACAGGAATAATGAGCGGAATATCATTAGTCGCCTTCTCACCATTGAATCGTGTGCTGGCTGCGCCGGTGTATCAACCGGATGAGGAACCACCGATTGCGACAGAAATCCGGCAAAATCTCGAAGCCGTGCTCGCCGACAAAAATATGGCGCTCGACCTGCGTTATTATGACAACACCGCGAACGAACATTGGCGCATTCAAATCAATGCCTTCAGTTTCTTCCCCGTAGCGAGTTGCTTCAAAGCGTTCGAAGCGTTGTATTATTTCTTGAACACACCGCGAGATTTGTGGCAAGCTGATGACGGGTCGGCGTTGTATAGCGCAGTCGTTCACAGTGCGAACGTTGCCGCCGGTCGTGTGCTGACGGATGTCGCCGAGCGTAATCCCGCCGTGGGTAATCCGATTGAACGCTTCAACGATTTTTTGCGCATTGACGTCGGCATGTGGGGCGGTCTTTTCTCGTGGGATTGGGAAGGTAGCCCAACGGTTGGATTCACTGACCCGCGATATGAGCCAAATGAATTCCGCCGGGTGTGGGTTGATGGCGAACCGTATTTGATCCGCAATGTTTTCACTGCTGCCGACCTCGCCCGGGGGATGGACTTCATCAATCGTGGCGAAATCTTCACGCAATTCGACCGTTTTCGCGAAGCGGCGCGAGCGACGAAAGCGCTGCTCTCAATACCTGCGCCGACATACCGCTCACCGATTGAGCGTGTATGGCCGAGCGGTTATATGGGCAAAGATGGCATCTTGCCCGCGACCGATGTGGCGACCGGACGAGTCGTCAATGATGTCGGCATTGTGCGTATTGAAGGTGGCGAGTATTTGATTGCGTTTATGTCCGCGGGGGAAAATGAACAAACAGCGATTGCTATGCTTGAGTCCATCTTCGAGCAAATTGAATTCCATCAATCGATGCTCGCTTAGAATTCTCCCGCTGCATTATGCGCGAGGCGAATCGGGCGCGGCAGACGATATTTTGGGGTACAACGCAGCACGAGGTCAACAGCGCTGTCTATGTCTGCAAGATGCCCAACGCTGATGAAGACCGGTTTGACGTTCGTCCGTGTTCGCACAACATCGCCGAGATAAGCGCCTTTATCCGTCAAGCGACTGCGCGAACCCTTCTCGTTACCCGGCATGTCAAATTCCCCGACGAGGCGCTTCTTGCCGCAGCCAATGGCCGGCTTTTGCAACCACAAACCGAGATGCGACGCAATCCCGATGCGGCGCGGGTGCATAATGCCCATACCATCGAAGATGAAGACATCCGGTTCGTGTTGCAATTGCGCGAATGCCTCAATCAACACCGGCCCTTCACGAAAGCTGAGCAATCCCGGCACATACGGGAACGGTGTCGGCAATGTTGTTGTGACCGTCTCAATCGGTTCGAGTTCAGGGAAGGTGACGACGACGACCGCCGCATTCGAGACATGATGCTTCACGCTGACATCGACGCCCGCAACGAGGTTGATGGTATTGATATTGAAGGGGCGGTCAGTAATGATTTCGGCGGCAAGTTCTTTTTGTAGTGTGATAGCTTGCTGCGGGGTCAGATTCCAGTCGTGGCGATGGTGGATTTTCATTTGCTGAGCATTTCTTGCAATGTTTGCACGATGTCAATCCGGCTAGGTAGGGGATGTTGCCACAATGTCGGCACATGTATTTTCAATCTCGGAAGAAGCGGTGTGAGGTAATTGCCGTCATTGTCGAGATCGATCGGTAGATACATACCGTCATCATTCAGGCGATAGAAACGCGGTTCGCGTCGCGTCGGGTCGATGAGCCAATATTCGCCGACGCCGCCTTGTTCATAATTGGTGAATTTCTCGCCCCGGCCGCGTTCGACACGCTCCGGCGAGACAATCTTTCCGAATATCGTGCGCGTTGTCGGGTACTCAATAGCCATTTTCGCTTCTCATCAATATGTATCTGATTTATTGAAAGAGTATAGCAGGTTTTAAATGTTTTCTGTCAGGTCATGATAAACAAAAGGGGACGCATATCGCGTCCCCTCAAAGTTATTGATTTTATTCGCCTTTAGTCGCCCGAGTCGACCGTTAGACTGAGGAGACCGGTGTTCAATTTCGGCGCACGGGCTTTCTCTTCGTCCTTACCGAATCGGATGACTTCATCCTGATCGGTGATAGCTTCAACGGCGAGGCCGAGACTCTGCAATTCTTTGACGAGAACGCGGAAGCTTGTCGGGATGCCCGGCTCTTCAATCGGTTCGCCCTTGACGATACTCTCATACGTCTTGACACGCCCTTGCACATCGTCGGACTTGACGGTCAGCATCTCTTGCAGTGTATACGCCGCACCATAAGCCTCAAGCGCCCACACTTCCATCTCACCGAAGCGTTGACCGCCGAATTGCGCCTTGCCGCCGAGCGGTTGCTGTGTGACGAGACTGTATGGCCCGGTCGAACGCGCGTGAACTTTGTCTTCAACAAGATGCGCGAGCTTGAGCATGTGAATCATACCGACCGTCACCGGACGATCAAATAGTTCACCCGTCCGACCATCATAGAGCAACTGCTTGCCGTAAAGTGGCACCGGCTTGCCCGTTTCCATCATCACACGATCAGCAATTCGCAGCAATTCACGTTCGTCAATTTCGTCAGGAATTTCCGTTTCCGGCGAAACATGCCGAATCCACAACACGAGCGAATAGAAGCGGGCGTTGTCATCGCGGCGTTTGCGCTCTTCAACGGTCATATCCGAGTTGTCAAACAACACCACATCGTCGGGGTCGATGCCTTGTTCACGCAACCATTCTTGCATGACAGCGCGGCGTGCATATACGGTGTCGGTAATCAGCAAGTCGGCATCATAACGATCCGATTCGCCAAGCCATGCGTGAATGTAAAGACGGCGGACTTCATCGTCATCTTCAAATTCTTCGGTATCGTAACCATCTTCTTTGATCCAATCCCACGCGGCTTCGGTGGTTTCTTTCCAAGCGTGATCGATGATCCATGCGCGACCAAGTTCGGCACGGATTTCGTATTCTTTTGCGCCGTCGAACACCGGGGTAATCGCCCGGAAGCCGAGTCGGTCTGCCGCCCAACCGAGATGGATTTCGAGCACCTGTCCGATATTCATACGGCCAGGCACACCGAGTGGATTGAGGATGATTTCAACCGGGCGCCCATCTTCGAGATAAGGCATATCTTCAATCGGGACGATTTTCGAGATCACCCCCTTATTCCCATGCCGACCGGCCATCTTGTCACCAACCGTCAGTTTGCGTTTTTGTGCCACGCTGACACGCACCATCTTCTCGACCCCAGCAGGGAGGTCGCGGTGCTCTTCACGGGTGAAGGTCTTGACATCGACCACCTTGCCCTTTTCACCATGTGGCAACCGTAACGATGAGTCTTTCACCTCGCGGGCTTGTTCACCGAAAATCGCTCGTAGCAATTTTTCTTCGGGGCTGAGTTCTTTCTCACCCTTCGGGGTGATCTTGCCGACGAGAATATCATTCGGGCCGACTTCTGCGCCGATGCGGACAATGCCGAATTCGTCAAGGTCTTTGAGCGCATCTTCGCCGACATTCGGAATATCATAAGTGATTTCTTCGGGACCAAGCTTTGTGTCGCGAGCTTCGATTTCGTGCTTTTCGATATGGATACTGGTAAATTTGTCTTGCCGCAACAAATCTTCGCTGATGAGCAGGGCATCTTCGTAATTGCCGCCATCCCACGAGAGAAACGCGCCGAGTACATCATGACCGAGCGCGAGGTCGCCATAAACCGTTGATGAACTGTCGGCGATGACTTGTCCCTTCTTGATATGCTCGCCTTTGTCGACAACTGGGCGTTGGTCAATGCACGTCGATTGATTGGAACGGTCATATTTGCGCAACCTATAGATGTGTTCTTCATTGGAAGCCGTTCGCACAATAATGCGGTCGCCTTGGACACTCAAGACCTCACCATCTTCTTCGGCGACAAGCACCTGCCCACTATCGTAAGCAGCCTGATGTTCCATGCCTGTGCTCACAATCGGCACATCCGGTCGCAGCAACGGCACGGCTTGGCGCTGCATGTTCGACCCCATCAGAGCACGGTTGGCGTCATCATGCTCAAGGAATGGAATCAGCGCCGCACTGATACCAACAATCTGACGAGGCGCGACATCCATATAATCAATGCGACGACTCGGCGAGACGAGGAATTTTTGGTTGTGGCGGGCCGATACGCGCTCATTGACAAATTGCCCCCGGTCGTCCAGTGGTGCATTAGCCTGTGCAATGACGTAATTGTCTTCTGTATCTGCCGACAAATACTCGATTTCGTCAATCACGACCGGCATGATGGGCACCTGTTCAATTTTGGCTTTTGCCAATTTCTTCGCCAGTTTTTCGTCGATGACGTCACCCTCTTCAGCGATGATATTTTCTTTGGCATCCTCAACATCGTCGCGGATGATACGACCGATAATGTCCGGGTCGCTTGGTGACATGAATTTGATGACTTTGCGGTAAGGTGTTTCAATAAAGCCGTATTCGTTGACGCGGCCATAACTTGCGAGACGACCAATAAGACCGATATTCGGGCCTTCCGGTGTTTCAATCGGGCAAATCCGTCCGTAATGGCTGTGATGAACATCACGCACATCGAAACCAGCGCGTTCACGGCGGAGACCGCCAGGCCCAAGCGCCGACAGTGTGCGTTTATGTGTGAGTTCGGCCAATGGGTTGGTTTGTTCCATGAATTGCGAAAGCTGCGACGACCCATAAAATTCGCGGATAGCGGCGACAATCGGGCGAATATTGACGAGGGCGACCGGTGTCAAGTTTTCGGTCTCGCGAATTGACATGCGTTCCTTGACGACTCGTTCCGTCCGACGCAGGCCAATACGCAACTTGTTCATCAGCAGCTCGCTAACGGTTTTCACACGTCGGTTGCCGAGATGATCAATATCGTCAAGCTGAATCTTACCGTTGTTGATGAGAATCATGCGCTCAACAAGACGGATAATATCGTTTTTGGTAATGGTGCGTACAGACGGGGCATCCGGGCCTGTTTGGTTGAAGCGTTGATTGATTTTATAACGTCCGACACGTTCCAAATCGTAACGCCGCTGGTCGAAAAGCTGACTGTACAAATATTCGCGGGCATTGTCGAGCGTGGGTGGGTCACCGGGACGCATCCGCCGATAAAATTCAAGCAGCGCGGCTTCCGCGATATTCTGCTTTTTCTTCAATTCCCATGACGGCTCCATTTTAATGGTGCTCTCGATATAGACGTGATCGGGATCATCGTCAACGGCGCGATAAAGCGCCAACAGTTCATCAGTTTCGCCGGTTTTGATGAGCCAACGATCTGGGTCGGTACCGTCATCGACAGCAGCCAACGCTCGCAACAAAATCGTTACGGGAATAGTGCGCTTGCGATTGAATTTGATCGTCAGATAATCGCTTTTGCGTGTTTCAAATTCCATCCACGCGCCGCGATCTGGAATTAATTTAGCAGTCGAAAGCAAACGCCCTGTTGCTGGGTCTTCCTCTGCCGAAAAATAGGCACCCGGCGACCGAATCAACTGGCTGACGACGACACGTTCAGTCCCATTGATGATGAATGTGCCTTTCTCCGTCATCATTGGGAAGTCACCCATGAAAATGTCGCTGATAACGACTTCGTCGCCTTGTTCACGATTGACGAGCGCAACCCGAACATACAAAGGGGCGGCGAATGACAAGTCGCGCTCAAGGCATATTTCTTCGTTATACTTCGGTTCTTCAAACCAATACGTCAGCCCGAATTCGTGCGCTTCGGGGCTGTTGCCGGGTAAATACAACTTCAGATTGCCATTGAAACTCTCGATAGGGCTGATCTCGTCGAAGAGTTCCAACAACCCATGCTTAATAAACCAATCGAACGATTGCAATTGCACCTCAATGAGAGACGGCAACGCCTGTACATCGCTGGTTCGAGCATAATTTTTGGTTCGGACTATCTCTTGCAAAATGCCGCTCCTCAATTCAATTTACGATAACGAGCGTGGAGTTTGATTTGAAAAAACTGAAACACACAGGAATACCATCCTGCGACTGGTGGGGAAAGATAAAATAGATTGAATCGCATACAACGATATTTATGTTGGTGAGTTGATTTGTTCCGAATAAGTAGTATACTGCAGTTAGGCTGTTTTTGTCAAGTTTTGTTTAAAAATAATCAAAAGTGAGATAAAGGGGGTAAAAGATTCCAACCACTGACTACTGATAGTGGCAGAGGCCGAACAAGTTGAAATGTAATGTAATGGCTATTGCGAATGCGTTTGCAACGCGGCCATCTCCTGCGATTCTTGCACCTCGTCCGTAACCGTGCGACGGCGTTGTACGAACATCAAGCCAATAATCAGCGTGATGCCCGCGACAATTTGTATGCGTGGAGGGAGATGGCGTATTTGATAAAAGATGCCACGCCGTCTGCTGCCCATCAAATCTTGTTTAAGACGACGAACAAATTTTTCTGATGGTTGTACCCCTACAAAGGTGACGTGCAGCCGCCGGATTATCCACAATAGATGGTTGACTTCTGCACGGGGTACACCGTACTGATTGACGATGCTGTCAAGATTTGAATCTCCTGCGATAAGTGCATCGGTCACAGCAGACAATAAATTTTCCAACGGGGTATTCGGTGAATCGGGATTGGACATCAGCGTTCAACCTTGTTTACTTTGTATATTTTCGCCGGGATTGCCCGGTAATAAGTTCTGCGTTTGCAAGTCTTCGCGCAGCGCAATCAGGGTGCGATGATACAAAGATTTGATAGCACCCTCTGTGCGTCCCATAATGTCAGCAATGGCAGCATTCGACAGTCGTTCGACAAATTTGAGAGTCAAGAGTTGTTGGCGTTCTGCCGGTAAACGACGGATAGCGGCCAGCAAAAATTCGCGTTCTTCCGCATTTTCAGCGAGTTCGTCCGGAGGGGTGTCGGAATGTAAGCTGGTGACGAATTCTTCAAGCGGGATGATTTTGCGGCGGCTGCGGTCGCGATGCCAGTTGGCGACAAGATTGTGCGCAATCCGATACAGCCATGCCTGAAACGGCACGCCACGCTCGGTATAATTTTCGATATGCGACATAGCCCGGAAGAAAACACGCGCCGTTAAATCTTCCGCATCGTGTTGGTTGCCGGTACGATAATAAACGTAACGATATATCTTGTCGACATATCGTTCGTAGAGTTCACCAAAAGCGTCGTTGTTCGATTTTGCGAGTACAACCAACTCAGAATCGGGGAGGTCTTTCAAATTTTGTTTTGATTTGCGTTGCCAGAATTTTGCCATTGATGCGCCTGCACATCCTTTTCCTATTACTATAACCCATCTAGGACAGATTGGTTTCGCTGAAACCAAGATCATTTGATGCAATTTATTTACGATTTCTTACGCCTGTAACAAGTTGAGGACATCTGTTTTTTTGGGCATCGACTGCAATGCGCCATAGGTCTCGCAGGCTTTTGCGGCAGCGGCGGACGCGAATCGCAATGTGTGCGCATCTGGCCATCCTTGTGCCAACGCAAAGGCGAATGCGCCGATGAAGGCATCACTTGCACCGGATGTATCGATAATGTTCGCCTTGAATGCAGGCAAATGCAAAACCTCGTCCGACGAATTTGCTCGCTTGAAAAAGCTGCCATCATTGCCTGCCGTGATACACACTGCACCGAGTCCGAATTCAAGCAATCGGTCGATGAGTTGTGCCGCATTGATGCTGTCAATGTTGAGCAGTATCTGTGCTTCTAGCAGGTTCGGTATCAAGTAATCGACATCCTGCCAGTAATCGACCGTATCCAGTGAGTGGTGCAGCGGCGCCGGATTGAGAATTGTCCGAGCGCCCTTTGATTTTGCGAGACGCAGCGTCGTTTTCACGACTTCTTGTGCAATCTCAAAATTTGTGATGATAATCGTCTCTGAAGTGATTGCATCGGCGGCAGCTTCAACATCAGCCGGAGTCAATAATTTGCTGGCACGCGGCGCTCCGATGAAACTTGGTGTCCTCTGATGCACAATCATGCTGATGATGCCCGTTTCAGCACTGGGATGACGTTTTATATAAGAAGTGTGGACATCTTCGTCATTGAGTGTGGCAATCAGTGTGTCGCCGAGTCGGTCATTGCCAGCACAGCCGACAATAGCTGTCTGTGCGCCGAGTCGTTGTGCAGCGACGGCCTGATTGACGGCTTTGCCACCCGGCGCGAAAATTACTTTATCGGTATGCGTCCCGCGATTTGGTTGTGGCCATGTCGGGACATCAAGTGTCAAGTCCGCCACAAAGCCACCAACGGCTATGATATGTGTCATGATGTTCGTTGATGCTCCCGCGCAACTTTCGCTATATGCTCGCGGATGCGCCGTTGGCCTTCTTCGGTGTAGACCTCAAAAATATAATCTTTGTGAAAACTCGGCCATTCGCCATGTTGATTTTGTAGCGCGCTGTTCAAATGGGGATTGACACCGAGATAGAGATTCTTATCCACATGAATTGCCATCGTAACACACCCCTCGATAATCCTGTGACCTGTCTATATAATACCACGAACTGATTTCCTGAGAGTCCCATCGCATTTTCGAGGAGCTAGCATGACAGCGCCACTGAATTTTCAGCAGGTGATATTGAAGTTACACGAATTCTGGTCGTTGCAAGGTTGTGTCATTTGGGAACCGTATAATGTGCAAGTTGGCGCGGGCACAGGCAACCCGGCCACGTTGATGCGCGTGCTTGGCCCCGAGCCGTGGCGCGTCGCTTATGTTGAGCCGAGTATTCGCCCAGATGATGGTCGTTATGGCGAAAATCCGAACCGAATGCAGAAATTTTATCAATATCAGGTGATTCTCAAGCCCGATCCTGGCAATCCACAAGAAGTCTATCTCAAATCGTTGGAAGCGCTCGGCATCAACCCGCGCGAACATGATATTCGTTTCGTCGAAGACAATTGGGAAAGCCCGGCGCTTGGCGCGTGGGGTCTTGGCTGGGAAGTATGGCTTGATGGGCAGGAGATTACGCAATTTACGTATTTTCAACAGGCGGGGGGTATCGAACTCGATCCAGTGTCGATTGAAATTACGTATGGTATTGAACGCATTGTGCTTGCCCTACAAGAGCGCGATTCCGTGTGGGATATAGAATGGCGCACGGGCATCAGTTATGGCGAGATTATGCTGCAAGACGAAATCGAGCACTGCCGCTATTATTTTGAATTGGCCGATGTTGATGGACTCAAGCAAGTCTATGATGTGTATGAAACTGAGAGCCAACGCGCCCTCGCTGGCGATGCCGTCATCCCGGCTTATGATTATGTGCTCAAGATGAGTCATCTCTTCAATGTGCTCGACACGCGCGGTGCGATTGGCGTCACAGAACGCGCACACTTCTTCCGCCGGATGCGCGATATGACTCGCGATGTGGCGCGTGCTTATCTCGAAAAGCGTGAGGTGTTGGGATTTCCGTTACTTTCGATGCGCGATAGATGGCCGGAGTTAGCGGTACAACAAGCAGGTGAATTGCCATCCCCCCCGACTGAACCGGCTGATTTTTTGCTGGAAATTGGCACGGAAGAATTAGCGGCGGGTGATGTCGATGCAGCCCTTGAACAATTGGGGGCACTCGGCACGCAGTTGTTCGATGATTTGCGTTTGAGGCACGACGGTCTCGGTGTTTATGGCACCCCGCGCCGTCTCGTGTTGTATGTTCGTAATGTTGCGCCGCGTCAACCGGATACCGAAGACCTCGCTAAAGGGCCGCCTGTCAATCGTGCCTTTGATGATGATGGCAAGCCGACGAAAGCGGCGGTGGGTTTCGCACGCGGCAAAGGCGTGACTGTTGAAGATTTACAACGCCAAGAAATTGATGGTGGGGAATATGTCGTCGCGTTGGTGAAGGAAGCAGGTCGCCCGGCGACGGAAATTTTGGCCGAAGCATTGCCGGGCTTGATTGCCAATATCAAATTTGCGAAATCGATGCGCTGGAATTCGAGCGCTGTCGCTTTCTCGCGCCCAATTCGCTGGCTTGTATGTTTGTTGGGCGATGTGGTGCTGCCATTTGCCTATGCCAATATCGCCAGCCGAAATGAGACACGCGGTCTGCGTCCTTACGGGTCACCACGCATCACGTTAGACAACATCGCGGCCTATTTCGATACACTTGCTGAGCAGGGCATCATCTTCGATCAAGAGAAACGTCGCCGTCACATTGAGGAACAAGTTGCCGTCCTTGCGACAGAAGTTGGTGGACGTGTGTTGACAGATGCGGGTTTGCTGGATGAAGTGACGAATCTTGTCGAGGCGCCGGTTGCGCTGCGCGGCACATTTGAGGAAAAGTATCTACAATTGCCG
This sequence comes from Chloroflexota bacterium, assembly GCA_003695675.1. Taxonomy (GTDB): domain Bacteria; phylum Chloroflexota; class Anaerolineae; order Aggregatilineales; family Phototrophicaceae. The sequence goes on from RFIA01000090.1 coordinate 32,863, forward strand.
CGTGAGGTGCTCGTGACTGTGATGCGCAAACACCAGCGCTACTTCGCGATTGAAGACGGAGACGGCAATTTGCTGCCGTACTTCATCGCCGTGCGCAATGGCGACCGTGAACATCTCGACAAGGTAATTGCCGGTAACGAACATGTCTTGCGAGCGCGTTTTTCCGACGCCGATTATTTCTATAACGAAGATCGCAAGCAACCGCTCGAATCGTATTTGCAGCGCCTGAGCACACTCGTCTTTCAAGAAAAACTCGGTTCGATGCGCGATAAGAATGAACGGGTTGCTGGGTTGATTGAAGCGATGGGTAATTTACTCGGAATGGATGCGACGGATGTCGGCATTGCACAACGGGCGGCGCATTTAGCAAAAGCCGATCTTGGCACACAGATGGTCATCGAGATGACGTCATTGCAGGGAACGATGGGGCGTGAGTATGCGTTGCTTGAAGGCTACCCACAAGAAGTTGCGGACGCGATTTTTGAGCATTGGTTGCCGCGTGGCGCCGATGACGCGCTGCCCAAAAGCGACGCCGGTATACTAATTGCGCTCACCGACCGGCTCGATAGTCTCGTCGGATTGTTCGCTGTTGGGATTACGCCGCGTGCCACTGCTGACCCTTATGGCTTGCGGCGTGCAGCACAAGGTATCGTCCAAATTTTGCTCCATGCCGAAATTGACCTCAACCTAGCAGATGCTGTCGATGTGGTCGCCGAAGTACAGCCGGTCGAAGTTAGCGTTGAAGTCAAGGCACAGGTGCTCGAATTTATCGCGGGGCGTCTGCGAGCATGGCTCGAAGAACAAGGCTGGCCGCACGATGTCATCACAGCTGTGTTGGCCGAGCAGAGCACGAATCCATATCGCGCACTCGTTGGCATTCGCGAGTTGAGTGAGTGGGTCAAGCGTGAAGATTGGGAGCATATTCTGGACAATTTCGCCCGTTGTGTGCGCATCACACGGACTGAAGCGAAACAATACAGTGTCAACGCAGGATTGTTTCAAGAAGAAGCAGAGCGGATGTTGTTCGACGCCTATCATCAGGTACGGGCACAACTTGGCGATGATGGCAATGTCGATGCGTTTCTCACAGCTTTTGCGCCAATTGTCCCGACCGTCGCCGAATTTTTTGACAAAGTGCTGGTCAATACCGATGACAAAAGCCTCCGCGAGAATCGACTCGGCTTGCTGCAAGCAATCGGCTCGTTGCAAGATGGCCGTGCCGATTTGAGCCAGATGAGTGGCTTTTGAAATTAAAAGGCAACCTTTTTCGCAACATTTTCAAGTTCTTCAGTGTTACCGAGCCGACTGCTCAACGTAAGTTATCGGTATAAAAGCTCGACGTATGGTTGCAACGATGTCAATTCGGTTGGCAGATTTCCTGTTGCAGATAGGATGAGCATTTCCCTAGCGCGAGTCATTGCCGTGAATAATTTTTTCCGTTGGCTGTCAATATACTCTGAATCCACTTCTTGGCCCAAGACTTGAAAATAGGTGTGCAAGTGCGGGATGAGAACCGCATGGAATTCTAATCCCTTCATTTGATTGAAGGTTCCCACATAACACGCCTGATTGCGCAGATGCGCCCAATGTTTGATGATGCGTTTTGTATGACATAAGATGGCAATACTGCTCGGCATTATGCCATTGTGTATCAGTATGTTGACCTCATCCTCAACCCTTTTTATTTCCTGCTCTACTCTGTTAACGAGTATCACTTTTGGTTTATCGCCGCTTGCGAGTTCATAAGATTGCAAGTCGGGTTTAACGATTTCCTCGGATTCGTCGCCTGTGTTGTCGATATTGATGAGGCTGTGTGCTGCTAGCGTAATTTCGCGAGTACAACGGAACGGCACACGAAGAACACGAGTACGCCCACGGACTTCGATTCCTTTTTGTTTCCACGAAAATGCCCGAAATAAACTTTGGCTTGGGTCATCACAAATAAATAGATCACCGTTGCTTTTTATCAATTTCAAGATCACTTTTATCCACGATGGGGCGAAATCTTGTGCCTCATCAATTAAAATAAAATCATAAGTATGACGCAGTGGGTGGCCTGTTTGCAATTCTGCTAAGGTGACAAAAGGAACATCTGACCAGTCTCGGATCGATTCGTTGTGATGGTAATCAATATATTGATCCATAATGGTATTGATGACTTCACGTTTATTTTTGTTGAGAGAACGCCCTCTTCCCTTCCTTTCGACATTTAAATATTCGGCATTGTCATAAAGTTCCAATTCTTTGCGCCATTCAATCTCGGAAGCAACAAATTCAGGAGTCAGATTACTCTGTTCCATCAAGTCTGCAAACCAATTGCTCAACCATTCCTCAATTTTTTGCGGAGGACGCCACTTTGATCCAAGAATATTGCTGCATAGCTTATGGAAATTGACCACTTCGATACTCGGTATGTTACCTATTCGTTTTTCTAAATCCTTCACAAGGTCTTTGTTGAAGGCTAGTACCAAAATGTTGGCATCGGGATAATTTGCCGCGAGAAATTGCGCACGTTTGGCTAATACAAGCGATTTGCCACTGCCAGCGACTCCCCGCACCAACCGTACAGATGTGTTCTGGCTGACCGCAATAGCCTCATCAGTCAGGAAATCATCCATTGGGGATGCTGCTGGTTTTATTTTGATCGGTTGTTTGATGATTCTTTCCTGTTCAACCGTAATTGTGCCAACATCCTCGCCTTTGGCGTCATGTACGATCAATTCAGGGTCTAACACACCACGTATGATATTCAAAATATCTTTATTGAGCGGTTTTTCTAATCGCCACTTAGCTGGAATAGATTGTAGTGCCTTTTCAAAGCGGTCAGGCTGCAAATCTTCTGAATTGAGCACTCGTCCTTTTTCCCAAATAAGTCCCTCCGCCTTTCTTTTCGTATCGTTATCTAAATGTACGATGATGGCAGCATACATCCATGGAAAGCGAAGGACTTCCCGTCCCCTGTATTTTTTCCTCAGTTCGGCACGAGCCTCAAAAGCATCAGCAAGATTGAGCGCATAGTCATGAGCAATCTCGACCGGGTTGTCTTCTTCTTCCTCTACCCCATCCATCCCATCTCGTATGATGGTCACTTTTTTCTGTGTGATGCTTACAATATTCTTCCAATCTTTGACTTCTAGTACAATGACGCCACGTTCGGCTGAGACGACCACAAAATCGGGACGAGATCGGGTTGTCTTACTTCCCACAATTTCAGGTTCTGCCACGAAAAAATATCGATTTGATGGTAAAGATTTCAATAATCTCTCGACGCGTTTTTCGCCATACGTTTGTGTCATCAGTAAACATCCTTCTCTATTTTATGGGAACGACTTATTAATATTATTATCATACTATTGTTGATCTGGAATCATTAAGAAGGCTTCATCTTTTGGAAGGCTTTGATACAGCTGCAACTTTCTACAGCGATCTTGTGTTTATTCTGAATCTTCCGTGAATGGCTTCATTCCGTATTGCATGTATGACCATTCATACATATAATGCCGTCATAATTGGACGGTAGTGAGGGCGGCCATGTCTGTAACTGACGAGATCAAAGCGAGGCTGGATATTGTTGCTTATATTCAGCAGTCAGTGCCGCTTAAGAAAGCCGGTCGGTCATACAAAGCGTGCTGTCCATTCCACAATGAACGTACCCCTTCTTTCGTCGTCAATCCCGATAGGCAAACATGGCGTTGTTTCGGCGCATGTTCTGAAGGTGGCGACATCTTCAGCTTTGCGATGAAACAGCATGGGTGGACGTTCGTCGAAGCCCTCAATGAACTCGGTAAGCTCGCCGGTGTTGAAGTCAAGCCGCGTTCGCCACAGCAAAAAGAACAAGATGCTTATCGCGAGCGTTTGCGCGGCTTAGTCGAAGAAGCGGCGCAATTTTATCATGAGTGGTTGTTCGCTGACGATGCCAACGCCGTCAATGCTTTGCGTTATGCACGCAAACAGCGTGGCTTCACCGACGAGACCATTCGTCAATATGCGATAGGGTATGCACCACCCGGTTGGCAAAATGCACTCGACCATTTGAAATTGCTCGGTTATGATGAGGCGGATATTCTCGCAGCCGGGATCGCGACCAAAAATGAGGAGGGCGGTCGTGTCTATGACCGCTTTCGCAATCGTTTGATGATTCCCATCCGCGATGGGCGTGGCCGCATTATCGGATTCGGTGCGCGTGTGCTCGACCCGGACGACATACCGAAGTATCTCAACTCACCACAGACACCGTTATTCGATAAAAGTCGCACCTTATTCGGGCTTGATGTGGCGCGGAAGGCGATTCGTGACAGCGAAACGGCAGTCATCGTCGAGGGTTATATGGATGCGATTCAAGCGCATCAGGCTGGATTCATGAATGTTGTTGCGCAGATGGGTACCGCACTCACCGAGCCACAGTTGAGACAAATTGCACGTTCGGCGAAGAAAATTGTCCTCGCGCTTGACTCTGATGCTGCCGGTCAAAGCGCGACTCGGCGCAGTCTTGAAGTCGCGCAGCAAACATTGCAAGCGGACTTCGCCGGTCGCTTGTCGGTCGATATTCGCATTTTGCAAATCCCGGACGCCAAGGATCCCGACGATTTGATTCGCGAGTCGTCGCAGTTGTGGCAAGAACTTGTTGATGGCGCGACGCCGGTCGCTGATTATGTCATCGATATGGAGATGACGACTCTGTCGGAGAATGCGACGGTGCAGGAACGTGAGACGGTTGCGCGGCGTTTGTTGCCAATCTTGTTAGCTTCTGAAAATAATCTGTATCAGAAGGACAACATCCAAAAATTGGCGATGCGCTTGCGTATTGCAGAGCGTGACTTGCTCGCATTGGCAGACGAACAACAACGCATCGACCGCGCCCGGCCACCGCGTCAATCTATTGCATCATCCGACACATTTGAGCCGCCGGAGATGCCACCGCTTGATTATGACGCGATGGATGCGCCACCGTTTGATGATGAATTCGATGATGTGGCGCTGCCCAATGTACCGTCACATCGCCCGATGCTTGTGCCGCAATCACGGGACGGTGCTTTGGAAAGTGATTGCCTGCGGATGTTGTTTCAATACCCTGATTTATTTTATCAGGCCAATCGCAAATTTCGCGAGTTGGCGGGCAATGATAGTGACTTGACGACAGGGCCGTTGAATGCGCTGTGTGCAGATGATTTTTCGTCTGATGATTATCGTGCATTGATGATGGTTTTTCTGGCAGCTGTCGAGCAGGACGACTATGATTTGCCAGAATTTCTCGAAGAAAATCTTGATCGTGATTTGCTGATGCTTTTAGATACGGTCATGCACGATGCCATTGACGGGCTGCGGCCTCATTTGCGACATGGCTTGGCGGCTGACCACGCGGCGCTGATGAAAGATTATGAACGGTTGACTGCTTCGCTTGATGTCGAAACTGAATTTGTTGGCCAAGTGTTGCGATTGCGCAGTCGCCGTCTGCAACGTGAACGTGAAGAATTGGTTTTTCTTCAAGTCGAATCGAACGCCAACCAAGATGATGATGGCGCACGTGTCTGTAGCTGGCAACTGAGCCGGTCGATGCGAGCGAAACGATTAATTGATATTGAATTGCAACGTCTTTCTCATTCATTTCGGGACTGATGAACACCCACAGTTTTTGTCCGGTAACGACTATTTTATGGTGGTGTGACGAATTATGACGAAAAAACGCAAAACGAGGGATCCGGTTCAAATAACGGATACAGATGAAATGATCACCGCATCTGTTACTGATGATGAAGTGGACGATGTTCTTGATTTTGATGACAATGATGGTGATAGTAGCGATGATGAGGTCGATAAAATTTTCGAGTCGCTGAAGTCTAAACGCGACAGACAAGCACAACCCGACTTGATTGAAGAGCCAGACAGTGATGACCTCGCAGGTATTGAGGATGAATTTGATGCGGACGAAACACCGCTTGATGGCCCTGCACTCGCTGATGATCCGGTGCGAATGTATCTCAAGGAAATTGGGCAAGTGCCGCTACTCAACACCAATCACGAAATATGGTTGAGTGCCCAGATTGCTGCTGAGCGCTTGCTCGACTCATTGATGGATACATGGTATCAGGAACACCCAGATGCCGAAGGACTTGCCGATCCAGTTGAGATTGTCGATATGATCTATGCGCATTTGCTCTTTGCGTGGGACAAAGTCGAGGAACAAGCGAACGCATTCGATACACCGCTCCCCGATTTGTGTCTGCTTATCGATGAAGTACAAGGTATCCTCGATAATTGGGATGGTGATAGCGACTCCTATATCCGGCAATATCTACAACAACGCGATTGGGGGCGCGACGATAGTTGGACTGAGATGGCACAATGTCTGTTTGCTGTCTTCCACACTTTATTTCTGCTGCCGCTTGTTATTCGGATGCGTCTACGCCGGTATTATGCTGAGAAACAGACTTTGCCGGAGCCTAAACTCGCGCATACATGGCTGATAGAAGATGAATATGCTGTCGAAGATTTGCCGTACCTATTTGAAACGCTTGAACAGAAGGCTGCATTAGCCGCCGAAGCATTGACACGCGCTAATCTGCGCCTCGTTGTCAGCGTTGCCAAGCGTTATATGGGACGCGGCATCAATTTTCTTGACCTCATTCAAGAAGGCAATATCGGTTTGCTACGGGCGGTCACCAAGTTTGACCATACCAAAGGTTACAAATTCAGTACGTATGCGACATGGTGGATTCGTCAGGCGATTAGCCGGGCGATTGCCGACCAAGCGCGGACGATTCGTATCCCAGTCCACATGTTTGAAACCATCAATCGCTTGACGCGCGTTCAACGTAGCCTGATTCAAGAACTTGGCGCGGAACCAACTGCCGAACAGATCGCACTTGAAATGGAATTCCTCAGCCCCGAAGAGACTGAAGCTATTCGCCTCATCCGGCGTAATGGTGCTCCGATGAATCCGTCATTGCAACGCAAGCTGCGCCGGGCGGCACAAAAAGTGCGTAAGATCATGCGCATTAGCCAAGAGCCGATGAGTCTCGAAATGCCGATTGGCCCCGAAGACAGTAGCTTACTCGGCGACTTCATCGAAGATGATAAAGTGCCCGGCCCGGTTGACGCGGCCAGCCGTCAATTGTTGAAAGAGCAAATTCGGCAGGCGCTCGGTGTCCTCAGCGAACGGGAGCGCGATGTGCTTGAAATGCGCTTCGGTTTGCAAGACGGCCAAGACCACACTTTAGAAGAGGTCGGCAAACACTTCGGTGTCACCCGCGAACGCATCCGCCAGATTGAGGCTAAAGCCCTGCGCAAATTGCGACATCCGACACGAAGTCGTCAATTGCGCGATTATCTTGAGATGTGACACACAACAGAGCGGCTCAATCGAGTCGCTCTTGTTTACAGTCTGAGCAATAGGGTATTGTTTCCTGAACTCGAATGACCAATCTGACATATTGCCCGGTTTGTGGTGAAATACTCGGCGAGCGCGAAGAGGGTGGTCGTCTGCGACCGGTGTGCTCGAATTGCGGTTATATTCATTATCACAATCCCGTTCCAGCTGTCGGTATGGTGATTGAGATGGACGGCGGCATCGTCTTGATTCAACGCGGTCAACCACCGCATCAAGGGGAGTGGACGCTGCCGAGCGGCTTCATCGAGATGGATGAAAGCGCCGAAGAAGCCGCTATCCGCGAAGCTGAAGAAGAGACCGGCCTCAAAGTGGAGATTGTCGAGTTGATGAGTGTCAATTCGTTTCCCGAAGGGCCGCCTGTCAGCGGCATTATCATCTTCTTCCGAATGCGTCCGGTCGGCGGGCAATTACGTGCCGGTGATGATGCCAACGATGTGCGGGTCTTCAAACCGGATGCGATACCCGTTTTGCCATTTCGCACACATCGTGAAACGATCTCCGAATGGTTGCTACAACAACAAAACGATTCGCCTTCATCCGCACACAAACAAGCGCCGGAATTTATCATTCGCCCGGCAGAAGCACGCGACCTCGAAGATATTTCCGGTTTGCTGGCGCTCATCCCGGCTAATCGTAATCTAAGCCAAGCCGAATGGCAGGCATTTGAGCAACGCTTTTATGAAGCGCCGGGTGTGGAGGTTTTTGTCGCGGCGGCGCGGCAAGAGCCACCCATCATCATTGGTTTCATTGCGCTGTCCATCGTGCGAACCTTAACCGAAGGACGCGGTTTCATCAATGATATGGCTGTCTTGCCGACCTATCAACGACAAGGCGTTGGGGCAGAATTGCTTGAGGCCGTCATGCGCCGCGCCGAGCGTTTGAATCTGCGCGAGTTGATGGTCAACACACGGCGTGCCAATCAACAGGCGCGTGCTTTTTATCTCGCGCTCGGTTTTTCTGACGAGGGTATTATGCGCCTCAAACTGCGTTGACAACACTGCGCTGCATATATACTTCATATACGCCTTGTGATAGAATATAGGTGTAGCTTAACATGGGGGTGAAATAGATTCGACACATGGGGACGTGTACACATTGCAAGTCGCGGCGCTCTGACCGCGTGAACAACGGAGCTAGCACACATAAGTGCCAACCAAAACACATTCGCTCTTCCCGTCGCTGCATAAGTAGCTGACCGGAGAGTGCTAGCCCCGAAGTGGCTAGCCGTCTGCCCCATCCGTCTTCGTCCGGGTGGTTCGGTAGGCGACACCAAAGACGAAGTGCGACCTCACCGATGCCGATAAGTGAGGCCAAGCGACATCGGCTAGTTGACGGTTTACCCGGTTGGCCGGGGCTGCCGTCGGCGAATGTAAAAGGCCAACTAAACTTGTAGAGATGTGTAGGCCAGCCATGTGGACTCGGGTGCGACTCCCGACACCTCCACTATAATAAAATGCAAATAACATAAACTCCGGCGACAAATCTGGAGTTTTTATTTTACGACTCTGCAAGTCACTTGCCCACAAACACCCAAATTTTTGATGGGACTTTTTCAAACTCTTGCCGCAACAACCAACTCTGATTAGACTGATGCTCTGATTGTTCACAAACACGGAGTCTTGGATGCAGCACGTCAACATGCGCATCATGATGCTGATATGGGCGCTACTCGCCGCGGCATGTTCGGCGGTCGGCGCGAACGATGCTGAGCGCACGGCAGTCGCGGAAAATGAGTCGCTCAAAACCCGAGTCGCAATCATCAACGCGACGGCCACCCACGAAATCGACCGTGTAGCCATTACGCTTGAACATGCGCAGACCGAAGTCCGCAATGTGGTCAACCAAAATCAATTTCTCGTCGCGACTTTACTGCTGCGCGGCACGCCGACAGAAGGCATTATCGTCACGGCAGCAAATGTCGTCAACTTACCAGCGACGGCGACACCCGCGCCACCATCGCGCATTGTTGACCCCAATGCAACCGGCGAGGTCAATGCCGTTGTCTCGCCTGTATCGGCCCCGACTCCCGCAGGATTGCCGACGGTTGGTGCACAGCCGATCCTGTCACAAATTGTGACCGCGACCGGAGTCGGCGATGATGACTGCGCCGTCAATCAAACATCACAGTTCACATCGGACACCGCCGAAATTTATGTCGTCGCCGTTGCAGACAACATCGTGCCCGGCACGCAAATCGCTTCGCGCTGGTTTCGTGAAAATGTGGAGGTCGCTGCCTTTGATTTCGTTCCCGATTTTCGTATCGATGACGCTTGCATTTGGTTTTTCATCGACCAAACTGACGCTGAATTCACACCCGGTGAATGGAGCGTTCAGTTATCGATTAACGGCGGCAATGTCGGCGCACCGATGCTGTTCACAATTGTCGATGGGGGATAATTGGCGAGTTGGTCAATTGCTTTCTCTAATCGTCTAATTTGAAGAAAAATTGAATCGGCAGTTCACCAAGATGGACAAGGGCTTTATGTTTCAAGAGCACGGGCTTTTCGACCTGTAGCCGATGCCGGTCAATATAGGTACCATTCAATGAACTTAGGTCAGTAATTTGCCAACCATCCGTGTGTTTCGACAACATCGCGTGCTGCCGCGAAACACCATTTTCTCGCGCATTGTATTTGGCGAGGTCAATATCCGGTCGCATGTTGGTTTGTGGGTCATACCACCCAATCAATAATTTCTCTTTTATCAGATTGACTTTCAGTGTTTGTTCCAATGTTGGGAAGACCAATACACTATAGTTATGCTCCACAAGATTACTCAACATGCCCCAAATCCGCTCACCTTGACTTTTCAACTCGCTAAGACGCAGGTCGTCCTCGTTCATCTGTGTTTCGCGTGTCAGGCGCTGAATGATGGGAAGTGAACTCAGCAGGCGTTTAAAGTTTTCATCATAAGAATTATCATCAATGAATGACAAGTGTTGGATGTGCCGGAGCAATAATGGCATCGGGCACCGGTCCACCTTGACGGGGATAATGCGTTTGCGGAGTCTTTGAAACTCACGCCATTCCGCCGAGACATTGGGCGATCTTGCTGCGGCATGAGAAATAATGAGAATCATTATCTCCGCAACGCGCAATTGTTGGTCAACATATTCGTCCCAATGCATACCTGCTGGGACATGATTGATGTGGTCAACCCATGTTTCGTAGCCTCGTGCTTGCAAGTCGCGAGATAATCTATCTGCAAATGTATCATCATTGGTAGCATGACAAATGAAGATCATGATTAGAAATACTCTTATGAGTGAACATTCTGAAATATATTGGATAAATTGATTGAGAACAATATCAAAATATGAAACTAATTTTCTGGGCAAATCTTGCTTATGGGTTGTCTCTCCTTAATCTACGCTTATTGTATATCATTTATATTGTGCATTCGAATCGATTTGAATAAAGATTGCTTGCGGTGACGCATCAGAATTGCGACAGAAAATCGCAGAAGCACGCCTGATTGTCTTGTTCTGTGCTATATTTTAACAATAATCAGCAAATTAGCTTAGAGGGGAGTGGTTTGCGGATGGGTTATCGTGGTAGCGGTTGGTTCACGTTTGTGCGCGACGACGACAATTTCTCGAAGCTCAAACGTGAACAGATATGGCCGCTTGTCAAGCGGGTGTTGCGATACGCCCGCCCCTATCAGACACAGATTGTTTTGATGCTACTCGCGATTTTAGCGACGACCGGTTTGCAATTGCTGACGCCGTTGATTTTTCGCGAGATTATTGATGACGCGCTGCCGAATCAAGATGTGACACGCCTCAATTTGTTGGCATTCGGTTTGGTGCTGATACCCGTCGTCAGTGGGGTAATTCGTATCGCGCAACGCAAACTCAATGCGGCTGTGGGGGAGGGCGTCATCTACGACTTGCGCGTGAGTGTCTTCACACACTTGCAACGTATGTCGATGAATTTCTTCGTCAATACGCGCACGGGCGAACTCATCAGCCGTTTGAATAACGATGTCGTCGGCGCACAACAGGCGATTAGCAGCACACTTGTCGAGATTGTCACCAATATCGTCACCGTTGTCGCAACGCTTGTGGTGATGTTCACGCTCGAATGGCGCTTGACTTTATTGGGTTTGTTGGTGTTCCCACTGTTTATATTTGCGGCGCGACGGCTGGGTACGCGCTTGCGAGAACTCGCTCGTGAGCAGATGCAATATAATGCCGAGATGAACGCGATGGCGAATGAGACGCTCAACATCGGCGGGGCTTTACTCGTCAAATTATTTGGGCGTACCCGTAACGAAGTCGAGCGTTTCAGTGGCCGGGCGGTGCAAGTGCGCGACATCGGCATTGACCGCGCTGTTGCGGGCAGTCAATTTTTCGTGCTTATCAGTCTCGTCAGTGTCATTGGCACCGGACTCATCTATTGGGTTGGTGGGCATCTTGTATTGAATGGAGTTTTCACTATTGGGACGATTGTCGCTTTTGGTTCATATCTCACACAGCTTTATGGCCCATTGCAGAGCTTGACCAATGCCCCAGTCACATTTGCAACGTCGATGGTTAGCTTTGAACGTGTCTTTGAAGTCATCGACTTGCCGCTTGACATTACCGAAAAACCGGATGCAATTGTGCTCGATAATGTGCGTGGCGAACTTGTATTCGAGAATGTTGATTTCAAATATGAAATTGACGAGACACACTTGTTGCATAATTTCGAGCGTCCCGGGCGGGCAGAGAATGTGCGGGCTGTACTCTCTGGCGACTTCTCACGGCGCGACGGGCAACATGAAGAAAAAACTAATGGCCGTCATCAACCGGCTGATGATGCGCAATCAAATGACAGTATAGGTGGCTACAGTCAAGTACGGGAAATGGCGCTGAAGAATATTTCGTTCAAAATTGAACCCGGACAGCTCGTAGCGCTTGTCGGGCCAAGTGGTGCAGGCAAGACGACGATGACGTATCTCATCCCGCGTTTGTATGACCCGACTGGCGGGCGTGTGTTGCTGGACGGGCATGATTTGCGCGACGTGACTCTAGACTCATTGGCGGCGCAAATTGGCATGGTGACACAAGAAACGCATCTCTTTCACGATACCATTCGCACGAATCTGTTATATGCGAATCTTGACGCGAGTGATGAACAAATTGTCGCGGCGTGTAAAGCGGCTAATATTCACGATTTCATCACAGGATTACCGGACGGTTACGACACGATTGTTGGGGAGCGCGGTTATCGGCTCAGCGGTGGTGAGAAGCAGCGTATTGCCATTGCCCGTGTCATCCTCAAAGACCCGCGCATTCTTGTGATGGACGAGGCGACGAGTCATCTCGACAGTCAGTCCGAAGCGTTAATTCAAGATGCGCTCAAAACCGTGATGGAAGGCCGCACGAGCATCGTCATTGCCCATCGCCTGAGCACAATTCTCGCTGCCGACCGTATCTTCGTCCTCGACCGGGGCGAAATTGTCGAACAAGGCACACATGACGCATTGATGACACAGGCTGGTCTCTATGCCCAGTTGTATGAAACACAATTTAAAGACGAACGCGAGATGATATAAGCGCCTATAGTTCTCGTGTAAAAACTGTTATCATCGGCTAGGCGCTGCTAGACACTTTGTGGTACAAATGACAGAACAATTTCTCATCGTTGGTCTCGGCAATCCGGGCAAGAAGTACGCGAACAATCGTCACAATTTCGGTTTTCGTGTTGTCGATGCGTTGGCGCAACGACATGGGATGATGCTCGCGAAAAAAGAAAAAAATGCGCTGACGGCGAGTGGCATCATCAATGGGCATAAGGTGCTGCTAGCACAACCGCAGACCTATATGAATAATAGCGGGCAGGCGGTGCGCGGTCTTGTTGACTTTTATAAATTGTCGCTTGAAAACCTGCTCGTGATTTCCGATGATCTTGATATTCCATTGGGAACAATTCGACTGCGGCGGGGTGGCGGCCCCGGTGGGCAGAATGGCTTACGCAGTATCATTCAACATCTCGGCACACGCGACTTCAATCGGCTGCGACTCGGTATTGGGCGGCCTCCCGGCAAAATGGAAGCGTCGAATTATGTCCTGACTGACTTCGAAGGTGACGATGCGATCCTTGCACAAGAAGTGGTTGACCGAGCGGTGCTTGCGGTCGAGGCATGGTTGGCTGATGGTATTGACCTGACGATGACGCGCTTCAATGGAACGATTGATAAACCCGTGCCGCCGAAAAAGATCGAACAACAACCGTTGGAACAAGAGGAAGTTGATGAATTATGACAACACCATTTGAAGAAGCATATTTCAATATCTTGTTGAATATTGAACTTGATCGTTTGTCTTGCTTATTGAGTGGAGTCGTCACACTCTAGGCAAAGTGTTACAATCTAAGAATTATATCGTGCAGACATCAAGGAGGGCGAGGGGCATGGCCCGATGGACGACATTTGAAGAATTTCTCGCTGAAGCAAGAAGCGTAGACAATGACCGTGAACGGCAAGATTTGGTGGTCGAATTGCTACGCGACCGCACAGAATGGCCATGGATTACTGGTAATCGAGCAACATTTGTCTATTCACGGATGGGGACGAAGAGCGCGGCTGTTAATCTCGATACCATTGAACGTGACCCCCCATTTGAACCGATGACGAATTTGCCCGGCACGTCATTGTGGTATGTGACACTCAAGTTCGCACCAGACGATTTATTGGATTATTTGCTGGCAATCAATGACCCGATGACGCCGCTTGCGCAGGAAAAGGATATTCGGTCGCGGCTTGAACATTGGCATCCCGACCAACGCAATCCTCTGCGGATGCGAACACCGGAAATGGATGTGTCGGTCTTGCGAATGCCTTATGCGCGTCCCTTCCCGGACTGGTCTGCAATGGCGATGCAAAATGTGCCGCGCGGCAATGTCGTTACACATACTATTGACAGCGTCAATTTGAATATGCAGGGGCGCAAGGTGTGGGTCTATGCGCCTTATGGTTATGCTGTGACCGACATGGCCTATCCTTTATTGATTATGCAAGATGGGCAATGGAATGCGGGGCCGCTACAGGTTGCGTCGATTGTCGATGTATTGGCAAAACATCAGCATGTGCAGCCGATGGTGGTTGCTATGGTGCAGAGTGCCGGGCCACGCGACCGCGAGAATGAATACATTGACAATGATAACTATAGCGCATTTGTCATCAATGAATTATTACCTTTTCTGACGAATACCTATCGTATCCGCGAGACCGATTTTGGCATTGGCGGGGTTGCGGCAGGGGCGGTCGCGGCGGCGCATGTTGCCCTCGCCCATGCAGACGTCTTCACACGACTCATCATGATTTCGCCACCCTTGGGGCGCGGTCGTTATGAAGAGCAATTACGACAATACAACGAACGCTTCGCCCAAGCAATGCAACTACCGAAACGGATTTTCCAGTCGGTTGGGCGTTATGAGATGGGGTCGCGCTTTTACGAACCAGCACAACGTTTGAAGACCATCCTCGAACAACGCGACGACGTGGCCTACAAATATGTCGAGATTGGCAGTGGGCACGGCTTGGTCAACTTCCGCGCCGTTATGCCAGAAGCTCTGTCGTGGGCGTTTCCCGGCGTCGCGGCGAAAGTATAACTGCTCTTTGAATCCGTTCTTTCGCTGGTTTAAGAACATTTTGCGGTGACGATTCGCTGAGAATAATCATCCATATTGTCTATAGGTCTTCCATCTCTTTGCGCACGGTTTGCAGCAACGCTTCGGCGTGGAGTTGGTTGAGGGTGTAACACGGCCCGCCGAGTCGGTCGGCCAAGCGATTCGCCAATCCTTGATCGAAGGCGAGATGTTCCATATTGATAGTGATCGTGCGAATATCTTCCATTCTGATCTTGTCAGCGATTCTATGGGCTTCTTCTTGTGGCGAGAACGTCTCGCCCATCGAGACATTGCCCGCGCCGTCGGTGAGCACAATCATCAGTGGGGCGATGTCCGGGTGCAGATTCAATTCGCGATGGACAATTTCATAGGCGAGGAATAACCCGGCGGAAAGCGGTGTCTTGCCACCGACCGGAATATTGGCGAGCGCTTTCTTAGCGAGGGTGACCGAGTTCGTTGGCGGCAGCACGACTTGTGCCCGATCTTTTTGGAAGACGACGAGTCCCACACGGTCACGGCGTTGATAAGCATCGGTGAGCAGCGACATAATCGCACCCTTTGTCGCTTCCATGCGTTCAGAAACGGCCATACTCCACGACGCATCGACGACGAACAAGATCAAATTCGCCGCACGGCGCACACGCACCTTGCGCTGAAGATCATCTTTGCGCAAGGCGTAGGCCATTTCGCTTTCACGCTCTTGTTGGAAGGGCGCCGCAGCACGAAGAGTCGCATCAAAGGCGATGTCGTTATATTGTCCATTGGCCGGACGCGCCTGAATGTACCGACCTCGTTTACGATCTGTGCGCGTGCGCGAACGCCGACCGCTCACACGCCGTGTCAATTTGTCAAGTGGGGTTTGCAATTGGCGCGGCGCAAATTCGGCCTTCGATTCGACTTGCTTGCCCCCATCCCACCAATACGCATCTTGATTGTCGAAGATGTCTTGTTGGCTCGGGTCAGTTTGCCCATAGTCGGGCATCTCATCATCCGATGTTGTGGTTACGGATTGACTTTTTTTTTGACAGCACTCTCGTCCGCACTAGCGTCGGGTTCACCGGCTTCTTCACCTTCACCCCACTCGCTGCTGGTTTGGTCAATTTGGTCGGCAAGCGAACTCATATCGACTTTGGCATCGGCGAATGGCCCGCGCTTGAGACGATGTGGGATGGCCAACTCAGTCGCCATCATGATATCGAGATTGTTGATTTGTGTGCGCCCTTCAAATGCGGCCTGCGCACGCGCTGCTTTCAAAATTACGAGGTCGGCGCGGTGGCCGTCAATTTGCCATTGGCTCGTCAACGACGCAATTGTATACAAATCGCGTTTGGTGTATGTCACATCATCGACTATTTCACGCGCAGCGGCAATGCGCTCAGAAAGTTCTTGCTCGGCGGGCGTCCATTCTTCATAAAATTGCTGGGGGTCGGTCTCATAGGCGATGTGTCGTTCGAGAATTTCCATACGGTCGGCCGCATCTTGAATGCCTTGCACTTCTACTGACAATGCAAAACGGTCGAGCAGTTGCGGACGCAGGTCGCCTTCTTCTGGGTTCATCGTGCCGATGAGGATGAAGCGTGCCGGGTGCGAAAAGCTGATGCCTTCACGTTCGACGACGTTGATACCCATCGCCGCCGAGTCGAGCAACAGGTCAACGACGTGGTCGTCGAGCAAGTTCACCTCATCGACGTAAAGAATGCCGCGATTAGCTGCCGCGAGGACGCCGGGATCGAAGTGCCGTTCGCCCTGTTGAATCGCTTTCTCGATGTCAAGTGTGCCGACGACGCGGTCTTCTGTCGCGCTGACGGGCAGGTCGATAAAACCGATACGCCGTTTTTCAACGGGTGGTTGTGTGCCATTGCCATAGCGCTCACGCACGATGTCTGACCATGTGTCTGGTCGATGAGGGTCATCATTGAAGGGTGAGTCGGCGATGACATCAATTTCGGGTAACAAAACAGCGAGGGCACGCGCCGCCGTTGACTTGCCGGTGCCGCGTTCACCGCGTATTAATACGCCCCCGATGCGCATATCAATCGCGTTCAAAATCAGAGCGCGTTTCATCCGCTCTTGCCCGACTATCGCTGTAAATGGGTAAACTCTAGGTCGCTGTGACATGGTTTTTCCGTTTGATTATGTTGTTCCGTAAACAAGGTGATTATACCTGAGCCGAATACCCTCATCAATTGCCGATGTAGTCCAACCGTCATCATGCATCAGGTTAGGTGAACTACTCGAACAGCTATTTACAAAGGCAAAATCACTGTTAGTTTGGTATAATAGAAACGGATAATCCCTATCATTTAGGAGCA
>RFIA01000091.1 GCA_003695675.1 Chloroflexota bacterium
CCATTGGGGCATGGCGTGCTGTTGGGGTATTGCGTGCTGATGGGGCATAGCGTGCTGATGGGGCATGGCGTGCTGATGGGGCATAGCGTGCTGATGGGGCATAGCGTGCTGATGGGGCATGGCGTGCTGATGGGGCATAGCGTGCTAGTTGGGGCATAGCGTGCTGTTGGGGCATAGCTTGCTATGCCCTGAAGGGTTTAGCTCGCTAAACCCCAACGAAAAGCGACTCCATTGGGGCATGGCGTGCTGTTGGGGCATAGCTTGCTATGCCCTCGTTATCCGTTTAATCTGTTGTATATCCCAGTAGATGAGAAAGAAACCATGTCTTTTCAAATAACACTCTCCAATGAAGTTGCCGATGCACTGCGCCGTCAGCGTCCGGTTGTCGCGCTCGAATCGACGGTGATTACACATGGCTTGCCGCACCCAATCAATATCGAAACGGCGCTTGCGATGGAGCAAGCCGTGCGCGATGGCGGCGCAGTCCCCGCGACGGTCGGCGTCATCAAAGGGGAAATCATCGCCGGCTTGTCGCACGAGCACATCGAGTATCTCGCACAAGCGCCTGCCGGACGTGTGCGCAAATGCAGCCGCCGCGATTTCGCGATAGCCGTCGGCCTCAAGCAAGACGCGGCCACGACCGTCGCCGGGACGATGATCGTCGCCCACAAAGTCGGCATCCAATTGTTCGCGACCGGCGGCATCGGTGGCGTACATCGCGGGCAGCCGTTTGATGTCTCGGCAGATTTGATCGAACTCGGACGGACACCGGTGACGGTCGTCTGTGCCGGTGCGAAATCGATCCTCGACTTGCCGTTGACGCTCGAAGTGTTGGAAACACACGGCGTCCCGGTGCTCGGTATGCAGTGTGACCATCTGCCCGCATTTTACCGGCGCGATAGCGGTTTGCCGGTCAACCAACGCATTGACTCGGCGGCGGAAGCGGCACGCATCATCCACGCGAGTCATGCCTTGCAAATCAATCACGGCATTCTCATCGGTGTGCCCGTCCCCCAAGAACACGAATTGCCCGATGATGTCATCGACCCGGCTATTCAACAGGCGACGGACGAAGCACACGCACGCGGCATAACCGGCAACGCCGTCACGCCATACATCTTGGGGCGCGTGTTGGAATTGACCGATGGCAAATCGCTCGTGACGAATCAAGCCTTGCTCGTCAACAATGGGCGAGTCGCCGCGCAGATTGCCGTCGCCCTTTCCGAATTGACCGCCGTGCCGAAGCCGATGGCCTGATACGTCGCATGTCAGCATCTGCGCGTGTGTTATGCTACGGCGGCATCAGCATCGACCACATCATACACGTCCCCTATCTGCCGACGCCGGGAGTCGCCGCGACGCCGACAGCGCATTATCATCAACTCGGCGGTGGGGCGGCGCAAACCGCGACATGGCTGGCACAGTGGGGCATTCCTGTGCGCTTGACCGGCAACGCAATCGGTTATGACTCGCACGGCGACCGGGTGTGGCGATGGTTGAGCGCTTATCCCGCGCTCGACCTGACGCATCTCGCCCGCAGCGACTCGGTCGAGACACCGCATATCGAGGCGATTGTCCCGCCGAATGGCGACCGTTACCTGATTGAATTTGGCTACGATGACGCGCCGATGACACCTGCGGAGGCGAAGTTGCTGGCCGGTGTCGCCTATGTGACGGTCAACTTCTACCTCAACAATCCCGAACGCGAGACGTTCAACATCGTTCGCTTGGCGCATGAGAAGGGGGTGCGGGTCGTTGCTGCGGACATCATCGAGACGACACACGAATTGCTGCCGATGACGCAGGTCGTCATCAACTCGGCGGCGGTGATTGACCGGCAATATCCCGCTGTGGACAAGCATCAATTGATGCGTGAATTACAAGCCATCAATAACGGCATCGTCATTCTGACAAATGGCGCGGACGATGTGTTTGTCGTCGCGCCGGACGGCAGCGCATTCAGCGTCACGCCACCTCATGTCGAGGTGCATAACGCGACCGGCGCGGGCGACGCTTTTCGTGCCGGTTTGCTTTACGGCTTGCTGCACGATTGGCCGCTGCCAAGCAGTGTGCGCCTCGCCGCCGCAGCCGGCGCTTTGCAGGTGCAGCGTCACGCGGCTACAGAACGCCCCGCTACCTTCGAGACGGCGCGGTCTGCGATGAAAACATCCGTTGTGCGGGAGAAATAGATCATGCTCGATGCGCCCCAAAACACGCCGGAATCCGACCCGCACAAACTCGTCACTGCAAAAGGGCGTCGTCTCGCATGGGTTGAAAAATTGTGCCGCAAAAATTTGCGCTTGTGTTTGCGCTTGTTGCCTGCGCGTTTCATCTTCTATCTGATCTATCATCGCAATATTTGGCAGGGGGCGGAGTCGCGTTCTGGCACCGGGTCTGACCTGCATCGCACCGAGAAATTACGCGCCATTTTGCCGGGAATTGTTCGCGAACTGGACGCGAAATCATTCCTCGATATTCCCTGCGGCGATTTCAATTGGATGCAAGCCGTCGATTTAGGCGTTGATCTTTATATCGGCGGCGATATTTTGCGCGTCATTGTCGAGCACAATCGTCGGCAATACGCCAACGAGTGGCGCCGCTTTGCAGTCTTGGACATCACGAGTTCACCGTTGCCACAGGTAGACATCGTGTTTTGCCGCGACTTGTTCATCCACCTGTCGAATGCCGATGTGTTGCGTGCGCTGGAAAATGTCAAGCGCAGTCAATCGCAATATCTCATCACCACCACATTTCCCAGCCAACCACACAACACCGATATTCCGACCGGCCTGTATCGCGCAATCAACCTCGAACGACCGCCTTTCGCTTTGCCGCCGCCCCTACAGGTCATCGCCGAAGAATCTTTTGCCGAGCTGCCCGACCGCAGCTTGGGAATCTGGAAAATCAGCGATTTATAAAAAGCGACAACCTTCCCCTTGGTGCAGAGGAAGGTTGCCGGTCAGAAGTTTGTACTTTGCTGTTTGCTTAACTGGTTTGCGGAATTTGCTCTTGCCGGTCTTGATGCTGCAATTTGTAGATGGCTATCGCAACACCGGCGAGCATCACGACCACGCTGACGGCGAATAACAGGCTATAATCGAATGGGTAGTCGATGCGTTGGTCGAGCGCATAGGGCCCCGGCCCAATCAAACCGAACAGCAGCGTGTTGGCAAGCAAAACGAGGTTGAATTCAAAACCGTTGTTTGTGTTCCAAAAGCCGTTTGCGAAATGAACCGTCAAGATAGCGACCAACATCGAACCGATGATTGCTGCCATGCCAACCGGCGTCAGCAAACCCAATGCCAAGAGAATACCGCCGCCGAATTCGGCCAAGCTCGCGACGAAAGCCCAAAACCGTGCCGGGCGGAAACCCATCGATTCCAACATCGTGGTGAATCCACTCAAGCCTGGGCCACCAAACCAACCAAACAGCTTTTGTGCGCCATGCCCGACGAAGAGGAGACCAATGAATACGCGCAATATGGCTACCGGAATATCAAAGGCAATCATCCTTCATCACCTCCTCACACGTGAAATTTTGCATTTCACGTTATAACGAAGCGCTATAAAAAATGCGTAATCGCTGTGTAAGAAATTTATAAAATCCCTCGCTGTGGGGCACGGGGAATTGCGCTTAATTTGCCCAAATGTTTACGGCATGAACGCTCGATTTGTTGGATAATGAATAGAAAGCCATGATCGTCGCCGTCACACCCAGTTGTCTATTGACGCTGAAGCTGATTGTTACTTATCATGGTGATTCGCGATGTAACGTCAGTTTTGGATAATGACGCCGCCCGCTTTCAACGCATGGTGCGGCTTTGGAACGAAGGTATAGATGGAGAAAATTATGCCCATCACTAGCATGGTTGACTTGCTGCAGGCTTTCTTGCATGTGACAAAGCCGAGTGAGGTTGCGGCCATCCTCGACCATATTGGCGATGATGTACGTGTGCCGGTCGATACACCGTTTGGCGACTTGGGGTTGCAATGGCATTTCTTCAGCGATAATCCGTCGAATATGTCCACGATTAATCTTGGTTCAAAACCGGGACGCAGTTTGACGGAACGTGTCACCAATGCGATTGACGCGGTGCTGGAACGCGAAATGTATCTTCAAGGGGACGCCAACCATCCACCGGCGACACCGATGGAAGCGGCGGAAGCGTGGTTCGGCAGGCCGCCGACCAGCGCGAATTCCGGCTTGTATCAACTCTCAACGCGGCAAATAAACGACTACGCCAATCAAATCAATATCGTCATGATGCCCGGCGACGAAGACGTGCGACCGTCGATTGATATGGTGGACAGCGGCATCGGCATTCATCCCGACGATTTCAGCGATACGATTTTGAGCTTTCATCGCGGCAATAAAATCAGCAAGCGTTATCTGGCCGGGGCTTTCGGGCAGGGCGGGTCGGCGACGATTGCCTTTTGCAATTACACGCTGATTATGTCGCGGCGGATTGACACGCCGGGCACACTCGGTTTCACACTCGTTAAGTTGATGGAACTCGAAGACGATTACAAAGAAAACGCTTATGTCTATCTGACAGTGCGCGGCGACGATGGTCGTGCTTACATCCCGACGGTGCATACCGATGCCGTCATCGATTTGTACCCGGCGATTAAGCCGCGCCCGAAAGAACTGCCGGACTTCGCAACGGGAACACTCGTGCGGCATTACGGCTATCGCTTAGAAGGCCTCGAACGCCCGCTTTCGACGAGTACGCGCAATTTGTATCACGCGCTCAATTATATGTTGGTAGACCCATTGCTGCCGTTTCGCATCACCGATGTGCGTAAGAAGACGGCGCATCGCAGCGAAATCGTCATTGGGACGCGCAACCGCTTGATGCGCGGCGAAGCGGGCGTCGAAATTCGCCATCATCAACCGCGCTTTTGGCTGCGTCCATTGCCGGACGAACCGCAATCGCTCGGCGTCGAATATTGGGTCGTCTTCGCGCCCGGCCCGCCGGACAAAGACGGCAAGCCGACGCAACGCGCCCGTCCCCATGATTTATTCGTTGACCCGAATCACCCGGTCATTGCGACGCTCAACGGGCAGAATCACGGCGAACTCACCGGGCGCATCGTGCGCGAGGCCAAGCTGCCGCAAGTCGCGAAGCATATCATCGTGCATTTTGATCTCTCGCACATCAGCAAACGGGTGCGCAGCAGCTTGCTGTCGTCAACGCGCGAAGGCTTCAAAGAGGGCGAAGTGCTCAGCGAGATTGTGCGCGTCGTGCAAGACCACTTCCGCGACGACGAACACCTGCACGAACTCGAAGCCGAGCTGCAAGAGTCGCTCGTGAAAAGCGAATCGAACGAAGCCAACGAAGAAGTCCGCAAACAAATCACCCGCCTGCTGCGCGACAAGGGACTTGACTTCGGCAAATACGGTCAAGTGCCGGTTTTGTATGATGGCGTCGCCAACAACTCGCGCTCAAAATCCAACGGCACGTCGCGCAAACGCAGAGAAAAATTGCCGACGCTGCCGTATCCCCAAGTGAGCCGCTTCGAGATTGTGCGGCCACAACCGGCGCTGCGCATTCATTATAACGACACGCGCCTCATCCGCGTCGAGACCGACGCCGACACGCGCTTCGACCGGACTAACGCGCTGCGCATTCGTGTCGCGCCGCGTCATCTTGCGGATGTGTCGAAAGGCTCGCTCGTCGGTGGGCGTATCAATTGGCGCTTGCGACCGACCGCCGACGCCAAACCGGGCGACATCGGCACGATTATCGTCTCGTTAATGCTGCCGGACGGGCGTGTGCTCGAAGACCGCTTGCCGTATGAGATTCTGCCGCCGCGCGAGCAGCGCATCAAAACAGCGCGCGGTTATGTGCCACAATTTGAAGTGCATGGCATTGACCCGGTGGAAAATCCCGAACACTTCTTTCGGATATGGGATTACCTCGACCCGGCTGAGGCCGATGTGACGTCCGTCGCTTACCGCCTCATCGAAGCGGGGAACAGCATCGCCGTTTATTACAACAAATCGTTCGGCGCGTATCGCAAACGCTTGGACGAAATCGTGCAGCGCAAACCGGCACTCGCCCAACAATTCGTGCAAAATTACGAAATTTGGATTGGCTATTACGCTATTCTGCAATGGCAGCAGAGCGGCCTGAGCGCCGACTTGTTGGTCGATGAAGATGCCTTCGAGCGTTTGCAAGACAACGAACGTATGCTCGTCGCCGAGATGCAGGTCAAACAAGCGGCGGAGGTCGCGCAATTGCTAGAGGCGGCGCGAGTCAATACGGAGGAGCAGGGGTAAATTCAAACGCTCCCGCAGGCCGAAACGGGAGCGTTTGATATGGCGCGAGATATACAGTTAGCGCACGACGTTGAGGTATCCCTCGCCGACACCGACAAGCGCATACACAAGCGGCTGCCCAACCGACAAATCGACCCCCGCGACATAACCGAGCAATGTGGCGCTGCTATTGTCCACCGCCGTGCCTGCAAAAGCGTACCCGGCCTCGACCGGAATGCCCGTGAGCGGGATATTCGCCAATGTGGGGAAGGTGCTGACAATCATGCTGAGCGCGTCGCTTTCGCTGCCGACATTGCCCAATCGATAGAAGCCATACCCGCCTAACGACGCCGTCGAGATGCTGAATTGCAATGTGTCGAGGTCGATTGCGCATGAACCGGATTCGCATTCAGCATCGACATACACCACCGCCGCGCCGTCGGCCATCAGCCCCCAATAACTCGTCGTCGAAATCGTCGCCGCCGACTCGACTAATGCTTGGCTTTCCGGCGGCAGTTGGCTGACGATTTGCTGCACCGACGGGTCTGATGTGTCGATGGCTTGCGATTCGCCGGAAATCTCCCACGCATAAATCGGCGCCGGTGAGATGCCGAGATGCTGCTGTGCGAACGCAATCACCGCGCCGTATGCTTCCTGCGATGTGCCGAAGGTGAAATCGTCGAAATTCTCGACAGAATAATCATACGGCAGTGAATATTGCCCCAAATAGGCTTCGAGTTCGTCTGCCGTCGCGGGCAAATCTTGCGGCAGTTGCAATGTGTTCAACACCGCCGACAAATCTTCGCCATTCAATGTGTTGGCGAACGCCTCGACTTGGCCGACAATCGTTTCGCCACTCGTTGATGGCACGCTGTCCGGGATGTTGACGGTCGGCGGGTTGACTTGCGGAATTTGAATGCCACCGCCGCCACCACCGCGTCCGCGTTGTGCCTGCGTCGTGCCCGTGACGAGCATCATCATCACGATGAGTACGCCCATCATTCGACGAATTTGCATGATGCAATCCTCCTACAATACGCATGACGATCATTTCAACTATAACAGGAAGATTGTCGAATCGTTAATAAAGATTGGGGATGAAATTGATAATTAACGGAAAAGTTGTGAGCTGTCGGATATTGAAGCCGAACGCTAACCGACACCGTACCTATTTCTACTATGCAGGAGGCGTATTTTCGCTTAGAATATATGTTCTAATGGATGTGCTGCATTATGCTTTCCAACCTCACCCCTGACCCGTTCTATTTTGGGAGGAGATTTTATGGCGGCGCCCCCCCCCATTTGGCCGCCATAAATCGGTCAGAAAATGCGAATGATTTTCGCTTATGGTATTTGCGGCAAATTTCGCAAAAGGCGTTTCGTTGTGGCAGTATTGCAGTAGAATCGAGAATTTGTGCTGCCGCAACTGCTGCAATTGCCGCCAGTAGATAATAATATATGAAATTATATTAAAATGGGTAGCCTTTTTCGCCTTGCAAGCCTTTGAGCGCGGAGATTTCTCCCGCATGGGTGAAGCAGTTGAGAATCAGAATCGACAGGATATTCCCACGTGTTCTGTCTTCGATGCCGACTGCCTCGAGTGTGATTTTCTCGGCGACTGCTTCATCATCAAGCGAGCCGACATACGCATCGGTCGCCTTGAAGACGGCGTCGGCATAGTCACGCGCTGCGGCGAGGTCTACTTGCACAGACTTGCCCCATTCGTCCCACGGGCCGCTTTGCGGGGGCATCTCGCTGGCGCCCGTCTTCCCGGCGAAGTCGCCCATCATGAGCGGCCCGTTGCCGCTCAATGCGCCGACGAAGAAATCCTCCACGAGGAGGACGTGCATCAACTGCGCCCCGATGGGACTCGGCAAGCCGTCCGCTTGCCAATGAAGCTGACTTTCGTCCGCTTCACCGATGGTGTTCATCAGCCAATCGTGCGCACTTTTGAATTGTTCTTGTAACAGTTGCGATGAATACGTTGACATGATTTTTGCTCCTTCAGTCTATTGAGATGGTCACTCACGATGCTGTCTTGAGTATACTTTGGATCGTACAAATGTGCTAATTGGATATATACACTTACACATTATTGGAAAGTGTGCTACACTGAATATGCTTGAGCATGATATAGTCACTCCCCACTTATCTACCCTCATTCAAATCACAGATTCGCCCGTCAATGTGGCGCATCAATAACAATCTACTATTGAGGAACTATGCAATTCAATGAATTGAATTTAACAAAGCCTTTGTTGCGTGCTGTAAACGCGCAAGGGTATACCGAACCGACGCCGATTCAGGCACAGGCTATCCCCTATGTATTGGACGGACGCGATGTCATCGGCTGCGCTCAAACCGGCACCGGCAAGACGGCTGCCTTTGCGCTGCCCATTTTACAACGACTCGGTGCAGGACAACAAAAGAAACGCGGTATTCGGGCGTTGGTACTTTCACCGACTCGCGAATTGGCCGCTCAAATCGGCGAAGATTTCGCGGCGAATGGTCGTCATACGAATCTGAAGCACACCGTTATTTTTGGCGGGGTCGGGCAACAACCACAAGTCAAGGCCGTGCGACGTGGTGTTGATATTCTCGTTGCGACCCCCGGACGCCTGCTTGATTTGATGAACCAACGTGTGATCCGTCTCGACACGGTTGAAATTTTCGTGCTCGACGAAGCCGACCGGATGCTCGACATGGGTTTCATCCACGATGTCAAGCGCATCATCAAGGCGTTGCCTACAAAGCGACAGACACTCTTATTCTCGGCTACGATGCCGCAAGACATTCAAGATTTGGCCGACCACATTTTGTTCAACCCGGTGCGTGTTGAAGTCACACCACAGGCGACGACCGTCGAAAAAATCGATCAGTCTGTCTTCTTTGTTGAAAAGAATGGTAAAGTCCCTTTGTTGAAGCATCTACTTGCTGATAAGGCCGTCCGGCGTGTACTCGTCTTCACCCGGACGAAACACCGCGCCAATAAGGTTGCCAAACAACTTGGTCAATCTCGTGTTCGTGCCGAAGCGATTCACGGCAACAAATCACAGACCGCTCGTGAGCGGGCATTGGCTAATTTCAAATCAGGCAAAACGCGCGTCCTTGTCGCCACCGACATCGCCGCGCGCGGAATCGATGTTGATAGGGTGACGCACGTCATCAATTTCGACTTGCCGAATGAGCCGGAGAGTTACGTCCATCGCATCGGGCGCACAGCGCGTGCCGGGGCTTCGGGCATCGCTTATTCATTTTGCGATGTCGATGAACGCAAGCATCTGCGCAATATCGAAAGGTTGATTCGTCTACACGTCAATGTGATTGAAGATCATCCCTATGTGTCGGATGTTAGCGCACCACCGGCGACA
>RFIA01000092.1 GCA_003695675.1 Chloroflexota bacterium
GTGGGTCAGTGGCGGTCACGAATTCAAGATCGACATGGCGACGTGCATCGCAAAGGGCGACGACATGGGACGCTACGTCATCTACAAAGAGCCGATCGGTTGATGGGCAACCATGCAGCGTGTTTATCGCAAGCCCCGTTCAAATTACGAACGGGGTTTTTTGTGCGGATAACACACGAACAACAACCATGATATACTACTGTAGAATCTGGAAAATAATTCGAAAAACCGCAAAGGCGTAAAGAACGCAAAGAGGGCATAAAGGTGGGCACGATGATGAATACGTTGCGTGTTCTGTGTAGGGGCGCAGCGCGCTGCGTCCCTACATACACCGATTTTCTGACGCATCGCGCTTTTCTTGGCGCTCTTGATGGTTGAGCCGTTCCAATTATTTTCCTAATACTAACCAAAGGTTACCTTACAGACAATACGAGAAGAAGTGAGTCAAATCATGTCCGCATTACCACGGGAACAGTGGACAGAAGAAGCCTACCTCGAATTTGAGCGCCGCAGCGAGGGCAAACACGAATACCTCGCCGGTCACGTCATTGCCATGACCGGCGCCAGCAATGCGCATAATTTGATTGCAGGTAGCACATATTACTCACTATATGGACAATTGCGTAATCGCCTATGCAATATTTATATGAGCGACATGCGCGTGCGAGTATCAGCGACAGGATTGTACACCTATCCTGATATTGCTGTTGTCTGTGGTGAAGCGCAATTCGCTGACGAACATGTTGATACCCTGCTCAATCCGACACTGATTATCGAAGTGTTGTCACCATCGACGGAGCAGTATGATCGTGGCAAAAAATTCCAACATTATCGGCAGCTTGAGTCGTTGCAAAGTTATGTCCTGATTGCGCAGGACGAAGCACGCATTGAGCATTTCTCGCGACAGAAACAAGACGAGTGGTTATTGACTGAAGCAGCAGGTCTCGACAGCACGATTGCCCTGCCGTCGATTGCTTGCGCACTCGCGCTCAATGCGGTTTATGAACGAGTCTCGTTTGAAGATGGCGTCACAAATGAATAGCCGCCAACATCCTTTTCGTCGCTTTGATGTGCCGGCACTAGCCGACGGCGGCTTGCTTGCGACGCCGCCCGGTTATCAAGGCTGCTGATCGAACAACATGAGCAACGTCTCAAACGGCAGCAATTGCTCGGAGACATCGGTCGGAAGCGGGTCGGTCGGCACGAAGCCACGCCACAAATCGGTGCGTTCGATGTCGTCGGCTTGGAAGCGCTCGGCCTCCCACATATCGACGAATTCATCTTGCGCGTCGGCGACTTCCTGAATATTCGGCGGGCGCGAATCTTGCGCGACGACTTGCACGACGAAGAACCCGACTTGCGTCCCGAATGGCCCGACGACATCGCCAATCTCGGCATTGAAAATCGCCTCGTCCATATCGGACGGCAATCGTCCGGACTCGTAGAAACCGGTCTCTTGACCGGCGGTGAGGATCGTCAGCGTATCACCGCCATTCCCGGCAGCAGTTGGGTCAATCGAGACTTCATTGGCAAGCGTCTCGAAGTCTGCGCCAGCTTCGAGTTGCGCGAGGACATCATTCGCTTCTTCTTCGGTCTCAACGAGAATATGCCGCGCACTGACGGCGACATCGTCCTCATCGCGCAGCATAACTTCGAGAATATGGAAACCCTGTTCGGTTTGTATCGGGTCGCTCAGCACGCCGGGTTCTGCCGAGAACAAAAATTCCTCAAGCGCCGGGTCACCCTGTCCTTGAATCACGAAGCCCATATCGCCGCTGCGACCGGCGCTGCTGCGGTCAATCGACATCTCGCGGGCGACATCGGCGAATGTCTCACCGGCGTCGATGCGTTCCAACGCGCGATTGGCATCGTCAAGCGTGCGGGTGACAATTTGCCGGGCACGCACTTGCGGCGCACGGTCGAGCACTTCGATGACATGAAAACCAAATTGCGTCTCAACCGGGCCGACAAATTCATTAATCTCGGCATTGAAGACCGCATCTTCAAATTCTGGCACCATCTGCCCGGCGCTGAAAAAGCCGAGATTGCCGCCATTGCCGCGCACACCGCTATCAATCGTCAGATCAAGCATGACATCGACAAAATCTTCACCGGCGTTAATCCGGTCGAGCGCTTCCTGCGCCACATCGGGTGACGGCACGCGAATATGCCGCGTTTGCACGAGTGTAACCGGCGGCGCTTCAAATGTCGCGCCAACAGCGCTGCGGACAATTTCTCGTTCCGCCTGCCCAACCAGAATCTGCGTAATCACTTCCGGCGATGCGCCCGTGAATGTAGTCGCATCGGTGAGATAGGCCGCCCGTAACATATTGAAATCATCACCAAAGTCACACTCATCCACTTCATTAACAAAAAGGACGGTCGCCCATTGCGCATCGACATCACAAACCGAAATATCAAGATCACGGGCGAGTATTTCGTCATGATAGACGGCATCAGCGATCATGAATTGATAAACCAGCGCACCAAAATTCTCTTCATCGGCCATCAACGCGGCGACATTCTGCAACGCCGGGAGAAAAGGATTCGATTGATCTTGAATATCGAGCACCTGCGGCCCGCTTTCTTCGACAACACGATTGATCGTATTCAAGAAGCGCCAACGTTCATAACGCACCCGTTCACGAAATTGCCCCAACGTAATCTCTGTGTCGCCCACGGTCGCAATCACGGTCGAAGCATCCATATCCGCCGGGTCTTCCGGTATCGTATATGTTGTGTCCTGTGCCCCGACACTCGCCACACTCAGCAACAAAATCGCCACAACAAATCCAATAAATTGCCATTTCACATATTTCATAATCTCTCCCAACTCCGTAGCAGCCTTTCGCAGACTGCATCGTTAGATAACTATAACACAGAGAACCGCCTAGCCCCAAATATTCCACGAAAAGAATTAAGATATTCTTTGTTGCGTCAGAATCCTGAGCAATGGTACACTGAAATTGTAAACACAAGCTCAATTCATTACTTATGGATCGAAAATCAATGAACAGAGGCTGTAAGCGAGATTCTCTATGAGCAAAGACATCCTTGTTGTTGACGACGAAATTGGTGCGCTCACCCTCATTGGCATCATGTTAGAACGTGGTGGCTTTAACGTCACAAAGGTCAAAGATGGCGCGGAAGCGCTCGGTTATCTTGAACATAATAACAGACCCGACCTCATCATTCTCGATGTGATGATGCCCGGCATGTCCGGTATCGAATTGTGCCGCACATTACGCCAACGTCAAGACACCTCGCAAACGCCGGTGCTCATCTTGTCGGCACGCGGCGATGCAGAAAGCGTCATGCAGGGTATGGAAGCCGGCGCCAACGACTATCTGCCCAAGCCCATTCTGCACCACGATCTGGTGACGAAAGTCAAGTCGATGCTGGGCGATAACGGCACCGGTGTTTGATTGACCCGAAGATAGCACCAGCTTCAAGTCGTCAAGCGTGGCCATAAAGCACACGATAAATATTGTAAAAGCTGTAAATACGCTGGACATATTGTCGTGTGCTATCGATTGTGATAGCCGTCATAAAGGCATCGGGATCACCGCCCGAAAGCGCTAACCAATCAATGGCACGACCTGGCCCCGCGTTGTACCCGGCGAGGGCAGCCATGACGTTATTATCAAATCGATTCAACTGTTCCCACAAATAAAATGTCCCAAACTCGACAGCCGCTTGCGGTTGGAATAAATCGGTCGGCTGGTAGTCCGGCCATTGAATTTGCTCAGCAATATACGCAGCCGTACTCGGTATCACCTGCATCAAGCCGCGTTCACCGGCGGCAGCCGTCGCATCGGCATCGAACAAGCTCTCCGTCCGAATCAACGAAAAGATGAGCAAGGGGTCAATGCCGCGACGCTCAGCAATCGGCAAGACCACATCGGCATAATAAATCGGATAGCGCATCCGAGCGATATACGGCGGGGCTGCAAGTGTGCCGACATTGGCGGCGTTGATGACGTTGGCCGCAGCAAAAATCGACGGTTGAAACGCACCGATGTCGCGGAAAAAGACGGCCAATTGATACGACGCCAAGCCATCTGTTTTGTGCATCTCGACCAACGTGAAGAATTCTTCTTCGGCAGCTTGAAAATCCGCCACAGCCCACAACTCACGCCCGCGTATCAGATGGGGGTCGGCTTGTAGGGCGGGGGCAAGCGGCGTCAACGCCCCCTCTTGCACAATGCCAAATGTTGTCCGCAACCATTGCTCCGCGGCGGCGCGCTCTGCATTTTCATCAAAATTGAAGCGAAAGGCAGCCGGGCTGCTGAAGGGCGCTAGGCCATTGACGATGTCTTGTGCCCGTGCGCTGAAGTAGCTGTCCGGCGCGGTTTCAGTCGCGAGACGAAAGGCGTCGGTCGCCGTGCGGGTGTCGCCGCGCAACTGCGCCAAGCGACCCACCCACCAATACGCTGCCGCCTGCTCTTCACCGGTCGTCATCGTGGCTAAGCGCGCATAGAGAGTCTCGGCGCCGGTCGAATCGCCGCTATTGAATGCAGACGCCGCCGCGAGGAAGAGACCGCTCCGCGCCTGTTCTGTGTTGGGGAATTCCGTCGCTAGGCGTTCAAAGACGGCTCGCGACAGCGCCGGTTCGCCGTTCGTGCCGTACAAAAATCCAGCCCGCCACAACGCCTCAGCCGCTTCCGGCAAATAACCGAAATTATTGGCGATACGTTCATACTGCGAAATCGCCGCCGGAATATCGCCGTTGAGGAAGTGAGTCCGCCCTTGCTCTAGCAGTGCCGCGCCGAATTCAGGCGATTGTGGGAAAGTATCGATAATCGTTTGAAATGCCGTGAGCGCCGCCGCGGGGTTGCCAATCTCGCGGTAGGCGCGTCCGAGCAACAGATACAAATCCGGCGGTATCGCACCAATCGGCTGCTGCGTCGTGTATGTATTGAAAGCGTCAATCGCCATTTGATAATCGCCGAAGACGAACGCTGTCCGCCCTTTTTCGAGATTGCTGATCGGAACGCCATTGGCTTCGAGCTGCAACATGGCTTGATAGGCCGTGGCCGTGTCGCCATAATCCTCGAAGATCATTTGCAACCGCGCTAAACCGCCTTGTGTGTCGCCGCTTTGCAGCAAAGCTTGCGCCGCTTCAAAATCGATGCTAGCGCGGTACGGTGCATTCCGCGCCACAGCGAGAATCGTGTCGTATTGAGAGACGGCTTGTGCATACTCTTGCGCCGCGAGATGAATCCGCGCAATTTTTTCGCGCAAAATCAATGACGGCACGAGTGGGCGTTGCGCTTGCGTCGCGAGGGTATAACTCGCCAGCGCGTCTGTTCGTTGGCCGAGCGCGAGTTGGGCGTCGGCGATGCGTTCATGGACATAGCTGTCGATGAGACCGGGACGCAGCGCAAGATATTGCCGGAAGTCGGCGATGGCTTCGTTCCAACGTGCGAGGCCGAGATTGGCATCGCCGCGCAAGAAGTAAGCCTGTGGGATACGTTCTTCTTGCGGGAACTCGTTGATGAAGCCGGTCAGTGTGTCGTGCGCTTCTTGAAACAAGCCTTCCCGCACTGTGACCTGCCCCAACGAAAAAGCCGCCGTCGCCCGTTGCTGCGGCGTTGCGTCTTGCGTCAACACACTACGATAGCGCTCGATTGCTGCATCGCGAAAGCCATTGACGACATCGCGGTCGGCTTGTTGCAACAGCACATCGGGCGGTTGCGTGGGGGTCGGGGGCGCAGTCGGCGGGGCTGTGGGCAACGGCGTGCCCTGTTGTGGCAGTGGTGTGGCCGTCACAAAAATCACATTTTGCGACGACAGATTGCAGCCCGCGAGCGCCGCGACAAGAACGAGGAGTCCAAATCCATATCGTACATGAAGACTAAGCATGAGCGCGATTATCGTTGAAAGCGCTCAAGCATGTCAATAGTTCGCATTTCGAGTATAATGAATATGATGGGTATGACACAAAAGTTCGAGAGATTATGGCGCGTAAAGTTGTTCCACAAAGCTATCCGCGAATTCAAAGTGGGTTGGCAAAAAGAAAGTGCTACCAACAAATGTGATTTCCGCAGCATTAGTTGGCAAAAACAAGGGGCATCCGGCAGTCTATCCCGTCGAACTCCCTCTGTTTTTCATAAAATTGTTGTGCCCTGAGGACGGCCTCGTTGTTGACCCCTTTGCCGGAAGTGGCACAACCGGTATTGCCGCATTATCGGTCGGGCGTGACTCAATCCTCATCGACAACAATGAGGCATATTGTCACGCCGCATTTGAAAGACTATGCACCGAAGTTGACGCCATACACTGCGTCGAAGAAGGCACGACTGAGCACAAATAGCCGCTTTAATTCTCCCACCCGATGAACTCAATCGACTCGGTGACGGCGAAGAGAGTCTCGCGCAAGGGGTCGGGGCTGTCTTGTAAGGCGCTGCCGAAAACAACCAACATATTCGGGCGATCCGGCCCGATGACGGCGATGATGCGATGCCCGACTGTCCCCGTCGCCGGGTCAACCGACCGGCCCTGCGTCCACGCCATCTCTTGTCCATTGATGATCTCGACTATCGGATCGTCATAGATAATATTGTCGCCAAAACCTTGCGCCACCATCAATTCCATCATCTGCAAAGCATTCACACCTTCGGGCGGTTGGTAAATATCGAAGAAGACACTTGGATTGTACAAAATACCGACCAACATATCTCCCGACGTGTTAATCATCTGTACGACTTCGTTGACCGGATTGTCATCGGTTTGCCAATTGAGCGGCACACTCAATGATACCTGCAAATTTGAAGTCGTCAGGCGGTCGGGTTCAAATTCAATCGTCGTTGTCGTCGCTGCGCTTGTATCGCTATCGGTCGCAGCCTCAGACGCATCGGCAGCAGACGCCACTTCGCCGCCCGAAGGACTCAACGAAAGCAGATAAGCGGTCAAATCGTTGAGGTCTTGCTCAGAAAGGGAACCGAATGGCGGCATCGCAGGCGGGAAACCCTCAACAATAAAAGCCGATGGTTCGCGAATCGAGTGCTGAATATACTCAACAGCGCTCATGCCTTCGACACGGCTGCCGGCACGGTCGGCAATCGTCAACAGACCGGGACCGACGAGTGTGTCATCCGATGTGGTATTGTGGCAAGCCGTACACCCATTGCTGACGAACAATGTTTCGCCATTGGCAGCATCGCCGTCAACTGTGAGCGATGTGTCCGCCGCGGCAACTGCTTCGCTATTATCACTATCAGCGGCATCACTTTCGACAACATCCGCCGCAGGCACATCAGCATCGGCCACAGCGCTACCATTATCATCACGACCACCGCCAACCAATACCAACAACACAACGACAGCCAACGCCAGCACGCCAATCTGCGCGAGGGGATCAAATCGATTATTCATGAAAACAACTTCCTTGCGTTTGTGACTTTAACAAAGTGCGCTTATTATACCCGACAATCACACATTTTCCGAACCTAACGTCAATGGCATGTACAATATGAACCGGCTACAATACGAATAGAAAACAAGAGCCTAAACACACAAAGGGAAACTTGTGTTTCATCCTCGCCTCGTCATACCACACGGCTACCGGCGCATTCATTCGGCGACGCGCTTCATCCGCGCTGTCTGGCGAGACACCCTCGCGCTGTGGGGGGAATTCAATCGACCGGTCATCATCTTCATGGTGACAACCCTCGGCGGCGGCTTGCTCTATGGGGAATTGCTCGTCATCGGCGGGTATGAGCGCCTCCCCTATTACGATCTGCCCTATCTGATATTGCAGATGATGGTTTTTGAACCGCCGGGCGAAATCCCACCACAGCCTTATTTGACTGTGTTCTGGTATACGATGCCGTTGATTGGTCTATACATCATCGGGCGCGGGGCGATTGATTTTGTCCGGCTATTTTTCAATCGAGATGCGAGACGCGATGCGTGGGAGGCGGCTGTGGCTTCAACCTATCGAAATCATATCATTGTGCTCGGTGTCGGGCATATTGGTTTGCGGGTGACGCGAACCTTGGTACACATGGGGTTCGATGTGGTCGCCATCGATATTCATGTGTCCGACGTATTGGATGCCGAGTTGCGCAGCTATCATGTCCCGGCGATTGTGGCAGATGGCCGCTTGCCCTCGACACTCGAAGCTGCCGGTCTCAAATATGCACGCGCCATCGTCGTTTGCACATCGGACGACCATCTCAATCTTGAAGTCACGATGCGATGCCGCGACTTAAACCCCGACATCCGCATCGTCGTTCGCATGTGGGACAATCAATTCGCGGCACAACTCAACCGTTTCATGGGTGTCGAAGCCGTCCTCAGCGCATCCGACCTCGCGGCGCCGGCTTTCGCGGGCGCCGCCGTCGGCATCGAAATCACGCAAACATTGAAGATTAACGACGTTGAATACAGCATGATTCGACTAGATGTGCAGCCCGATTCATTCATGGACGGGCAAACCATCGA
The DNA here is from genome assembly GCA_003695675.1 of Chloroflexota bacterium. GTDB lineage: Bacteria > Chloroflexota > Anaerolineae > Aggregatilineales > Phototrophicaceae. The sequence goes on from RFIA01000092.1 coordinate 8,449, forward strand.
TGTTTTGCAAGAAGACAACGACATCGATATTGTCTTACACGGACACAACGATGCGATGGAAGTTCACCCCGACGGCGATATTCCCGTCAATGCAGGCGACACCCTCGTGATATTCGCCCGCCACGACAAAATTACCGATATTGTGTCGCGCAATCGTCTCGGCATGAATGGCGCAGATTAGCCCAAGTAAAAATCAAATGCTTGACACAAATCCAATTCCAATGTAATCTTACTTACTGAACGATCAGTAAATACTGTGATGTAATGATGACACCGAAAACCGATCTGCGCGAAACAATCACCGAGGTTTCGTGTAACTTGTTCATGGAACAGGGTTACGCCTCGACATCGATCAAACAAATTGCCGATGCCGCCGGTTGCACAACAGCCGCGTTGTATTATTACTACGAAGACGGCAAAGAGGCGATTTTGCATAAGGTGATTGAACAGTGTGTGCCCGATATGATGGGCATGTTGGCGACGCTCGAAGGTGCGTCATCGTTATATGAGTTGGTGATGCGTTTGGGCGATGCGATGCGCACCGAAGGCCCGGAACTGTTACGGCGTTTGCGTTGGCTGATGATCGAACTGCCGAATATGGGCGAGGCAGAGCGAGCGATGCTACACAATCGCAAACTCGAATTTATGGATCGGTTAACCGATTTGATCGAGCCGTTCGTCGACGGTCGCCAACAAGCCGAGATGCTGGCATGGGTCAATTTTTGTGCGCTATTCGGATATGGGCAAACATTCATCTCGATGGATTTGCGGTCGTATCGCGATGTGCCGGACACCGAATTCGTCGAAATGTTGGCGACGATGACGGCGACAACCTACGGCAAATAATCTTCTTTCATGCTCAAAAATTTTTTGTGTGTTTGGCTTACTGATTGATAAGTAAGTAAATCGCGCTCAATGTTGTCAAATAACGGCGCAACCTTTCGACTTTTCGGTCGTATAAACTTATTGATCGATCAGTAAATGTCTAAAGAACGATTGCAGGAGGAAAACTAACGAAGTGGCATATTGGCGTGTTTGAACCGAACGTGACCGTCTCATCATTGGGCGCTTGTCGGTCAAATGGCGACAGGCGTAAATTTTGGCCGATCAACTTACTGATCGATCAGTAAACAAAAAAACCGTCAAAGTATCATCTTGATTGCATGACATCAAAAGGGGTAAACCGTCATGTCTACACAAGTGCAGTCTGCACGACAAACACAACACGAAGAACCGCTACCCGCCGGGTATGAAAAACGTTGGTGGGCGCTGCTATTCATCAACATCTCACTGCTGATTATCGCCATCGATAATACGATTCTCAATGTCGCCATTCCGTCGATTTCGATTGATCTCGGCGCGACCTCTGCCGAAATTCAGTGGATTATCGATGCGTATGGTCTCATCTTCGCCGCCCTGCTGCTAACAATGGGCGCCGTCAGCGACCGCTATGGTCGCAAACGGTGGTTGCAAATCGGCGTCGCATTATTCGGACTCGGCTCATTAGCTGCGTCATTCACTGAAAGCGTCGAAACACTGATCGCGGCCCGCGCTTTTCTCGGCATCTCCGCCGCATTGATTCTGCCATCGACATTATCACTCGTGATTTCAACCTTCCCGAAACGCGAACGTCCACAAGCGATTGCGATATGGGCGGCGACATTCGGTATCGGCGTCGGCATCGGGCCGGTCGTCGGCGGTTATCTCGTCGAGCATTTTGACTGGAATGCGATTTTCTATGTCAACGTGCCGGTTGCGATTATCGCCATCATTGGTGGGTATTTCTTCATCACCGAATCACGCGATGAGAATGCCCCCTCGATTGATTATCTCGGCGCGTTGCTCTCGATCATCGGCCTGTTCACACTCGTTTTTGGCATCATCCGCGCCGGTGAACTCGGTTGGGGGCATAGCGAAGTGACTGCCGCACTCGGCGTCGCCGGTATCGTGCTGACGAGTTTCATCATCTGGGAATTGCTGACGCCGAAACCGATGCTACCGATGGGTTTCTTCCGCAATTTGTCGTTTAGCAGCGCGAGTCTCTCAATCGCCTTGGTCTTCTTCGCGCTGTTCGGGACGATTCTGTTCCTGACACAATATATGCAGACGATTCTCGGTTTCTCGCCATTCGGCGTCGGTCTACGCATTTTACCGGTCGCCTTCTCGATGGGTATCGCGTCGGGCATCTCGGCTCAATTCACATCACGCATCGGCATCAAGTTGACCGTCGCAATCGGCATCTTTCTAACGGCGGCTGGTCTGATGTTCTCGTCACAATTTTATGATGTCGATTCGAGTTATGGCACAATCGCCGTCGGCATGGTGCTCATCGGCAGTGGACTCGGACTCGCTATCAGCCCGGCGACCGACTCAATTATGGGTTCGGTGCCCGAAAGCAAAGCGGGTATCGGTTCAGCGATGAACGACACGACTCGCGAAATCGGTGGCGCGATGGGCGTCGCTGTATTGGGGACGATTCTCAACAATATCTACATCGACCGGGTGGGCGAACTCGTGACACAATTGCCCGCCTTGCCCGAAGCGGCGCTTGAAGCGGTGACTGAAAGTATTCAGGCGGCGCATATCGTCGCGGCTAGTCCACAAGTGCCGGAGCAAGCCGCGACGCTCATCGTGAATACGGCCAACAGCGCATTCGTCGAAGGCATGACGGACGCCATGTTTATCGGCGCTGTTATCATGATTGCATCGGGTGTGTTCGCGCTCGTCGCGCTGCCGAATCGGCTGCGGGCGGGGGCAGCATCACACGGCGCAGTTGAGATAGCACCATCGCTGCAACCCGCCTATGCCACGACAAATGGCGCCGCGGCTGCCGTGCCGACATATCAACGAGCATACCTCGTCCCAATGCCGGACAATCGGGCGACAGATGCAACCACCGTCATGACCGTATTGCGCGATATTTATCAGGGCGACGTGCTCGTGCGCATCGGCGGGCGTGTCTATCGAGGATTGGCGGATGCCCCACAAACACGGCACCGTTTCGCCCACATCATGCGTGAATTGGCCGATACACTGAACGCATCATCACAACACGGCATCGAAGCCGACCCGACACAGCAATATCAACAAGGCAGCTTCCCGGTGCAAGTGGCGGGAGGCGGTCGCACAGACGTCAGTGAAGTGGTGACAGTGCTGCGCGATGTCTATAACGGACAATTGATGGTGCAGTATGGCGGGCAGTTGTATCATGGCTTCGCCGATGTCCCGGCGACAAAGGCGGCCTTCATCGCATTGATGCGCGAGACGGCACAACTCAGCAAGCGTTCGTCCGCGCAACAAGGCTTCACCACCGCGCCGGACGCGGGCGCTATCATCGGGCAACAACCGGCACCACCCCAAAATCCGGTGACAGTCATCAATCGCCGCAGCACATCGGAGTATCCGGCGGTCGGCGACTAACTTTAGGAGCGAACTGCTGCCAATGATGTGTCCCCTGTAAATCCGATGGCCGGGTAATGGCAAAGCGTGGCAGCAGCTTTCCTCAATTTCCTTTCTCCCATAACCATGACCCGGCAATCGGGCGGTGCGCACGTTGCATCGCCCGATTTTTATTTGCCATGATGGCGGCAGAAGCAAAAACGTCACGCGAGATAACGCCATGCGGTATCATGAATATCAATAATGGAACGTCTATAGCTTGCTTTGAGCAGGCTTGGCATTTCGGCAGCCGGATATTTCAACA
>RFIA01000093.1 GCA_003695675.1 Chloroflexota bacterium
AGTCCGATATAACCTACTTTTGCCATGATAGTCCTCCTGGAAGAAGCACAGAAATATAGAATCCTATTCTTTTGTTGTCACACGAAATTCAATCGTGTGTCTGAATATCATCTGTGTTTGTGCATGAATCATCGGCAGCGCCACGAAAACGAACGACATAACTGGCAGCAGCCCAAGACTGATGATTTCGAGTATACGATCTCGCAACGATGGGCGGCTTCGTGGCGGGCGCTCTCGAATATCGACAATCCAGAAGAGGATACCGAGCACGGTGATAATCGCAAATGCGATTTGAATGAGCACAAACTCAGGATGATCGAATCGATGACGGAATATGTCACTGCGCAAATCAGAATGCAACACCAGTGGAAGTTGAGAACCGATTGTCAAAACACCCCATCCCGCGCTCGACAACATCAAGTCGTGTGAAACACGCACCAACAGACGGTATCTGTCTATCCATGTTATATCATCCGTATGCAGCATTCGATCAATCGTATATCCAATTTCTTTGCTACCCCACGCATGGCGCACCGATTGATGATAGCGATTCTTGGCCGTTTCCCACCATGTTGCGCCCGTCACAACTCGCGCCCGAAATGGCAACATGATAGGCTCAACTTTTGCCCGACCACCGGTCATAAAATAGGCTTTGATAAACACATGCCACTCATCAGCGATGACATCTGTATCCCACGCATTGATTTCATTGAGCAGATTATAACTCAACGAATAGGACGACATCGGCATCGCCGTCCACCATGGCGCTGCACTGTAAGCGAGTTCAAAAGCGGTCGCATAAGCATGAAGGGGGCGCAACACCGGCCAGAGACTCCAAATATTGCCGTGATAGCGAATCGGTGCTTGCCATAAACAATGATACCGATCATGGTGTATGGCAAAGTGGTACGTCAACGCATCGAAGTAATGCTCGTGCCACAAGGTATCTGAGTCCATTACGGTGACAATCACACAATCAAGATTGTAGCGCACCTCATTCAACAGCCATTGTTTGACTTCTGTGAATGCCCATGCCAGATTCGCTGATTTGCCGCGAATTTCGCCCGGCAGATGATCCGGATGTGTGGTGTAGAAGATGCCAGCAAAAGCACGATGGTATGCGGCAATGAGTTCCTGAGCCTTTTGTATGCTACCAACTTCATCAGCTTCCATCGCCAATACGATAGTGAGGCGTTCGTGTGCATCGCGGTATGCTGCGAGTGCATCAAGCGATTGTTTGAGGATAGACAATGGCTCGTTGTAATTCGGAATGATAACAATGTGATGAATATCATCCCATGCAAGCGCACCAACATCCACAAATTGAGTGTAATGCGCTTGCCAGTCGATACGTTCCCACGAACGAATACGTCGCAAACCGATGATGTTTGCAAGCCCCGCGGCGCAAAAACGCACCGCAAGATACAACACCAACAATGCGGCAATTGTAAGCATCCATCGAGGACGATAGCGACTACCCAACACCGACAATACAAATACTACCCACACTAGTGTGCCGGGTAGTGCATTCAAGCTACGTTGATAAATAAGTTGCCTGAAAGTATGGCCAGAAAATGTTGCTGTTGTGTAACGTGAATGTTCGGTTTCGATAGTCACAATGCCGCCGCTGCCGTCTGCTCAATGAAGTGCCGTCGTCGATTTTATGTTTCGCGCAGACGAATCACAAGGCGCGGATTGGTAATTTCAAGATTGTCATTTTCTCGATTGCGAATGATATTTTCAAACCGTAGGCGGAATTGTGCGCGATTGCTCCCATCTTCATAAGCCTCGCTCACAATGTCGGTCACAATAATTGAACGGCAACTGTCGAGTTTGACAATCGCCTGTGTGTTTTCTCCGGGGGGCGCAGCAACCGACACATCCAATGTGTCAAATTCTTCCTCAAAAACACTCATGGTTTGTAACCCGCTAAAACCGAGACCAAACTCGATACACGTAAATTCCAGTGTCGCGCTGTCAACACTTCGCTCCTCAGGAAGCGGTGGCAGTATATAAGTGAAGAAGGCCTGACTAAGCACATCTTCATTCAAGTCATTGACGACATCGCCGACAACATAACGCCCCAAGGTCATTTCTTCTCCAAAGACGGTGCCAGCATTCGCAATGTCTATGATGCCCATTGTACGGTCAGGCAAATCTGATGTATTCAATTCGCTGACTGTGAGTTCTAACCTGAAGTTACCCGTAGTCGGTGTGATGTCGGGGTTGGATGATTGAAAACGTGTGGCAACTATCGAGTAGGGGCCAGTTTTGGGAAGAACAATTTCACGAATAAATGAATCGAAGCGTTGGTTGCCAAGATCATCATCATTCTGTGCAATTTGATTGCCGAGATTATCTTCCAATTGTACTAGCGTGTCCAAGTCACCAGATACTCTTGACATACGAATACTAATCGTATCGCCAGCACTGCCTTCAAATACAAAAACCTGTTGTGGCGCTTCATCAGTAATAATGCCGGAGCGATTTGAGTTGTATTCAATCGTTTCGGAGAAAGTTCCTGATTTCGCAAGGTCGCCGGTATTGGATGAAATTGACAAATTGAATTCGCCCGTCGAATCGCCAACACGTTGAAAAAATCGCGTCGCAACAACAGCGTGCCTTCCGGTTTGTGTCAGCCGTAACCCGGCGATAAGCGAATTGAAAGTCCCACTCAACGCATCGTCATCATTACGCGCAATTTCGGCGCCCGACGGGTCAAGCACAATTAAGAAGGGATCGAGATCACCCGACGTGGCTTGCATTGAAACATCGATAATATCCCCTTCGTTAGCATTGAAGGGATAGATAACCGCATATTGCGTCGAGGTTATCCGCCCCGAAATTGAATCGCCGATACTGATTGTCGCACCGAGTTCCGGCTCAAAAATCGTCGTCAACGGCACACCGAATGCAAAAGGAATCGGTGTGATTGTTGGTGTATGCGTTGGTTCATCAGTCGCTGTATTCGTCGGTGTATTCGTCGATGTACTCGTCGGTGTGTTTGTATCGGTTGGTTCGGGCGTCGCGGTAAAAGTCGCTGTCGGCAGCGGCGTTGCTGTATCTGTCACCGTTGGAACATTGCGCGTTGGGATGATTGGCCCTTGCAAGGCAACTAATGTGGGCGCCGAGCTGCTTGATGCCGATTCGCCACTACAGGCAGCCAACAAGAATAATGCGATAATCAACCAGCCAGAATGTTTTTGCCAAGGCGACACGGTTATTTCCTCAAGATATGGTTGCGAACTTTACTTGATTGTAAAGCGACTCTGGATTTTGTGCGAACGAAAACCATGTATTGATCCCATTTAATTGGTCACGCTTTTGCGGCCTTTCGCGCCTTTGAGGCCACGTGCGGCTGTTTGCGCAATCAGATTCGTTTGATAATTATATGTGCTCTGGCGTTTAATGGCGTGTGCATCCTGTGCGAGTTGGACGAGTTGCTCAACCGTCTCGGCGGAAGACAGACCCTCTTCCTGCCACAAATAAAATGCTAACGATCCCGGCATGGTGTTGATTTCATTGACGTAAAACACATTTTCATCTGGCTTGACGAGTAGGTCAACCCGCGCTGTGCCACGACCATCTATTGCCTTAAAACTGTCAATTGCCGTTTGACGAATTTGCTCGGTCAACTCATCCGTAAGCGGTGCTGGGATGATGCGGTCGGCGCTTTTCATACCTTCATTACCGCGCAAATATTTTTCTTCATACGTCAAAAAATCTTGCCACGAAACCGGCTGCTCCAAGACTGAAGCGCGAATATCGTCGTCATTGCCCATCACGGCACAATTGATCTCCACACTATCGGCAACGGCTCCCTCCACAAGAATATTGCGGTCGAAATGGGTTGCAATGTCAATCGAAGCTCGCAATAACGTTTCGTCAGGCGCATATCCAATGCCAATGCTTGAGCCAGTCGTCGCCGGTTTAATGAACATCGGATAAGTTAGCGACGCTTCGAGTTGTTTGATGATTGCGTCCGGGTCATCACGCCATGCTATGCGACTGAAATGAACACTATCAACAACCGGGATTCCACTTTGCTGTAGAACAGCTTTCGTCATGATCTTGTCGTTGGCAATCGCCGAAGCCATAACACCACATCCAACGTAGGGTATATCGGCGAGTTCAAGTAAGCCTTGCAATGTGCCATCCTCGCCATGCGTACCATGCACCGCCGGAAAAACCACATCCAACCGTTTGATTGCGCTTTTGCTAAAGCGCCCAGCAATCGGATTGATGATGAGACCGTGATGATTGATACTCGGTGAAAGAATCGCATCTTCAACACCCGGGAGACCCGTCACTTCGTCGTTGAAATTTTTGAGTTCCATCAATGGCTTGCCGGTGAACCATTTGCCATTGCGATCAATATAAATCGGTACGACTTCGTAACGGTCGGTGTCGAAGGCTCGCATAACTTGATTGCCAGTGACGACAGAGACATCATGTTCGACACTGCGGCCACCAAAAATAACACCGACAACTGTTTTGCGATTGCTGCTCATAGCGATATATTGTCCCCCGCCGGATGAATTCACAAAGGCGTAGTTTACGCCCAGACGCTTAACCCGGCAAGTCTACTTCACTGATGATACGTATCGGGAAGGTCATTCAAAAAGAGGACAGCATCGCCGGGCTTGAGATGTTGCTGATACCAAGTAATGGACTCGGCCAGCAAATCAACGACGATAATACGCTCTTTGGGAAAGCCCGCATTCACAAGACCCGATTGAATAGGTTGTGTTTGCTCTTGACCGACGAGAATGACATCGGTGACATGTTGTGCCGCAACTTCACCAAGTTTACGATTTTCGGCCTCCATCAAATCGCCGAGTTCAACTATACCCGGTGTAATCAGCAAACGCTTGCCACCACGATGCAACCCCAACACGCGCAGGGCATTGGCTGCACCGACTGGATTCGCGCTGTAAGCATCATTGATAATCGTGATGCCCTGCGCCGTCACCTGCCGCACGAGACGGCTTTCAGCAGGTTGTAACAAACGCACCATGCGAGCAACTTCTTGCAATGACATCTTCTCATGTATTGCGACAGCCGTTGCCAGCAAAATATTCGTGACCGTATGCTCACCCAATAACGTTGTTATGAATAATTCGGTTTCGCGAGTCGCTGTATCTGTGACCGTAAATGTTAGGCCATCCAATGTTTGCTGAATGTCAGACGCAATGAAACGCGGCCCATCTTCGGGCACATCATCCGGCGAAACTTGACGGCTGACGGCGATACGTGTTTGTGGGTAGCCACGTTCGTACATCTCGCGGACGTGTGGGCTGTCCCAATTGAAGACACCCACACCGTTCGGCGGTAATGCTTGAATCAATTCATACTTTGCGATGGCTGTTTGCTCAATACTACCGAAGCGTTCCAGATGCTGCGGGCCGACATCAATTATGACAGCGATATGTGGGTGGGTCAAATCACAAATTTCGGCAATCTCACCGGGGATGTAGGCGCCCATCTCGACGATGAAATATTCGATACTGTAATCATACGCGAGGGTATCATTGATAACCATGCTAACACCCATCAAGGTGTTGTAACTTTTAGGCGTCGGCAATGTGCGGTAGCGTCCACTGAGAATTTGCGCGAGATAAACTTTCGTGCTGGTTTTGCCATAACTGCCTGTGATGCCGATGACAGTCGGCTGGACATCATGCAGGACACGACGCGCATTGTTCAAAAAGCGACGACGAGAGACAGCCTCAACAGGCTGCATGACAATATTGCTGAGTATAAGAATAAGCGGCGCGAGTATAAACGAGAGGAGGCCTGCTGCGCCTGCAAATCCAAATCGCAGTGCAGGCATTTGGTCGTTCAACAACAGAAAATTCACGAGACCAACCAGCAAGGCTAGAATGCTCGTGAAAACAAAAGCTGTGCCTAATATGCGGCTCACACGTTGTGTACGACGAAAAGGCTTCTTGACTTCACCCCGTTTTGCAGGCCACACGGCGACAATGGCCGCGATAATGCCGATCACACCGGGGAAAATCGACCCCGGCGCTTCAGCGAGCATTACACTGAATGACGTGCCGACAAACCACACGACAACTGGACGAGCAGGCAACCATCGATTGCGTTTTTCAAACAGCCAACGAATATAACGGCTGCTCTGATATTCTTCGATTTGATAAAAGTGTGCCTGTCGGTAAATGCGAAACAGCACACCCGCAAACCAAATCAGAATCAATATGACAAGCACAAATGAAATCATGAATTTTTGAAAAAGTGTGTGAGAATTTTTATAGTGTCATGCAAATTGTCGAGATAGCTATAATGCCCAGCATTCTCAAACACAACAAGGCCAGCATCAGGTATCGTATCTTCGAGCAATTGCCCCTGCCACAATGGGGTGTCTTCATCATTCGCGCCCCACAGTAACAATGTCGGCGCCTTTATTTGCGCAGCATACGGCACCAAGTCTTCATTGATGATGTTGACAAAAGTCTCTCGTAATTGACCGGCATTCTTATAGTCGGACGAACCATATCGTTCGACATACCAACTGCGCAGGTTATCGGCAATATGCGTGAGATGAGCGGCACGCAAACTCTTTTGCACAGCTTTATACGAATGCAGTCGAAAGCGTGCTTGTAACGATGCTTGTGGTCGAACACCAGCGCTGTCGATGAGCACCATCTTATTGATAAGTTGCGGCTGTTCCGCGCCGAGTACAAGACTGATCCGCCCGCCGAAGGAATGCCCAACGAGATGGATACTTTCGAGGTGATGATACGACATAAATTCTCGGATGTGTGTGACATAATCGTGGATTGACCATGTGCCCGGCGGCAACTCACTTTTCCCAAAGCCAGGCAAGTCGGGTATGTACACACGAAATCCTCGCGCAGCCAAACCATCCGCAAGGGGCAACATCAAATCGATGTTCGCACCCCATCCATGCAGCACAAGCACCGGTTGTCCCTCGCCGATAATGACGAAATGCGTATCTACGTTGTGAATGAGGGCACGCTCAGATGTCCGTTCAATCATGACTCAATTTCGATTTTTGCACCTAATGCTTGCAACTTTTCATAGACATTGCCAAAGGTGCGAGCCACACTCTGCGCATTGTCGATGACAGATTCGCCATCCGCAATAAGAGCCGCACCCAACATCCCCATACCTGTGCGAACATCCGGCGAATCCATATAGACTGCTTCGAGTGGTGTCGGCCCGACAACAATAGCACGATGTGGGTCACACAGGATGATTTGTGCGCCCATCGCTTTGAGTTTGTCAACAAATAACAAACGATTGCTGAACAATTTTTCGTGAATCAGAGAGGTGCCGCGTGCCTGTGTCGCGATAACTGTCGCCATCGCAACAAGGTCTGAAGGAAAACCGGGCCACGGCGCCGTCTCAATCGATGAGTCCACGTCCTCTTCGCGATTAGAAATTGCAAGGGTACCGTGCTTCGGAACAAAAATTTCGTCATCATCCATATCGAGGTAAATGCCGAACCGCCGGTAAATTTTCTCGATCATTTTGAGATCATGGGAATGAGTCCCGACAATATGAACTCGACCACCGGTCAGGACACTCAAAGCAGCAACACTCGCCGTTTCGATGTGGTCAGGGCCGATGGTAACATCCGTTCCACCGAGTTCATCCGTCCCCCAAATCCGCAAAATATTCGATCCAATACCCTCAATGTGTGCGCCCATTTTGTTGAGCGTATGCGCCAATTCTTGAATATGCGGTTCGCAAGCCGCATTTGAAATTATGGTCTCTTTACCAAGCACGGCAGCAAGCATCATCACAATCGCAGTAGCGGTCACACTCGCTTGGGCAAGAACAATATGTTTGCACGCCCACTTTACCAAACTACATTCAATCGCACCATCCGGCGTTGTGACATCAATGCCGAGGTCGCGCAAAGCTTCGAGATGTGTTCGCACACGATTGAGGGGAAAATCAATCTCAATACGGATTTGCTGTCTTCTGATAAGCATCGGCGCAAGATACAACAATGCCCCAACAAAACCATTGGCATCACTTTGATTCAGGACACGGCTACCCACCGCAGTGGTTTGCAATGTCAATGTCGAGGCGTCAGTTTGTTCGACATTCGCGCCTAGAATGCTTGCCGCTCTAATCATGGCATGAGTCATGGTTGTTGCGGGCATATTCCGGAGTGTTACCGGATCATTTGTCAGCATACTTGCTGCAAGCAAAGCAATCGCCGTATTGGGATTGCCCGAAGGACGGTATCTTCCCTTAAGTGGATGGTGACCTTCAACACGAATACGCATCATGAGTCCAATCTGAAAAATCGCAAGCGATTATACCAGCCAAAACATCTCGGATTAAGACTACGCTCCACGCAAGAAAAACGCACCGATAGTTCTCGATGCGTCTACTTTAACTCAAAGAACGAGTCACTCAGGGTTGTAGGATAACATTCGGAACGCGGTCGCCGCCTTGAGCCGCAAGTTTTTTCCTCTCGCCGACAGGTATGACGGGTGGGCATTCCCATGCCGGTGCTTCAGTTTGCGAACGAATATCCTTGAATTTCGGCAAGATACCGCAGGCAAAACACTTGTCACGACAATCGACTCGCGTTTCGCCTTTAATGCTCATGCGATAATCTTCGAGCAAAAATTTCTTGTGAACAGCAGCATCGATATGATCCCATGGGAATATTTCGTCCTCGCGACGTTCACGATAATTATAAAAATCGGGCGACAAGCCAACTTCGTCGAAAGCCTGTAGCCATAAATCGTGTCGATGTTGATCTTGCCACGCATCGAATTTGCCACCCGCCCGCCATGTGCGATAGATGACTTCGCCAAGACGGCGGTCGCCGCGACTCAAGAACCCTTCAAATTCGCTGCCTTCGATGTCATTCCAACGCAAATGAAATCCTTGCCCGCGCAATTCGCGCTTGAGCAAGGCTTGCTTTTCAAGCACCTGTTCGTGAGTATCTTGTGGCACCCATTGAAACGGCGTATGTGGTTTGGGAATAAACGTACTCACACCGACATTGAGCGTCGCTTTTTTGCCAAGCACTTTGCGGCCTTCAGCAAGTACCGCCTTGCATAAATCAACAATCGCTTGCACATCTTCAAGCGTTTCTTCAGGATGCCCAATCATGAAATAAAACTTGATTGTCCGCCATCCACGTGAGTAGACATCACGCGCTGTTTGCAACACCTGCTCATCGGGGACATATTTGTTGATGATGTCACGCATCCGTTCAGTCGCGGCTTCTGGCGCAAATGTGAATCCACTGCGACGAGTATCACCCAGCTTCTCAAGCAATTCGGCACTCGCCGTCTCGATGCGTAAACTCGGCAGACTCATGCTCAAACCCGAGTCGCCGAAGCGTTCATGAATGGCATCAACCAATTCATGCACATCACGATAATCCGACGATGACAGTGACAACAGGCTGATTTCTTCAAATCCGGTATTGGCAATAATTTCATCGATTGCATCAACCACTTCTTGCACAGGCCGTTCGCGTACCGGGCGAGTAATCATCCCAGCATGGCAAAAGCGACAACCACGAGTACATCCGCGCATAATTTCAATCGGGGCACGATTATGCACGGTGTCAATATTCGGTACAAGAAACTTGGTGAACGGTTTTTGCATCACCGGCACAATCCGCTTGAGAACTCTTGCCGGTGCTTCTGGTACAATGGGTCTTGTGCCAGCAAGCGTGCCATCGTCATGATAATCGACCTCGTAAAAACGGGGCACATATACACCTTGAATTTTCGCGAGCGCAACAAGTTGCTCGTGACGTGTCGCACCGCGCATTTGTTGCAATGTCCGCGCGATTTCGACGATAATTTCTTCACCTTCGCCGATGACAAACGCATCGATAAAATCGGCCATCGGTTCGGGATTGTAACAAGCGTGCCCACCGGCAATCACAACCGGATAGGTTTCGTCACGGTCAAGACTGTGAACCGGCATATCAGCGAGATCGAGTAAATTGAGCACATTGGTATAAAGCTGCTCATACGGCAGACTGATGCCGACAAGATCAAAATCCCGTATAGCATGTTTACTTTCTAACGAGAAGAGCGGAATATTTTCTGAGCGCATCACGTCTTCCATATCAAGCCATGGGCTGAAGACTCTTTCAGCAAGCATGTCGGATTGTGCGTTGATTTGATCGTACAACAACATGATGCCGAGATTTGACATTCCAAGATCGTAAATATCTGGGAAGGCAAGCGCGACCTTGAAGTCTATCGTTTCCCAATCTTTGATGATGCTATTGTATTCACCGCCGACATAACGACCGGGTTTGGCAACGCGCAATAAAACACGGTCGAGAATATTTTCAATTTGCTCTGGACGCATCGTCAAACAACTTTCTATTTGTCCCGTCTCTGCGAATATTGTAGATGATGATTTACAATATTGTACCCAGAAATTGTAGATAGATGAAAGAGCAATCATGTTTCGATTGATGTGGTTCGGTGTATTCTTGATTATGCTGTCCGCTTCCATGACCACAGCTCAAGACGCGCCGGTTATCAATGCCGACAATTTTCTGCAATTGCAATCGGTTAAGCGCATTGATTTTGAAAACGTGCCAGAAGAAGTGGGGCGGATTGATAATGGCCTCTTCATGCTCAATGACGACGCAACACGAATCGCAACCGTCAATCGCGATAATCATATCATCGTGTGGGACGACGACAGCAATATTGTAGACACCATTATTGTAATCGGTGCCGATGGCCTACCGGGAACATTTATCGGCGGTGTGCTCAGTTTTGATGGGC
>RFIA01000094.1 GCA_003695675.1 Chloroflexota bacterium
TGCCACAAAGCCAAGTTCCCTGAAGACGACCACATTGGATCGAATCTTCTAACCCCTTTAGTGGGTTTGAATATCGGTAGCCAGACATTTTAATGTCTGGCAGCACTCACCACAACCGATCATTATAACGCGCAATAACATTCCCGCAACACGACGACGAATCAAAAACAGCGCAGCCGCTGCCTTCGACTGCGCTGTTGCATACGCCTCGCTGACCGTTATTCGGCGGGGCGATATTGCGAAGGATAATTAATGATTTTGTCCCACTCGTCGGCGGTTGACCGAGCGACGAAAGCGATGACTTCTTCGTCGCCGATATTGAAGACTTCGTGCGGCACACCCGGTTTGATGTAGATGAAGTCGCCCGCTTGGTTGACGATTTCGTTCTTCAGTCCCTCGCCGAATGTATGTTTGACTTTGCCTTGCACGATGAACAACATGACTTCAAAGCCATCGTGAATGTGTGCATACGCGACTGCACCCGGTGGGACAGTGGCGACATTAATTGACAAATTTTGTGCCCCGACATTTTTGCCGGAAAGTCCCTGCTTGTATTGAATGCCGTTCCATCCACGACCGCCACCACCGCCGCGTATCACGGTGATGCCATCGTGGTCTTCGACCATGCTCAGGTCAATTTCGCCGGTGCCTTTTGTTCGTTCTACCATGTCATCAAAACTCCTGATTATTTATGTGTTCACCCAATCTTACCGCGCAAACGGCAATCAGCAAAATGATGAATATCGCCAATCAATTGCCGGGGAAGCCACCATCAGGCACTTCGATGAGGCGCAGGTAAATCGCGCCGGTGCCACCTTCGGCCATCCAACCCAAGACATCAGGCCGACTGAGCACTTGAATCGGCCACCAATTCATATCGTCGGCGCAGACCGGACTACCGATGACTTGTGCGCCGATGTTGTTGAGCAATGTGGCGACAAGTGTGCTGTCGAAGCCCGGCGCGGCGAGTAACGGGCGCGGGCGTCCCGGCGAGGCGATGACCTCAACGCGGTCGCCGACATCGAAGCGTTCCGGCGGGCGGCATTGCGGCAGATTGCGCAAATTCTCCGGCAGCAGGAAATTGGCGCCGAAGCGCCCCTGCGCGACATAGCCGGTATACTCCACGCCGAGTACCATCACTTGAATCTGCCACCAGTAAATTTCATCGGCGCATATCGGGCCGTCGAGCACGACCGCCATCGACCCGACCGGCGCGACAGTCAACACACGCCCGCCGAGATTGGCCGCATCGCGCACACGCAAGCCGGTGAGCAATTCCGTCGGCGTGCCGGTCGGAATCGTGAGGGCTGCGCCACACAATTCTTCGACGGTGCGTTGGCGTTGCGGTTGCAGCCACGGGCCTTCGGCCAGCCAACCATCATTGCCCGGGGCCGAGACCTTCCACCAATTGAAGCCGTCCGCACAAACCGGCCCATCAATGATGCGGAAGTCCGGCAAAATCCCGGTCGTGCGGTTGACGAGGCCACCGGACAGAGTCGGATTGTTGCGAATGTTGACGCCGCCGCGCACGAAGATGATGTCGCCGATTTGCAACGGCATCGGGGCAGCGCAACCGGGTTCAGCCGATGTGTCGTCTTGTGCCGCAACCGGCGCCACGAACGCGACGGTCAATAATATCGCTGCAAGAATCAGAAATGCGCCTGCTTGTTTTCGCATGATGATTGCCCTCCGTTACGTCTCTATTTTACCGCAGAAGCACAAATCGCGTGTGAGACGTTTGGCCTACACACAACATACAGCCATCGTGTAACGTATATAGGGTTATAGAAGGCATCGTATAATATGCCACAGGAGGATACAATGAACCGCGAAGCTATCGGCGACCGCTTGCGTCGCATCAAAATTGCGGCTAATGTGATTGTCATTGCGTTGGTCGTCATCATCATCATTCAGAATACCGGCAGCAAAGAGGTGAAGTTTCTCTTTTGGGACTTCAGCTTGTCGTTAGCGTTGATGTTGTTCGTGACGGCGCTCTTCGGTTTTATCAGTGGGTATTTATCAGCGCGGACACGCTTCCGCCGCAAACAAAAACAACGGGAAATAACTCATGCGCAAAAGTAAAGTCTTGGCAAAATTACGAGCGGGCGAAGCGGCCCGCATCGCATGGCTGACGCATTATGTGCCGCCGACTATCGCCTACGCCGCTACATCCGGTTATGATGCCGTTTGGCTTGACCTCGAACATAACCCGATGGACACACGCGAAGTGCAGGCATTGCTTGCTTTTTATCATCGTTTCGACATCGATTGTGTCATGCGCCCGCCGACCCGCGAGAAAACACGATTGTATCGTTTCCTTGAAGACGGTGTGACCGGCTTCGTCGTCTCGCATGTCTCATCGCCGGACGAAGCGCGTGAAATCGTCAACAAAGTCAAATTCCCGCCGGTCGGCGACCGCGGCATCACGACGAGTGGCTTAGAGAACAATTACGGCGTCGATGGTATTGATGTCGATACATTTGTCCAACACACACTCGACGAAGAATTTCTCTTTGTGCAAATCGAAACGCCGCAAGGCCTTGCGCATCTCGATGAGATTGTCGGCACGCCGGGCATCGACGGGGTTTACATCGGTCCCGGCGATATGGGCTTGCGGCTCAAGCAATTGCCGCCGGAAGAACAGCTCTCGATGGATGAAGTCATGCAGCGTGTTGCCGCGGCGTGCGCGAAACACAACAAGCATTGGGGCTATTATGGGCGCACGGTTGATGACCTGCGCCGTCAATACGAACTCGGTGCGCGGATGTTGGTGTGGGGTGTCGATGCGTGGATTATGAAAGCCGGACTCAAACAAGCGCAGCGCGAACTTGACGCGGTGTTGTCGTAGACACAATCGATTTTTCTGCGATATGATGAGAAGGAAATATCGAGGCACAAATCATGGTGACGATTACGCTGAAAGGCCGCATCACGGACGATGGCCGGTTAGAGGTCGAGTTGCCCGCAGGCTTGCCGCCGGGTGATGTCGATGTGGTGTTGCAGATGATTGATGACATGAACGAAAACGACAATCTATTTGTCTTTGAAGGGAAACCACTCGGCGAACTTGAAACCGGCGGCTGGGAAGACTTGGATATTGAGGATAGTACCAAATGGGTTGATGAGCAGCGCCGCAAAGAACAGGAGCGTCGTGGTAAGTGGATGTATTAGCCGATACTGCAATTTTTGTAGACCTCCTACGCAATCATCAACCGGCTCTACAATGGCGAGCTAATCAGCCACACCTTATCGTGGCGATTAGTCCCATCGTGTGGATGGAAATCGTTCAAGGTGCGCCTGATAAAAGTAAACAACAACATGCTGTGAAATTTCTGAAACAATTTCACATGGCTCAGACGATGAATACCGACATCGAATGGGCGATGCAACAATTGCAGACATATCACTTGAGTCACAATGTGGGAATCATGGATTGCCTCATCGCGGCTCCTGCACATCGCCTACAGATTCCGTTGTTGACTCACAACGTCAAACACTTCTCGCCGATGCTCGGTTCACTCGTGCAGCAGCCTTATTGATATAAGTAAGAGGAATACAATCATGGTGACGATTACGCTGAAAGGCCGCATCACGGACGATGGCCGGTTAGAGGTCGAGTTGCCTGCAGGCTTGCCGCCGGGTGATGTCGATGTGGTATTGAAGATGGTGCAGATTGCCAACGATGCTGATGAATTGTCTGTAAATGATGTACCGATGTGGACGGAAGAAGAACTTGACGCGATGCTGCGCCCCAATCCGAAAACTGGCGCGGAGATTGTCGCACTTGGGCATACTGGCGGTTGGGAAGATATGGAGATCACTGATTCGGTTGAGTGGGTTAAAGAGCAGCGTCGAAAACGCCGGGAAAAGCGCGGATGGTAGCCGCATTGCTTGATACAAATATCATCGTCGATTTGCTGCGCAAATATAAACCGGCAGAAAATTGGTTAGCCACGCAAAGTGATCTCGCTGTAACCCGCGTAGTGTGGCTTGAGATTTTGGAAGGCATTCAAAATCAGACACAACAGCAACGTACAATCACATTGTTGAATGACTTTGAACTCGTTGAGTTCACGGTATCTGACTTCGATTGGGCTGTGCGGCAGATGATGCGATTTCGCTTGAGCCACAATGTTGATGCTTTTGATTGCTTGATTGCGGCTCCTGCACATCGCCTACAGATTCCGTTGTTGACTCACAACGTCAA
>RFIA01000095.1 GCA_003695675.1 Chloroflexota bacterium
ATTCACCCCCGCCACCAATACATTACCAATCAGACGAATGCAGCGAAATGACGAAAACAGTAACATCGTGACCGCCGTCTGGGTACAATTTCCCTCTTTAGAAATCATGCCGCTTCGTCAACGTTATACTCGACTCTCGTCGAACAAATATTTCTATGAAAGTTTTGAGACACAATTCCAAGCGAAAATTCAAGTGGATGCGCTGGGCATGGTCACTCATTATGAGACGTTGTGGTATCAAATCGCGAGTGCAGATTGACGAATGGACAGCATTGGCTCTCCCCTGAGCGACCGCTCCCTAGTAGCCTGATGATCGTGTTTCAAAATCAATAAGCAGGAGGGGAATATGCTCCCGGAAACGGCATCATTGCTGACATTTATCGTCGCATCGCTCGCTTTGCTCGTTGTGCCCGGCCCGGCGGTGCTCTATGTCGTGACGCGCAGCATCGATCAAGGGGCGCTAGCTGGGATCGTCTCGGTACTCGGCATCGGTGTTGGCAGCATCGTGCATGTCATCGCGGCGGTGTTGGGTCTCTCAGCATTGTTGGCGTCATCAGCATTAGTATTCATGTTCGTCAAATATCTCGGCGCGATTTATCTCGTCTATCTCGGCATCCGCAAATTGCTGGAGAAGAATCACGTCACGGTCGAGCGCGATGTGCGAGACGACCGCACACTGTGGAAAGCCTTTTATCAAGGCGCGATTGTCAACATCCTCAATCCGAAGACAGCGCTCTTCTTCCTCGCGTTTCTGCCGCAATTCATCGACCCGGCACGCGGTTCAGTCAGCGCACAGATTTTGTTGCTCGGTTTGATCTTCATCAGCATGGCGATTGTCAGCGATGGGATTTATGCGCTGCTCGCAGGCACAGCTAGGCGCGTCCTCAAACACAATGTCACCTTCTGGAAACGACAGCGTTATTTTGCGGGAAGCATCTACATTCTACTTGGCCTGACGACAGCCTTCTCTGGTTTGGACAATCGAGCGTAACACATTGCATCGCAGAGACGCGGGGGGGTAACGATTTTCTCTGCATTTTTTGTACTTATTGTGATATCGCTTTCGGAACATAGGGGCACTCGATGTTTTGTGCCCCTACGATTATTGCTTTGGGGCAGCGTTATGTATTCGTCTGCTGCGAGGTGATTTCTTGTTCGAGCCACGCGACCTTCCGCGCAAGCAGTTGCAGCACCGGGTCGAGCGAATCGAAGGCGCTCAAGTCGAGCGCGGCGTTGGCCGCCTCTCGCGCTTGAATGCGTGCAGCTTCACGGTTGGCGCGAAGCCGTTGTTCGGCGGTCAATTGTGTCGCATCGTGGGTCTCGATGATGCCTTGCACGCTTGCTTCGTCGTCCGCATTGAAGGCGTCATCGACATGGACGACGATTTGGCGCGGGCGCAGACTGATGCCCGTCACGCGCGGGCCGAACGTGCTTTGCAATTGTTCGGTCAACAAGTCGGCATTGACCGGTCTACGCGCAAAAGTGATCTCACGCACTGTTACCAACCTCCATAATCCAAAATTGCGGATGAATATCGACATTGCTTGTTCCAGCACCGGCGTAGAGTGTCGCGGTATTGGCGGACACCTTCCAGCGCAGGCGAAAGATGCGCGTCCCAGCGGCGACGCCGGTCAACCGGGCGACGATGCACACCGGCCACCGGATATTTTCGCCGCTGGTGACACTGCCGGGATGCACGGCCAACAAACCGTCATCGGCGAAGTGGTCAACGCCGTCCACGCTGATGTTGAAGTGGATGTACTGATTGCTGTTGCCGATCTTCACATTGCCGACGAAAATCGCAAGTACATCCCCGCCGAAGACCTGCTTCGTGTGTTTGAATTTGCCCTCAGTGTTATCGACATCGACGAATGTGGTGGATGTCGTGGTGTAATTGGCAATTTCGTCGAGTGTGGCAAGGGCGGTGGGTGGGTCTTTCAAAAAATCGAGATTGTCACGGATGTGGGTGTTCAAGATGTCTGCGGTGACGAGTTCCCCCGTGACCCATGTACGTGGTGGTGACCAATCGGCCATAATGTGTTTCTCCTTTCAGATCATTTGGGTGATTAGATTTTTGGCTAATACGCGGGGGTGGTTGTCTCGCCGACTGTGCCGGTATTGACAACCCAGAAGGCGCTGGCGTCGGCGCTTTCGAGCAGCCACGTCGTTTCGTGACGCGCCTGCTTCGGTTGCAGATGATGTGCCTCTGCGATGATGAAGTAGTCCGCGTTATGACCGGTTTGTGTTTCGATGATGGTGATGCGGTCGAACAAGGTGCGCGTGAGTTGCTGCGCGGTGTGTTGTGTATCGTGCAGGGTCATCCTGCGAACCGTGCCGCGCGGGTCTTTGCGACGGGCGAGTTCGTAACGCGCAAGCTGTTCGGCAGACTCGATGTCGGTCAAGGCGGGCAGCGTGAAGGCGATGCGTTTGAGGCCATATTGTGCGATGCTCGTCTCATCACGGCGCGATACCATGATGGGATTGCCTTGAAACAAGGGCGTACCGCGCAACTGCATACCCGGTTGCAGAAAAACTTTTTGCGCACTCAGATTGCGCACCCGCAACAGCGCCGCGCTGAAGCTCTGTTCGATGAGCGCGATGTGGACGAAAGCCGTCATATCATCCGCAGTTCCGGCTTTGTTGGCGTTGGCGGTGTAATCATTGCCGGGCACGAGCGCTTCAAGCGCCAACGCGCCAATCGGCTCATCATTGTCATCACGAAATGTGACCACGATGTCCAGCGATTCGCCGCGTTTGATCTTCTGTGTTTGGTCGGTCGTCCACAACACCGTCCCGGCTGTGCCGACGCTGCGCGGAATCAGCCGCACCTCGACTTGATTGACGACCGCATCGCCGAAAGCGTAATCCAAGCCATCCATATTGTCGGCGAATGTGACAAGCGATGCGGTGTCGAGTAGTGTGTGATGCCGGTTGTAGAACACGAGTTGACCGTCGCGATTGACGAAGAAGCGCCCACGTTCGGTTTCGGCGATGGCGCGGATGGCGTCGAGCGCGGCGATGCCATCGCCCCATGTGTCGCCGACATAGGCGAGCACCGTTTGCCCGCCTTCAAGCGTGACCGGTTCATCTTCGACGACAATCATCGCCTGCCCGACTTCACTGTTGCCTGCGATACCGACGATCCAATGCAATTTGAGTCGTGGCGGGCGCAGGTGAACTTGATTGAGCACATCGGCAATCGCTGTGTCAGCGGTGATGTCGATACCCGGCGCGATATGCACTTGATGTTCGGCAAGCTGCTGCTCAACCCCTGTCGCGTGTAAGACGGCTTGTCGCTTGCCCTGCGTACCCGGCGCCGGTTCGATGCGATCAATCATGCCAGTGAAGTGACGGCGGCGCATCGTCCCATCATCGCTGTCGATGGCGACGAGTTTGCTGCGCGTCAGCGCGTGCGATGTGTTTTCCGGCGAGAACGATTTGTCGTAATTTTCGACGATGATTTGTGCGCTTGATGGCGCGGCGACCGTATCAAACGGAGCGGCGAAACCGAGCCGCCATTGCAAGTCGCGCACGCGGGCGGCGATGTTGTCATCGGCGTTGCTGCTGTCGCCCGCGTTGAAGCCCGCCGGTGCGCTCGCGCCGTCAATCAGCATCATCCCGGCCACATCGTACTGGATCGACGCCGCCACGTTATCCGCCTGCACAGTGATGGCGATGTGTGTGTCGCCTGCCCCGCTCGTGAACGTCAACGTCATCGCTGTCCACGTACTCGCCAGCGCCACACCCGTCCCCGTCGCGATGCTGTTCATGTCTTGGTCGAAGACTTGCAAACGCACTTGGTCGCCGTTCGTGAAGCTGACGCCCTTCACCCAACATTTGAGCGTGTACTGCGTCGAGGGCGTCACCGGGATGTCGTCAACAACGCGCTGC
>RFIA01000096.1 GCA_003695675.1 Chloroflexota bacterium
GCCCCTTCAGTGGGCTTCTAAGAGCGCTAGCGTCGGGTTTCAACCCGGCGTGTTGATCGCAAGCCGGACATTTCACTATTTGGCAGCACTCAGTCCTTCCACACTCAGCCGTGAACACAGCCTACCACAAAACGCGCGCCTTGTGTTGACAAAAAGGCAAACTTTTTCGCAACATTTTTGCGCGTTCTTGTTGCCTGTAGATGCGCCGACTGCGTAACGTCAGTTACAAAAAAGGACGTACCCATTGAGTACGTCCTTGTGGCAAACTGATATGCTTGCGAATGCGTGTTACGACACGCCCATCGCCGCGCCGAGTGTGATACAGGCGCGACAGGTGTTGTCCGGTCGGATGATAGCGTAGCCGGCTTGCGGGTCTGCGCCGAAGTTGGTGAAGTCCACATTCCAGACAATCAACAGGCGCACCCGACCGCTGTTGCGTGCGAGTGTCACTGCTTGCGCCAACCATTCGGCCTGATTTTGCACGGTGACATTGCTCGCCCATGCGAAAGCCGGTGGCAACGGGCCGAGTCCCTCGCCGGTCAGGTAACCGAGTTCGGTGAAGCACAATTGCTTACCGGGGAAGGCGCCAGAGTACACATCCATCATCGTGCCGAAGTAGCGCGTGTAGTGGGTGCTGTTGCCGCGCGGGTCGCCGGTGCGTGCGGAAGGCGGCAGGATGCCTTCGTTATAATGAATGCCGATACAATCCGCGAATTGGGCCGCGCCGGCCTGTGCCATTTGCTGGAGATAAACATTGTCGTCACAACCATTGGGTTGGCACGTCCCACCGAAGAAGCCGGTTGGAGCGGGCGCCCCACTGATGACGAGCACATTCGGATTGACGGCTTTGATTGCTTGGAAGGCCGCGCTCAGCATTTGGGTATATTGCGCCCCGTTGATGAGACCGACCGGCCATTCGCGTTCGATGTTCTGCTCATTCCACACTTCAATCGCGTCGGGGCCGAGCTGCGCGACACCGCCGAGGAAGTTGGCGAAGTCTTGATAATATTGCGCGGGGTTGGCCGCGATTTGCGCGGGGTTGCCCTTGATACTCAACAAAATCTTGAAGTTGCGCAAGCGTGCCGCGTCAATCGCGCCTTGTGCAATGCTAGGCGGGTCGCCTTGATTATAAATGACTTGGCTCTTGGCCCATGTCATGCCTGCGCCACGCATCTGGTCGGGGAAGGAGAAACTCGCAACTTGGCCGCCAAGTTCAAAGCCGCCGCCCGACGATGGCGGTGGGGCTGGCGCGGGGCCGGGTGCTGGCGCGGGCACGGTGCTGCCCGAAATCGTCAAAACTTGGCCGGGGAAAATCAGATTGGGATTGGCGATACCGTTGGCCGACGCAATCGCTTGAATCGTCGTGCCAA
This sequence comes from Chloroflexota bacterium, assembly GCA_003695675.1. Taxonomy (GTDB): domain Bacteria; phylum Chloroflexota; class Anaerolineae; order Aggregatilineales; family Phototrophicaceae. The sequence goes on from RFIA01000096.1 coordinate 1,371, forward strand.
AGCGCCGCGCTATCGACCCCAATGTATCGCCGCGCACGACGGTATACGTCGTCGCTTCGGCTGGTGGTGCTTGGGGCGGCGGGTTTTGCGGTGGCGGCGCGGGCGCCGGTTGTTGCCCGCCGGATGTACCGGGGATGACGAGGCGTTGCCCGGCAAAGATCAAATTGATATTGCTAATATTATTGGCTGCCGCAATTGCGGACATCGAGGTATTAAAACGAAGGGAAATGCGGAAGAGATTGTCCCCCCGTTGAACAACGTAAACTGTATTATTTTGTGCAAGGACAGTTGCGCCCAACAAAAGCATTGTTGCCAATACGAGCAGAATAATGATCAAACGGCGCATAAAAGCTCCTTTCCCCTTCAATCAAATAGGTAATTGGTCAATGGTTTACAGATTGTTTGAATGTTAGAAGTTTAGCACAAGAATGAAAATCGCGCTCGACATGTCGGGGGGAATTGCCGATTTGCCGCCGGGCCGCGTAACTCAATCGCTAAAACGAAATGCCGAGCAAGCCGCGCGTCATCTGAAAATCGACATTGCCGACACGCATCATCTTCGGCGTATAGCATCCGATGAGCGTCATGATGAGCTGGCCGAGCGCGATTTGTGCCCACGATGCCTTTACATCTATGTATGTAAAATCAATATCGAGCGCGTATTGCCCGGCGATGATCGGGCTGTCGGTCACAGACAGCACGGGCACAAGCGGGTGACTCTGCATCGGCGCGTCATTGACCGCCGCAAGCATGACCGCAACACCCGTCGCGCCGAGTCCGGTGAGCGTTTCGCCCCAATGTGAGGTGTACGTCTCCATGATGTGCAAGCCACGCTCAAGCGGACGCTGCCCGTAATTCAACGTCGCTTCGGCTGCTTGCTTCAGCGCCGCATTGACGAATACATCGCTGCTCAACAAGCCGTCATGCTGCGGGATGATGACCGTCCCGCCGCCGGTGATGATGATGCGCGTCAATTCTGCGAGAGACTGTGCAGTACGCGCCGAGACTTCGCCGGTCGTCAACAAAGCGATGCGCATCGCTGCCAATCCCACTGTTGCCGTTTCGGGGGCATCTGTGTGCGCGATGGCGCCGTCAAACCAGCGCATCATCTTATCTATCGCGGAAGCGATGCCGCCGTCGATCTGCACGCTCGCCCATCCGAAGCGGTCAGGTGCGATACCGGCTGCGTGCATCGCGTGGCGGAAATACGCATTGTGTGTTTTCTCGCAGCCGTGTTCAAGCAGCAGGCAATGCGCCACCATCGGATGCGTGGCGTAATTGAGCAATGTCTGCACATACTCATCGACATTCGACGCACCGCAGCCTTCGGTATGCACGAGGCTGACGAAACGCGAGAGGCCTTTGCCGCGCCCGACGCCGCGTTCGTTCAAACGATGCGCACACATCCGCGCAATTTGCCCGGAACACAGACTCGTCGGCAGAATCAAACCCACGCGGTCGAACGTCAAGCCGTCCGCCGTGCGATACCCCGTGAGCTGCACCGGCGGTACATGATCTGCGGGATGAATCGCAAGCGGCTTGCCTGCCTTCGGTGTGATGCGCAAGTCGCGCAATGCAACCGGCTGACTGAGCCGCCAATCGCGCCAAATTTGCACCTGCGCGTGACCTGCTTCCTCGCCGACGGACTTTTGCCCGGAGGCGACACGCAGCGCAAGATCGAACGTCTGCCGACCGAGTTCGTCCAACGGCGTGCCGTCGAGATACGCTCCGGCGTTGACATCCATCTCATTCGGCAGCAGACGATAACGCGCACTCGTCGTCACGATTTTGATCGTCGGCACGAAGGGAAAATTCGTGATTGAGCCGTTGCCGGTCACGAAGAAAATCAGATTGCATCCGGCGGCCACCTGCCCGGCGATGCTCTCAAGATCATTACCGGGACTGTCCATGAAATAAAAGCCGCTGCCGGTCATGCGTTCGCCATATTCGATGACCGCATCGAGACGCACATCGGGATGGCGTTTCGCCGCCGCACCGAGCGATTTGAGATAGATATTGTACAAACCGCGATATAAATTGCCGCCGGACGGATTGCCCTCGACGGTTTCGCCATGCCAAGCCGCCCGAGTCTTGAAACGCTCGACCATAGCGAGAAAACGCTGCGCCGTTGCGACATCGCGCACCTGCTTGAGGACGTAAGACTCCGCGCCGACGAGTTCATCGGTCTCCGCAAGATTAGCAGCGCCGCCGTGCATGATGACCTCTTTCGCCACCCACGCCGCCAACGGATTGCCGCTGACGCCCGAAAACGCATCCGACCCACCGCATTGCAAGGCGATACGTAACGCACTCAACGGCGACTCTGCCCGCGTCATCGCATCGACCGTCGGCAACCAGCCGCGCACAATGGCTTCCGCCGCGCTGAGGCTGTACTCAAACGATTTCGTCAACGACATGAAGTGATGCACGACCGCATCCAATGGATAATCGTGTTGTGTCATATACGTATGCAGCGCTTCATTTGTGACGGCTTCGTGGCCGCCATCAATCGCCAACACCGCGCCGACATTCGGATGCACGACGAAACCCGCGAGTGTCCGCAGCAATAAGTCGCGGTTGTTCGGTTGATGATGGCCGCCTTCGGTGTGCGCAACGGCGACAATGCCGTCGATGTTGCTGTATTCATCGGCAAGGGGCTTGAGGCGTGCCTCCAACGCGCGGACGAATCCCGCCGTCAATGATGAGGTGCCAAGCAAGACAATCATATTGCGCGTGCCGACGCCGCGTCCGCC
>RFIA01000097.1 GCA_003695675.1 Chloroflexota bacterium
CCCGGCAAAAGCATAAACGAGCAATTTCTCACACAATTCTGAAAAAGAATCCTACCACAAAACACATCCCCCGTGTTGACAAAAAGGCAACCTTTTTCGCAACATTTTTCAAGCGCCGTCTGATTTTGAGTGACGTTGCGGTATAATCGCTGCGCTGTAATGATAACGCTTGAGAAATGAGAATCTTTGATGACACGAATACGCGATTTTGGTGTGACGCCGGGCATGTTGCCGCCGGGGTCATTGAATGCGATTACGGATGTGACCGGTGTGCGCGTCGGGCACGCGACATTGATTGCGGGTGAGGGCGCATTGCGCGAAGGCGAGGGGCCTGTCCGCACCGGCGTGACGGCGATTGTGCCGCACGGTGGCAATGTGTTTCTCGACAAAGTGTCGGCGGCGGTTTGTACGATGAACGGTTTTGGCAAGGTCGCCGGGTTTGAACAAGTGCGCGAACGCGGCACGATTGAAGCGCCTATCTTGTTGACGAACACACTCAACGTCGGGCGTGTCGTCGATGCCGGAGTCGCGTATATGCTGCGGCAAAATCCTCACATCGGCATCGAGAATAAACACGGCACGGTCAACGTCGTCGTCGGCGAATGCAACGACGGCTTCGTCAACGATTTGCGCGGGCGGCATGTCGGCCAAGCGGAAGTATGGGCAGCGATTGAGAGCGCGACCGATGGCATCGTGCAAGAGGGCAATGTCGGCGGCGGCACGGGCACGCAATGCTTTCAATTCAAAGGCGGTATCGGCAGCGCATCGCGCATGGTGCATGACGGTCGTTACACCGTCGGGGCGCTCGTGCAAACCAATTACGGTATGCGCAGCGAGATGATGATCCTCGGCGCACCGGTTGGGCAACACTTCATCGACAGCCATCTGCCCGAACCGGGACCCGGCTCAATCATGATGGTGTTAGCGACCGACGCGCCGATGAATTCGCGGCAGCTTGGTCGCATGGCGCGGCGGGCGGCCTTCGCGCTCGGTCGCACGGGGACGTGCGGGCAAGATGGCAGCGGCGATTTTGTGATCGCCTTTTCGACGACGAGTCGTCGTGCTCATCTGACGGACACCCTCGACGAGGCCGCACCGCGCTTGCCCGAGTCCGGGCCGATGATCGATCCGTTTTTTCTCGCGGCGGTCGAGTCGATTGAAGAGGCGATCCTCAACGCCCTTGTCGCCGCCGAGACGCTGACCGGGCGCGATGGCAATACCCTGCACGCCATCCCGCATGATAAACTACGAGACGTGTTGCAACATTACCGCCGCATTGAATCCTAGGGGGATATTCATGGACATCACGATTACACCGATTGGCGTCGTCAAATCGCCGGTCAAAGACGTCGACGCATTGGACACATCATGGCACACCGTCGAGTCCGAAATTCACATCGATACGCAATATGTCGCCGGGTTGAAAGGGCTTGACGATTGGACACATATCATTGTCATCTTCATGATGCACGAGGTCGATTTCGACCCAACGCAGCATCTCGCCTTTCATCCACAAGGGCGCGACGACTTGCCGGAAGTCGGGGTCTTCGCGCAGCGCTCGCGTTATTATCCCAACTCGATTGGCGTCACGGCGGTGCAATTGCGCGGTGTGGAGGGCAACATCGTCAAAATCAAAGGCCTCGACGCGATTGATGGCACGCCCGTCCTCGCCATCAAACCCTACGCGCCGGTCTTCGACAACGCGCACGATCCCGGCGTGCCGGTATGGTTTGTGCGTTTGATGCAGGGGTAGCTGTCACTGCGTATGGCGACATGAATGTCATGCAGTGTGCGATACATTTTCTTGGCGCTCTTGGCGTCTTGGCGGTATTAAAGATCGTTTATTTCTGTTTATTTTCAAGGGAGGGAGTAGCCCTATCATGCCCGATCAAATTGCGACCACGACATTACATCACTTGACACTAACCGTCTCCGACTTGCAACGATCACTCGAATTCTACAGAAATTTGCTGGGTTTCAATCCGGTGCGAGAACGTCCCGACCGCGTGATTATGCACAATGGCAGTATGGCGCTTGTGCTGCGGGCGCCGGGTGATGACTTGATTGCGCCCGACGACCGCTTCAACGAAAATCGCGTCGGCCTCGACCATTTGAGTTTTGTCGTCGAGAATCATGCCGCGCTTGAAGACGCCATCCGCATCTTCGACGCCCACGCCATCCCATACGGCGAAATCAAAGACCTCGGCGCAGAAGCGGGTGTCTACGTCCTCGCCTTCCGCGACCCCGACAATATTCAATTAGAACTCACCGCGCCATACAGCCATTAGGTTGTGTATGAAGATCTTCGACCGGGTAAGTTCTGCCTTTATCAACCGGTCAAATTTTCAACTGCGAAACTTCTATAATATCGCTGATAAACTTATGCAACCGATATAAACAGGGACGCAGCATGTCACATATCTTCATCAGCTACAGCCGGGACGACATCGAATTCGCACGCTACTTGAAGCGTTTGCTGGAAGAACATCATTTCGCCGTCTGGATTGATGAGTCGCAGTTGCAACCGAGCACACGATGGTGGCGTACTATCGAACGCAATATCGACAGCGCTGCCGCCTTTGTCGTGATTATGTCGCCGTCTGCTTATGAGTCCGATTGGGTAGAGCGCGAGATTTTGCGGGCGGAAGACCAAAAACGCCCGATTTATCCAATACTTTATCGCGGTGAAGCGTGGTCGCGGCTGGCGAATATTCAATTTGAAGATATGCGTCTCGGTTTACGGGCGACGCTTTCGGCAAAATTTGTGTCGATGCTGCGCCACACCGTCGCGCAGCAGCAGACGACGCGCACCCTCGACATTCGGATTGAACACGGCTTGCTACAAACTGCTGCTGCCGATGTCATCGTGCTCAAATATGCGCAGCACTTTTATGGTGCTGACCGCGCTATCGCCGAACAACTCGTTGGCAAAACAGGCATGAAGATCACAAGCCTGATGCCGGAAATCGGTGATTATGCGTTTGTCGAAACGGATGCGGCGGACATCGCAGCGCCGCACGTCTTATTTGTCGGTGTCGTCGAACTGCGCGACTTCGATTACGAAGCGATGCGCAAATTCTCGACGGATGCGTTGCGGATTCTGGCGCATGAAGCCCCGACGACGCGGCATATCGCCATGACGATCCACGGGCCCGGCGCGGGGCGTGACGAGTTTGAGTCGTTGCGGGCGCAATTCGCCGGTTATCTCGACGCGATGCAAAGCGACGCATGGCCGTATGCTTTCGAGACGATTACGATTGTGGAATTCAATGCGGCGCGGGTGCAACGCCTTCGCGCTGCGCTTGATGAAGAACTCGCTGCGCAAGCTGCCGCCGAAAAATTGGATGACGGTTGGGGTTATCACATCACAGTTGCGCGTGATGCTGAGTCGGATGGACTGGATACCGTGCTGGACAATGCCGGTGCGCAAGCCGACTCGCGTCCGTATGCGTATGTCGTCATGCCCGACAGTGATGACATGGACGACATCTTTTATTATGGCATTCAAGGCGCGACGCACGCTGCCGGGTTGTTGTGTGAACGGCTTGGATTTGAACGAATGCCAGACGACGATACATTCGATATGATTAAACAACGCATTGAAGCCGCACGAGTCGTCATCATCGAGATGAGCGACGCCAACCCGACCACGTATCTGCAAATCGGTTATGCGCTAGGGTGCGGCGCACCGACTGTCTTATTGATTCATGAAGATCATGATGCCGCCGATTATTTGCACGGGTATACGTGTTACGCCTACAAACGCATTCAAGATGTTGAAGCGATTTTGATGACCGAACTCAATCGCTTGCGCGATGAAGGCATACTGTGAATGACCAAAATCTTATTATCAGGGCTTACGCAATTCAGAAATTCATCTCCGACTTGGCTTCTTTGCGTCTTTGTGGTTCAATAGCGTTTATTTTTGGGGGAGACATTATGCGAGATTTTATATTACGTTTGCTGGTCAACGCCGTCGCCTTGGC
>RFIA01000098.1 GCA_003695675.1 Chloroflexota bacterium
CAAGCGTGGCGGCATATCGATCTCGGTTACGAGACTGCCTACCCCACCATCACCGGCGGCATCTTTGAATTTGGCTTCTCCGACGCGATCTTGCAGATGTGGGCCGCGTTTTGTGACCAACTCGCCAATGGACGCGATAACATGCGGCAGCCGTTCTATTGCGCAACGCCGCAGGAAACACACCAACATCATCGCATTTTGACCGCCGCGCTCAAGTCGCATAAGCAGCAGGCCGTCATCCCTCTCAACAGCGTGCAATAAACTCGTTAAACCACAGAGGCACAGAGGGCACAGCGCGTTGTCATTTGTTACTTAATTCAGTATGCGCGTGTTCGATTTTAATGGTACGATACGATGTAGCACTACCACACAAACCAATAAAGTGCTCCAAGGGAAGATAAAACAAGCTAGACCACTTCGATAAAATTTCGTCAGAAATACATTTGCGTGATTCGAAAAAGTGGAGTATACTGGGGCTATTACAGAAAAAAAAGCGCGAGCGCGGTGTTAGCCGCACCCCGCCCGCCGTATCGAACCCGTAACACGGACGAGTTCGACAACCAAATTGTATCACAAAATCAAGAAGATACAAATGGGTGTCACTCAAAGAAAACGGGGAGACGCCCATTTTTATTTAGGAGATATTTTAATTCGGTTAGCTTTTTCGCAAAAAACGTAGTATGATAGAGGACAGGCGAAAGCCGAAGACAATCGTAACTGTTATCGCTTGAAAAAAGCGTACAAGTGCGAAAAAAAACCTCAAGCCCTTATTCTGTCCGGCGACCAAACCATACGTCAGAACAATGGGCTTGTCAAACGGATGGTGTTCACCACCCGAAGGAACTGTCTTTTCTATGTGACAGTATAGCGTATAAATGGCATTATGGCAAGTCAAATATTGAAATTGAGGCAAATTCCTTCAAAAAAATCAGGAAATCTTCATGTGTTGATTCGCATAGTTCCCAATCGACACACCGAGAATGTTTACCGAGAGTGGATTATTACACAATGTTTCAGCGAACAGCCATAAAAAAATCCCGTGCCAACAATGTCACCACACACCAGACACGGGATTCGTAGCAAACAGTAAATGAAGTCAGCTGTGGGCACACCGTTTTGCAAGGGTTGCGCACTATTTATGCACACCACTTAACACACGGGCTGCGAGTATTGCAGATGTCGCGCACTGTTTATGCGCACTGCTTACAACACACAGATTACGAATTGTACATTGCTCAACAACCACACGGATTGTGAGTTGCACACCGCTTAACAACCACACACGGGTTGTGAGTTGTACACCGCTTAACAACCATATACGGGTTGCGGGTATACAACTAAAGGATTGTAACCCAAACAGCCGTACCGTGCAGATTATTACAACGGCCACGAGGAGAGCACTTCCTCAGTGACCAATCTGACACATATTCATCTACTGCTCTTTCACTCAGGAGTGTAGCATAAACGGTGACTACTCGCAACCCCAGCACAATGAAGGGAGAGCGAGTATGCTCGATACCAAGAGAAAACAGAATGCTTTTGCAATTTTATCAGGCATAGTTGAGTCACCTATACAAGAAGAGGCGCGTAAGCTCTATGATGCAGGCTTGAATGTTTTTCCACAGCCTGCTGGTAAGAAAGCCGGTTATCCGTGGAAAAAATTGCAATTCGTGCGTTTGCACCGCACACATTACAAATTTGGGTTACACGCGCTGTTCGTTGGGCAGTGCAACATCGCCGTGATGTGTGGCCGCACCTCGAACGATCTATTTGTCATCGATTGTGAGAGCCGTGCGCAATTTGAATACAACATCGAACAAATGCAGTTACGCGGCTTGCCGTTGTGGGCGGTCGAAACAACACGCGGTGGCCACATCTATTTGCTCAGTACGAAAGGCGAAGTCGAAAGTGTGTCACCCGGCAAAATCCCCGACACCGAAGTGCGCGGCAAGGGATATGTGATCGCCCCGCCATCTATTCATCCGAGCGGCCTCATCTATCAATGGAAACATCGTGACGGCGATACACCACCTGCCATCGATCCGACAAAAGTCAACTGGCTCAAGGACTATGACGGACACACCGTTCGGTTAAAGAGCAAGCAAAATAAAAAACGAGCGACGGCAACAAAACAATACAACCCACTTTCACAAAAAACACAAGACTACTTGCAGAACGGCGCATCGCTTCCTGAGGGTACGCGCAACAACCGCTTGTTCGAGGCCGCTTGCGATATGCACGGCAACGGCTACACACAGCAAGATGTCTATGCGGCGCTAGTCCCCATCGCCAAGAGCAGCGGCTTGAACGCCGCAGAAATCACACACGCCATCGACAGCGCATTCAGCAAACCGCGCACGCCATCCAAAAAGCCAAAACCATCATCCTCGCAATCGACAACCCAAAGAGCACAATCTCGCAACTGGGAAGCAGCACTGGTATATACACAAAATCGAGAGTGGACAGGACGTACTGGCAACACAGACCGCGCTGTCATGCTTGCATTGGCAGAACGCGCACGAATAGGCAGCAACGAAAACGGCACATTCAGAGCATCAGTCCGAGAGATAGCTGTCACAGCACGCATCAGTAAAGAGACAGCACACAAAGCGTTAAAGCGATTAAAAACACAGAAAGTTATCAGCCGTGCGGGTAACGATATAACAAGCAAAGCAAGTCTGTGGCGTTTTGGCGACACCGTCCTTAACGATAGGCATAAGCAACACGGGGGAGAGCAACGCGCAAACTGGTACACTAGAACAAACGGGTTAAGTAGTAGTGTACCAGTTTCAGCGTCTGATGCGGTTGAACGGGGCGCATTGGGGCAATCGGGGATGCGTGTTTATCGGGCGTTGATTGCAAATGGCCCGTTATTGCCTAAGGGGATCGCAGAGGTGGAGGGGTTGTCGGTCGGGCAAGCTCGCTATGGTTTGCGAAAGCTGCGCGACTTTGACCTCGTTGAGCGACTGCCGGAGGGGTGGCGGGCGATTCCGGCGACAGACGTGCAGCTTGATGAGCGCGTGGCGCTGCCTGCGGGTACACTTGGGAAGGGTGAGGCGCGTAAACGGCGTTATGAAGAGGAGCGAGCGTTGTTCGCCGGGCGAGAAATCTTCGGCGCTCGTTCGCGGATGGATCCCTCGTTCTTTTTCTATCGACATCCTAATTATCCTAACGCGGCAGTTGCTGAGTCTAGAGCAACCATTGGAGTGAATATGGCTGATTTGCCTGAAGAGTCGAAACAATCTGTTGCAGAAAGTCGAGCTTCTCAGCCGGAGGAGGTTGCTGCTGCGGCTGCTTTGCCGGTGTGGTGCTGCCCGAATTGTGGGCAACGTCACTTTGGCGAAGATCCGCCGGATATGTGCGCATATTGCGCTGATTTTACGACGTGGCGTCGTGTGGATGATGAAGTATCGGTTCCGGTTGATCGGCCGGGTGATGTGGATTCTAATCAGTTGACATCCTGAATCGCTGGTGATCTATCGTCGTCATTGTTTCAAAATCGCAAAAGATGTTATGATATGCCATTGTAACCACACGCCTGAACAATTGAAGAAGTCATGCAAGACCTCAGTCAAACTACAGTCAAAGGCTATGAACTCCGCGAACGCATCGGTGAAGGTGGCTTCGGTGCGGTGTACCGTGCTTATCAACCGCTTGTCGGTCGCGAAGTCGCCATCAAGGTTGTTCTGCCACAATATGCCAATCATCCCGATTTTATCCGCCGCTTTGAAGTCGAAGCGCAGCTTGTCGCCCGCCTAGAACATTTCCATATTGTCGCGCTCTATGATTTTTGGCGCGACCCGACCGGCGCTTATATCGTCATGCGTTGGTTGCGTGGTGGCAGCCTCAACGACCGGCTTGAACGCGGATTCGTGCCGTTGGTCGAAGCGTCGCATTTGCTCGACCAAATTGCGTCGGCGCTGTCGGTGGCGCACCGGCACGGCATCGTCCATCGCGACATCAAACCAGCCAACATCTTGCTCGATGAAGACGGCAATGCTTATCTCGCCGACTTCGGCATCGCCAAAGATTTGACCAACGCCGAAGATGCGATTCCCAAAGATGCCATTGCGGGGTCACCGGCCTATATCTCGCCGGAGCAGATTCAAGGGAGCGCCATCACGCCGAGCGCCGATATTTATAGTCTCGGCATTTTGATGTACGAACTCGTCACCGGGACACATCCGTTTGTTGGGGACACACACATTGAACTGTTGTACAAGCATATCGAAGATACGATTCCCGTCATCACCCATCAAGATGGCAACACGCCACATCCGATTAGCGCGGTGCTGCAACGGGCGACGGCCAAAAATCCGGAGGAGCGTTTCCCCGATGTGTTGACGTTCGCCGCGGCTTTTCGCCAAGCGATCATCCTCAATGCCGACGCATCGACGAACGCAGAACGCACGGTGGGCACGACGGGTTTGTCCACTGCCCTACTCGAAGGTGAGACCGTCATCGAGGGCTTGTATCTGCCGGAGATGGAAAATCCATTCAAAGGCTTGCGGCCATTCGAGGAAGCGGATGCGTCCGATTTTTATGGTCGCGAGGCGCTCGTCAATCGACTCGTTCAGCGCATGACGCAGGCGGTCAATGCGTCGCGTTTCCTCGCCGTCGTCGGGCCGAGTGGCAGCGGCAAGTCGAGCGTCGTCAAGGCCGGGTTGATTCCACGATTGCGAGATGATGCGATTCCCGGCTCGAAAAATTGGTTCGTCGTCGAGATGTTTCCCGGCTCGCACCCACTTGAAGAAATTGAAGCTGCCTTGCTGCGGATTGCGGTCTCGTCGCCGGATACATTGCTTTCGGAGTTGAAGGCCGATGCCAACAATTTGCATCGCATTTTGAACGATGTGCTGCCGGACGACGATACCGAGATGCTGCTGTTCATCGATCAATTTGAAGAGGTCTTCACGATGGTCGATGACGAAGCGGAGCGCTTGCAATTCCTCAAGATGTTGACGGCGGCGGTGTTGGCCCAAGGCAGCAGGCTACGAGTCATCATCACGTTGCGGGCAGATTTCTACGACCGCCCGTTGTTGTACGCTGACTTCGGACGACTCGTTCGGCTGCGTACCGAAGTCGTCTTGCCCCTGACGCCAGAAGAACTTGAACAAGCCATCATCGAACCGGCGACACGAGTCGGGTTGCGTGTCGAGGCCGGTCTCGTGCCTGCGATCATCAGCGATGTGAATGCGCAGCCGGGCGCGTTGCCCTTGCTGCAATATGCGTTGACGGAATTGTTTGAACGGCGTTCCGGCGATTTGATGACGCTCGCGTCGTATCAAGAAATCGGCGGCGCGATGGGCGCACTTGCCCGCCGTGCCGATGAGTTGTACGACAAACTCGATGCGCAACAACGCGAAGCCGCGCGACAATTATTCCTGCGGCTCGTCACGCTCGGCGAAGGGACAGAGGACACGCGCCGTCGTGTGATGCAAGCCGAATTGCTGTCGATGCAGGGCGTGGCGTTGAACGATGTGATTGAGTTGTTCGGCAAATATCGTTTGCTGACATTCGACAACGACCCGGTCACACGCAGCCCGACGATTGAGATCGCGCACGAGGCGCTCATCCGCGAATGGCAACGGATGCGCGGTTGGCTCGAAGATGCACGGGACGATGTGCGTTTGCAACGCCGCTTGGCCGTTGCGACCGAAGATTGGCTCGAAGCCGGGCGCGATGCCAGTTTTTTGGCGAGCGGTGCCCGGTTACAACAATTTGAAGAATGGATTAACACGACCGACCTCGCGCTCAGTCAGGATGAAGTCGCGTATTATAACGCGAGTATTCAGGGCCGGCTCGAACGCTTGCAACGCGAAGAAGCCCAACGCGCCTTGCAAGCCGAACTCGAACGCCGCTCGCGCAATCGCTTGCGGGCGCTCGTCGGCGTGCTGCTCGTTTCGACGATTATCGCCGTTGTGTTGGCTGTGGTGGCCTTCACCCAATTTCAAAATGCTGAGGACAACGCCGACGCCGCCGAACAAAGCGCGATGATTGCGGCACGTAACGCTACCGAGGCGCAAAGTATTGCGTTGGCGGCCAGTGCGCAGCAACTGGCCCGCGACGATAATTTTGATCTTGCCGTCGCGCTCGCGCTTGAAGCCAATGCGATTGAGTCGCCACCGGCGCAAGTGCAACGGGTGCTCGCCGAAGTTGCTTATGCACCCGGCACACGGCACAATCTCGTCGGCCATTCGGGGTGGATTTACAATGTTGCCTTCAGCCCAGATGATGCCACTGCCCTCTCCGGCTCGATTGATGGCAATTTGATTTTGTGGGACACCGTCACAGGCGCGGAGATTCGTCGCTTCGTCGGCAACGCGGATGTGCCAGTTTTCAGCGTGGCTTACAGCCCCGACGGACGAGTCGCGGTCTCCGGCAATGGTGATGATTTGATCTTTTGGGACATCGCCACCGGCGAGCAGCTTCGACAAATTCCCGGCGAGCACGGATCGATTTTGAGCATCGCCTTCACGCCGGACGGCGAACGAATCCTCACCGGGACAGCCGACGGCAGTTTGATTCTGCGCGATGTGGCCAACGGCGCTATCGTTCATCAATTTGGCGACGGCTTGGGGTCGGTGTACAGCGTCGCCTTCAGTCCTGATGGCGCGATGGCGTTGACCGGCACAGCCGACAGCAATTTGTTTTTGTGGAATATCGAAGATGCCGAGCAGATTCGCCGTTTCACCGGGCACACCGATCAAATTTCGAGCGTCGCCTTCAGCCCCGACGGACGGCTTGCGCTTTCCGGTTCGTGGGACAACACGATCCGCTTGTGGAATGTTCGCACGGGTGTTGAGGTGCGGCGCTTCACCGGGCATCTCGATGTCGTCAGCAGTATCGCCTTCAGTCCCGACGGGGCGACCGCCTTGTCGAGTTCTGCTGATGGCACGATTCGGTTGTGGGACATCGAGAGTGGCGAAGAACTCAATCGTTTCACCGGGCACGCGGCATCGGTCAACAGCGCGATTTTCAATGCGGTGGGCGACCGCATCTTCTCCGGCGCGGCGGACGGCAGCTTGCGATTGTGGGATGCGGCGAGCGGTGCGCAACTGAGTCGCCTCGACGCCCATCGCTCGCCGGTTATCGACACCACGATGGCCGCCGGTAATATCTCGCTTTCGGCATCGTCCGGTGGGATGTGGGTCGTGTGGGACACGACAACCGGCGCTATCATCAATCGCTTCGATGAAGACAGCGACATCACGAGCGCTGCCCTCAGCCCCGATGCACAACTCGTCGCCGTCGGTCTCGAAGACGGGACAGTCGTCATCCGCGATGCACGAGTCGGCAACATCGCGCATCGTATCCCAGCGCACATCAACAATGTGCTGGCCTTGGCCTTCAGCCCCGACGGGCAAATGCTCGCGTCCGGCGGACGTGACCTATCGTTAAAATTGTGGGATGTCGATACAGGTGACATGATTCGACAATTTGCCGGGCATAGCGGGTCAATCCACAGCATTCGCTTCAGCAGCGACAGCAGGCAGATGATCTCCGGTTCACGAGATCGCACGGCAATTTTGTGGGACGTCACGACCGGCGAGGAAGTGCGGCGTTTCAGTGGGCATGGCGACAGTGTGCTCTCGGCAGATTTGAGCGGTGACGGGCAATTCGTCGTCACCGCTTCGTTGGACACAACTGTACGCTTGTGGGACGCGGCCACCGGCGAGGAAGTGCGGCGTTTCGTCGGGCATATCGGCCCGGTTGAGGCGGTCGCCTTCAGTCCCGACGGGACATCGCTTCTCTCCGCCGGGGAAGACCGCATCATCCGCTTGTGGGACGTCGATAGCGGCGTGCTGCTGCGCGAATTCACTGGCCACACCGACACGATTCACAGCATCAGCTTCGCCGCCGACGGTGCATCGGCATTGACCGGCTCGGCAGACACAACCGTGCGGCAATGGCAAATCACCTCGCTCGCTGAATTGATTGCGTGGACGACCGCTAACCGTTACGTCCGCGAATTGACCTGCACCGAACGCGAACAATTCCGCGTGCAACCCCTGTGTGATGAAACAAACTAAACACCGTCTCGCGAATGTTGTATGATTGAGACATCCAACACGGTTGAACCTGCATCGTTTGTGTAGACAGGAAATCTCAACATGACCGATCAACCACAAACCGAAGTGACGCGCCTCGGTGTGACGGCTGAAGAATTCGACACCTTCGTCAACCTGCCTGAGAACGCCGACAAACTCTTTGAACTCATCGGAGGAAGGATCGTTGAGGTTATGCCCACAAATATCCGCTCGTCGCAGATTGCCGGGATGATCATCACATTTATCAACATGTACTTGCTCAACAATCCCATTGGCTATACAACGACGACGGATGGTGGGTATATGGTTGCTGGTGAGCGTTATATCCCGGATGTGGCCTACATCTCGAAAGCAAAAATGCCAAAACTGCCGGTTGGCGGTGGTTACTATCATCTTCCCCCCGACCTCGCTGTTGAGGTGCTGTCGCCGGGTAATACGTCTGACGAAGTTCGCCGCAAGGTAGCCGGGTATCTCGCTGCCGGTGTGTTGACGTGGGTTTTCGACCC
>RFIA01000099.1 GCA_003695675.1 Chloroflexota bacterium
GACAGTCAAGTTGGGTAATGTGATTATTGTAGGACTTACGCAGTTCAACAAAACAGATCGAGTTTTCGTAGGGGCGCAGCGCGCTGCGCCCCTACATGAACCCTTATGATCCCGTCAAGTTTTCAACTGCGTCACTTCAAGCCTATTTTGCGTAAATCCTATATTGTATTTATTACCGATTTTGCTTGTCAATTCTCATTAGTAGGTTTGGTATTTCGGCAGCCGGATGTTTTAACATCTGGCGACATGGTGCAAGATACTCGATTGCGTAAGTCCTGAATCTATTGATGCGCAGGGACGAGTCGCGACTCGCCCCTACATGATTTGCGGAAGATGTGTTCACTCGGTCGGGACAGCCGGTGGCGCGAGGACGAAGCTCAAGCCGAGACCGACGAACCCGGCCATGACGGGCGTGCCGAGTGTCATGTGGATACGCCAGATCACGCCTTCGTGATAAATGATGGCGAGAATGTAGAACAGCGTCAGCATGAATGGCAGCACAAATGCCCACGCTCGCAATACATTGACGCGCTCAAGCGACGGACGCAGTTGATGCCGCGCCACATCGGCGATGAGGCCGGTCAGCAACGCCGCGATGACAAGCCCCCAAAATCCTTGCGAGTCATCCCAATCCATCAAGTGCATCGCGAGTGTGTTGATTGTGAGAATCGCCGTGATCGCGCCGAAGGGTAAATGCCACCGCCGCAACGCTACTAGCAGCAGGCCGGTGATCATCGCGCTTTGGATGAGCAAGTCATTGATGGCGACGACCGAACGCACGAAGTCCGGTGATCCGTGCCTGACCGACCCAGCTAACACATTCGGGAAGGTGACGATACTGCCGAATTGCATGATGAATGTCACCAGCGAATACACCAACAGCAGGGATAAGACCACCGGGAACAGCCCACGCCAACTTGTGTCCGTCTCGGCATTTGGGCGATGCCACGCAGCACGTAACGGCCCGGAAACGAACAACAACCCGCCGAGCACCAACAGCAAATGTGTCGGGCTGAGGAGCGCTTCGATATTTTCCTCAAAGCCAAAAATCTCGTGCCATACGAAGTCGCCACCACCCGCGAAAAAGAAAATCACCACGCCGAGCAACGACAGCAGATAACCACGCGGCAAAGCGCGACCGAAGGCGTAGCCCTTCGAGACATTGCGATACAATGTCAACACTGTGAACCCGGCGACAGCGAAATAACCGCTATACAAAACACCGTGCCAAGGCGTGAAGAAATCGTCGATGAGATTGCTGATATTGTTGTGTGCCCAACCGTCGAGATAAACACCGGTGACGAACCATGTCGATAACAAAATCATGATGATGTCGAAACGCAAACCACCGATGGCATACGCTGCTCGTGTGCGCGGTTCACGCTGACCTGATTTGACTTCGACGGGCGTGTCCATGGTTGCCATGATTGTATCTTCCTTCCGTTTTTGTGTATTGCCGTTCGATACCTTTATGAATCGAATCGCGATTTAATTGTCCCTAATTTCCCAACGACTGCCAAGAGTACCACAGCCAGAATCGCCTCTCGAAAATACGGGACTTGTTAGGAGTATGTATGAAATACGATAGAAACCTAAACAATTCCTCACACTATATACGCAAAGATTCACGGAGAGTTGTAAAATAACCGTGTAAGTCAATGCCGGATCATCGTGAGGAGCAGCAGGTGTTTGATGTCAGCGAGATGCTCGTAGGGGATGAAACGCAACTCGCCAATTATCAAGTCCACATCGCCCACCAAACGGATAATGGATGGTCGATGACGATACCGATTCTTGACGCGGTGATTACGACCGAGCGTTTGATTCTACGCCCACAAACATTCCGTCCCTACCCCCCCGCGAGTATCCCAGTCAATTATATTTCTGGCATCCGTCGGGTGAAGTTAGACCTTCATAAAGGGGTATGGATTTCGGTCAAGCCCAATTTTGAATTGTATCTCGTCGTCAATTGGTCAAGTGGCGGCGACTTCGTTGAAACTTTGGAATCGCTGCTCGTCCCACAAGACAACAGCCATTTTACTCGGGTGCTCGACTACTCACGCCTGCGCAAACTCATCAACTATGTCAAAACAATTTAAGTTGTTGTGGTGGTTCTTCGGGGTCGTCATGTTCAGCTTCTATCGGGGGGGACTCTGTTGCCGCGTTGCGTTTGTCGCGCATCTCGTGCATGACTTCGAGTAAATGGCGGAAGTCGGCTTCCATATCGTGGCGCAGCTTCGGGTTGCGCAATGCTGCGGCAGGGTGATACAACGGGAAGTAGGCGCGGCGTTCGTCATAACGCGGTTGTCCATGAATTTGGCTGATGCGTGCATTCGGGAAGTAACGCGCCATGCTGAAGCGCCCCAACGTCGCAATCACAAGCGGGTCGATCAACGCGATTTGCCGGTCGAGATAGGCTTTGCAAGCGACGATTTCGTCCGGTAACGGGTCGCGATTGTTTGGCGGGCGACATTTGACGACATTCGTGATGAAGACTTCTTCGCGGTTGAGGCCGATTTTCTCCAACAAATAATTCAAATAATCCCCCGACCGACCGACGAACGGCAACCCTTGTTTGTCTTCATGAAAGCCGGGCCCCTCGCCGATGAACAAGATGTCGGCATTGGGGTCGCCAGCACCCGGCACGGTATTCGTGCGCCCGGTATGCAAAGCACATTTCGTACATGTACTGATCTCGTCCGCGATAGCCGTCAGCGCCGTCATGGTCTCTTGAGTCATCGATTATTTTCCCACCGTAGTTACTGCCAGTATCACAACATATTTTAACGCGAGAGACCTAAAAGACGCAAAGAAATGTGACTATGTTGCCGAGTCGCCAAATGTCGAAATGTTTGGCTGCCGACATGCCAAACTCGTTCAGTTGTCGCTAATCGCGCGACGCAAAGGCTTCGATGAGTATATTGAAATCATCGAAATCGATGGGTTTCAAAAAATATCTATCCACCAATCCGGCAATCTCGTCATTAAGGTGGGCATTCGCCGTGAGCACAATCACCATGGTGTGCTTCAAATGTGCCTGCTGCCGCATGTATTGTAACACATCAACACCCGACAAACCCGGCAAATGTAAATCGAGTATCACCATGCCCGGCACAATCTGTGCTAGACGTTGAACAGCCGTATGGCCGTCGGGGACAAGTTCCGACGTCAAACCGTGCCCCTCGATAATTTCGCTGTAGGCTTGCGCCAAGATCACATCATCTTCGACAATCAGAACATCAGGCGATTGGTCACTCACCAAGTAAATGCGCTTTCTGAAGATATTCAAGTGGTAATTTGACAGTGAAGGCGCTACCTCGCCCCATTCGAGAGTATAATGTAATTTCCCCACCCAGTAAATTCGTCAATTCGCGCACAATTGAAAGACCTAAACCCACGCCACGATTGACCTCGCGAGTCATTGAGCCGTCAAGTTGCCAAAAAGCATCGAAGATACGTGTTTGTGCCGCTTCAGGGATACCCGGCCCGGTGTCCGACACGCGCAATACCCAGAAGTGTTGATTCATCTTGAGCACTTGAATCAGCACTTGTCCCCGCACGGTAAATTTGATGGCATTACTGACAAGATTATTGAAAATTTGTTTGAGCTTTTCTGGGTCTGTGCAGACAGTTTGTGGCATGTGCTCACCAACCTGTACTCGTAACGCCAGATTCTTGCGGGCAGCCATCGGCTGAAAAGTCTGCACCGCGTCATCTAACCAGATGCGCAAATCAATGTCTTCAAGCGCAGCTTCGACTTTGCTATTTTCGATTTGTGCTTCATCCAATAAATTGTTGATGAAACCGAGCAAATCGTTCGCATTGATCAGGATTGTCTCAAGACTGCGTTTCTGTTTGTCGGTGACTGACCCGTGCCGCCCGCGCTTCAGCAATTCGGCATACAACATAATCACACTCAAGGGTGTGCGGGCATCATGGCTGACATTGGCCAAAATTTGCGCCTTCAATCGCAGGGCATCCACCGCCCGGTCACGTGCTTGTGCCAATTCTTCTTGTGCATACTTGCGCTCATTGATCTCTTGTATGAGTTGCTCATTGGCCTGCGCAAGTTCCAATGTCCGTTCATCGATGCGAATAGCAAGTTCGTCTTTTGATCGTTGTAAGGCCTCACGACTGCGACGACGTTCCGTCAACAACACGGCGATAATTAATGCTGTCAATGTGATCGAGATGACGAAAGACAGTAATAGCAACAAATTGATGTTAATATCGGGTCGAGAGAATGGGCCAGTTCCGTGTACCGTTCCCCATATCGCGATGGCGACGGCGATGAGGCTGTAGGTCGAAACTTCGCGTGGAGAGTAGCGCAGTGCCGCCCACAATAAAAATGGGAAGATGACATGCCCAAGCGGGAAATTCCCAATCGAGTCGATGACGCGGACAAAAATCAACGTGCTAACGACAATCATCACAGCCAACAAGACGAGTATCTCGGTCAGCCGTTCTTTTTGCCATTGTAAACGGGGATTCGCGTGCCACGTCAACAAGACCGGTGTGACAAGCAAAATGCTGATCGAATGCCCGACAAACCAATGCCACCATATCGTTGTGCCCATTATCGCATTGCCTTCAGGACTCGTCATGAAGGTGATGCCGCTAAGGGTTGCGCTCACAGCAGGGGCGAGCAAACCGCCCGCCAAAAACAATGTGAAAACATCGCGCAAATTTTCGAGGCTGCTGTCAAAAGAGCCATATTTGCGAATCAGATAGACTGCTAGTAAGGGTTCAATCGTGCGTGCGATACTCACGCCGAGTAATAATGGAATCGAATGTTGATTGGAAAGTCCGATCAGAATCGCACCGAGTGTCACGCCCGGCCACAGATTCGCGCCAAACAATAACAACACGGCCAGCGAGATACCACCAGCAGGCCAGACGAGGGTCGCAATTTCACCATCAAATGGCACCAATAAACCCAAACGCGCCGCCACGAAATAGATTATGGCCAAGGTCATAATACGCAGTAGATAGACTAAACGGTCGGGCAAGACAAGATGAATATTACGGGGGTAGGGGGGTGTTGTATCCATAAAGCAAGTGTCTCGACAATAATGTTTGGGAACGATCATGTGATAAATTGAAACACATTCAGTATCAATTATACATACACTAGTACGCTCAAAGCTTCTTTATTGTTCATCTTGGGCTGAGAATTGAGTATATTCGACGAGTTTAGGGGCACAACATCTCGGACA
>RFIA01000100.1 GCA_003695675.1 Chloroflexota bacterium
ATGCGGAATCAAGTGACGCCAACGCAGAGCAAGCGTTCCGTTGGGGCATTGCGTGCAATGCCCTGAAGGGTTTAGCAAGCTAAACCCCAACGATTGTCCTCTATTTTTGCATCAAAGCGCAAATGTCAACAGAGCCTAAAGCGCAAATCCGCGTTGTACGCAAAGATGAATTACTCTGGACTAATCGGCGCTCATATCTATAATGCGCTGGTTGATTTGACTCACGCTGTAAATAAGTGCCACCCGATGTTCAAACATCCGGCTATCAAAGAAAGCGAACGATTAACATGACGACCATTGCTTATGTCGGTTGCGCTCATATCCACACGCCGGGCTTCGTCAACCGATTGAACAACCGCGATGATGTCACCGTCAAATCGGTGTGGGATCATCAACACGACCGGGCGGCGCGATACGCTCACGAATTGGGGGCGGCGGTCGTCGCCGACGTGACCGATATTTGGCGCGATGACACGATTGAGGCGGTCGTCATCTGCGCAGAGACGAAGCGGCACGAGGCGCTCGTGCTCGACGCGGCGGCGGCGAAAAAGCATCTGTTCGTCGAAAAGCCGCTCGGCATCGGCGCGGCGGATGCGTACAAAATGGCGCGGGCGATTGATGCGGCGGGGGTGCAATTTTCGACCGGGTATTTTCAGCGCGGCTCGGCGATCAACCAATTTCTCAAATCGCACATCGAACAAGGCAGCTTCGGCACAATCACGCGCATTCATCACGCCAACTGCCACAATGGAGGGCAGCGCGGTTACTTCGATGACGAATGGGCGTGGATGGCCGACCTTGAACAAGCGGGGGTCGGCGCATTCGGCGACATGGGGACGCATTCGCTCGATTTGATGATGTGGCTGCTCGGCGATGTGAGCGCCGTCATCGCCGATTTTCATCCGGCGACCGGACGCTTCGGCGAGACCGATGAATATGGCGAAGGCCTGCTGCGCTTCACCAATGGCGTGACCGGCGTGCTCTCGGCGAGTTGGGTGCATGTCGGGTTCGGCAATACGGCGCTCATCAGCGGCACAGAAGGCAGCGCCTATTACGACGAGCGCGGGCTGGTCTTCAAGAGTGCGCATATCGACGGGGCGGATGGCGAGTCGCTGTGGACAGATTTGCCGGACGCCTTGCCGCACGCCTTCGAGTTATTCTTCGATGCACTCGGTGGGGCAGACGCGCCACTCGTCACGCCGCAGGAAGCCGCGCAACGCAGCGCCGTCATGGAAGCCTTGTATCGCAGCATGAGTGAAGGACGCTGGGTACAACCGCTCGCGGGATAATCCGACGAGTGTGCAGCCACACAAACAGCGCATTTTGTGCTACGATTCATAGCGAGCGGTCGCTAGAATCTTTCGTCTTTGGCGTGATACACATCACAGGGGGAATAAACATGGCGCACGAAACCGATATGGCACACGCACAAGCTGTGCAGGCAAAATATGAGGGGATGCTGTTGGCGAAACCGAATGTGGTTGGTGTCGCGGTTGGCATGGCGACACAAGGCGGCCGTGTGACCGACGAGGTGGCCGTCGTCGTGATGGTCAGCGAAAAGCTGCCCGAAGCGCAACTGCGTGCGGACGACATCATCCCAAGAGAACTCGACGGCGTGCGCGTCGATGTGCAGCAGACCGGCACATTCTCTGCCGGGTGAGCGCTTCCCCGACGATTGCCCGACGCCGCGAATTCTGTCTCGCATAATTGACTACCCTGCGCTAGAGTGTTGCTCAATTGCGATAGACATTACGCAGGAGCGAATGGATGCCGAAAGTTGTTTTTTCGGGACGTCTATGGTTCGCACTTTGGATTCCATTGTTGGCGGCCTGTAATTTAATCGCTGAACCCACCACAGCAGAAACCCGCATCGAGGGGGCGCCGGTTGTAACGTTGCTCGCGCCGTTGCCGAACGCCTCAATCCGCGAGGGCGTGACGATCAATATTCAGGCTGCGGTCACCAATGCGGGCGCCGATATTGACCGCGTTGAAGTTGCGGTGGACGGCGCAATCATCGATACGTTGGCTGCGCCGAATCGTGACGGCACACTCGCGTTTGGGTTGTCATCGGCGTGGCAAGCGACAACAAGCGGCACGCACACGATTGCCGTCACTGCTTTTCGGGCGGACGGTTCGAGCAGTGAACCGGCGGTTGCCAACGTCAATGTTCTCGCGGGCGATGGCAGCAGCAACAGCGCGTCTGCTGCGGCGGGTGATGATGCCCCGAACATCCCCGATGAAAACAACAACGCCCAATCGGATACGACACAACCCGACACGCCCCAAGATGATGCGCCGCCTTCCCCCGTGCCGCCGACTCCTTCGCGTCCACTCGCTACGTTCAATGTCGGCGTCAATGTACGCGCCGGGCCGGGCACGATTTATGACGCCATCGGCAGTTTCGCGCCCGATGTGACGTCGGATGTGCTGGCCGTGAATCCGGGACGGACGTGGTACAAAGTGCGTTACTTCAACGGCGAAGGATGGGTGTTCGGCGAATTGTTGACACTTTCGGGCGATACCTCGAATCTGCCGGTTGAAATCGGCCCGCCTGTGCCGACTAACCCGCCACCGCCGACGGCGATTCCACCGACCGACCCGCCGCCCGCGACGGCGAATCTCGTCATCTTATCGGTAGAAATCAACCCGCTGCCTTTGCGCTGCAACGAAGCCGCGCAAATCAACGTCACGATTCAAAATGATGGCAGCGGCCCGACCCCGACCGACGGCGCCGTCTTCGTCGAAGATGTACATGTTGCGTCCGGCAATCCACAACAGAGCACGGTCGGCCCTGTGCCGGTCATGCAGCCGGGCGAAACCTTTGTCGCGCAAATGTTCCTGACGGTTTCGACATTCTTCGCCGAAGAACATCAAATCATCATCACCGTCGATTCCAACGGTCAAATCCCGGAAGTCAACGAAGGCGACAATCAAACCACGCGCACATATATCCTCGACCGGGCGGGGTGTTAGTGTATCGGCGTTTGTATGATGACAACGTATAACGAGCATCGCTAGTGGAAAAATTGTTCATCACAGCATTCGGCATGTCGCTGATATTCGCGGCGCAACCGGGCGTGATTGCGCTCGAATCATTTCGTCGTGGTGTGCAACACGGTTATAGCGCCGCGCTGCATGTCGAACTCGGCTCATTGATTGGCGACGCAACGTGGGCATTCGTCGCCTTGTTGGGCGCGTCATTTTTGTTCCACAGCGATGCCATCGCCATCATCTTTGGAATCTTCGGTTGTTTGTTGTTGTTGTACTTTGCATGGGATGCGTGGCGGTCACGGGGACACATCATCACCACTGAGGATAAGCCGGACACAACATCCAACGCCTTCATCGCGGGCGTCATGCTCTCGCTGTCGAATCCGCAAAATTTGACATTCTGGCTCGGCATGAGCGGCATCGTCATCGGTCTCGGCTTTCTCGACCCACGCCCCGAACATTTAGCGGTGTTTTTCGTCGGGTTCATGATGGCGCAATTGATTTGGTGCTTTTTCTTCGCGGCGCTCGTCAGTTACAGTCGCGGTTATCTGAATGCCCGCACGATGCGCATCGTCAACGTTGTGACGACCATCGTGTTGGGGTATTTGGGCGTCGATTTGCTGATACGAACATTGCAATTGCTGCCCGAATTGTTATGATGAGGTGTAGGTATCATATTCCGTCAGTTGTTTGAGATGTTTGCGATGTGTTGGAATAAGCGACAAATCGAATCGTGTTTTGTTGACGGAATCGGCTTCAACCGGCTGGGCATTTTGCTCGCTGCATGGTTGAACATCGGGCGGCGTTGTGTCGTCGTGCTGCTGTATCTCTTCGCGTTGTTGCCACTCGTCACGTTCGTCAATGCGCAAGATGCGGGTGCGCCGTGCGGTATCGTCGACAGCATCGACATGCCAATCACGGGACTCGTGCCGGGTTATGATGACTTCGCTCGCTTTCGTGGACGTTTCGGCGGTTTGCACACCGGCCTCGATATTGGCTTCAATCGCTGGGGCGACCCGGTCGCTGCGGCGGCACGCGGTCGTGTGACGTATGCCGATGTCGAAGGCTGGGGCACGGAAAAAGGCGTCGTCATCATCGAGCATATCTTCCCGGACAACAGCCGTGTCTACAGTGTTTACGGCCACACCGAAGAAACCGAAACGATCAAATTTCCGCAAGTTGGGCAATGTGTCGAACGCGGTGACATCATCGCCGCTATCGGTTGGCCGTCGCGGGGGTTGCCGCATCTGCATTACGAACTCCGCGCTTTTCTGCCGGACGACGGCGGGCCGGGTTATGTCGATAACAATCCTTTGCGGCAAGGTTGGTATCATCCATTGGACTTCACCCAAACATGGCGTGTGCGACTCAATCCAGCTTTCATCGATTATATTTCGTTCGACCTGCCGCCTTCATTGCCGCCGGTCACGCTCGACAACGGCGAATACGTCATCGCGAGCGGCAGCAATGTCGCCGCTTTCGCGCCAACGGGCGAGGCGGCATGGCGCATCACGACCGACAGCGCTGTGACCGGTCTCGCCGCCTTGCCAGAGAATCGCGTCGTCGTGCGGACGGCGAGCGGTCAAACGATGGGGTTATTCAACGGGCGTTTCATCGCATTGTGGACGGTGACCGGCCCCGATGTCCCCTTCGTGACCATCGGCGAAGCTGTCGTTTTCATCACCGAAAATGGCGGACTCGATGCCTATGATTGGCTCGGCACGCCGTTGTGGTCGGTCGGCAACAACAGCCCATCGCCACGTGTGACGCACTTCGAGGCCAACACCGTCGAGATTGCGTTCGGTGAACGCGGACAAAATGGAGTCGATTGGCGGCTCGTCGATGGCAACGGACGCATTCAACTTGAGACGCGCTTCAACACCGCGCCCGCGATGACGCATCACAGCGATGGCAGTTGGGTCGCGGTCGATGACGGGCAATTGCAGCGCGTCGCCGCCGGGCAACGCCAACTCATCGCCGATGTGGACTCCTCGCCGCAGCAATTGTATGCGCTGACGGTGGACATCACCGGCAACAGTTATGTCTTCATCGGCGGGCGGCAGCGACTCGTCTCGGTCTCGCCGGAAGGCGCTGTGCGTTGGCAGGTCGAATATCCCGGCAGCTTCTCGCCCTTCACACCCTTGATGGACACCGGCGGCGGTTGTCTGCTGTATACGTTGGACGCCGACGGCATGTTGCATGTCTTCAATGCGATGGACGGCACGCTGCTCAATCAGGTGGCGTTGTATCCCGGTGGGGAGCGCACCGGCCACCCGACCGCCCGCGTGTTGACGGTGGACGCCAATGAGCGCGTGCAAGTTTCACCCGGCTTCTTGTCGATGTTCACGCTCGACGGGCGCGTACTCGGCGGCGGCGCATCCAATTGCGTCGTCGGTTAGCTTGTTGACGCACAGTCACGGACGGACGCGATCTATCGCGTTCCTTTTGCGCCCCACCCCACAGCGCTTCAATTAACCCGAATCGACCTATCATGTCGTTTGTGAAAGCAAACAATGTCTGTCATAATAGATAGCACATCATCAGGGGGCACCGCATGACAGATGTATTCATCTCATATTCACGAAAAGATGCACAATTCGTTCATTGGCTGCACGACACACTCAAGCAGCAAGGACGCGATGTTTGGGTCGATTTTGAAGATATTCCGCGCGGGGCAGATTGGCTCAATGTGATTTATGATGCTATCGAATCTGCTGATACGTTTGTGCTGGTGGTGTCGCCGGATTCGCTGATTTCTGAAGTGGTCAATCAAGAAATCAAACACGCGATTGAACTCAACAAGCGCATCATCCCCCTGATTCGCCGCGACGTCAACCCGCGTGAGTTGGTGGTCGAGTGGTTTGAACAACCGTGGGAAGACGATGCCCGCGACAATTGGCAAGCGATTCGACATATCAATTGGTTATTCTTCCGCGACGGCGACGACATCCGCAGCGAGATGGCCGAATTGCTCAACATTATCGATGTTGACCTCGCCTATGTGCAAACACATACGCGCATTCTCGTCCGCGCTAAAGATTGGGAATCGAGGGGACGCGACCCAAGTTTCCTGCTCTCTGGCACCGAAATGTACGACGCGACAACGTGGTTGGCGGCGAGTGAAAATAAAAAACCCGCGCCAACTGACCTGCATCGCGAATATATCAATGCCAGCAAACAACGGCAGACCGGCACGCGCCGTCGCATTTTCGTGAGTGTCGTCATCAGTATTGTGATGACCGGTTTGCTGATTGCGTCGGTCATCTTCAGCATCCAAGCGGGTAACGCCGCCGACAAAGAAGCAGAAGCCAACGCAACGGCCAATGTCGCCTTGACGAGGAATGCGATGGCCGGTGCAACGCTTGCGGCGGAAAGCACCACGTCGAAGAACAATGAGAACCGCGCCAATCAACAGGGCACGGTCATCGCCAACGCCTTGGATTCTTCGCAGAATACCGAGTCGTTGTTCCTCGCCGACCTGTCGAACAGGCGACGCGAACAAGGGGCGATACACGACGCGATTTTGCTGGCGCAGCAGTCACTGGCCAATGGCATCGTACACGGCGAGAATCAAACTGCGCTTGTCAACGCCTTGTCCAGCCCGGTGCAAGAACGATTCTTCCTCGACCATCCCGCGCCGGTCAACGGGGCTGTTTGGGGCGACAATCGCCGCGATGTGCTTTCGTGGGCTGGCAATGCCGTCTATGTGTGGACATTGAACCAACCCGGCACGCCGGTTGTGCTGCCGCATGACGTAGAGGTTCAATTCGCGATGTGGGACGCCGACGAACGCATGGTGTTGACGGTCACGAATGAAACTGTGCGCGTGTGGGATTTGGACGACATCGATGTCCCGCTCACTTTTCGTCATGCAACGCTCGTCAACGACGCGCAGTGGAATCCCAATGGGCGCTTTATCCTGACAACCACATCGAGCGCAGATATGTTCATCTGGGACATCGAAAATCCTGAGACGCCGACAGTCCTGTCGCATGGCGATATGGTTCGCGGCGCGACGTGGCGTGAAGACGGCCAACAAATCTTGTCGTGGTCGTATGATGCGACTGTTCGCTTGTGGGACTTTAACGGCGGCGACACGTCACAAGCAGTGCGTCTCTTCTTTCATGACGCGCCGGTCAATGGCGCTGCCTTCACACAAGATGCGCAGGGTATTCTATCGTGGTCGTATGATGGCGATATGCGTTTGTGGGACGTGAACAACAGCGATGCACCGCTGTTGCAATTTCTGCACGACGAGACGCGCGCGACTCGTATTCTGAGCGCCGTCTTCACCCGCGATGAGCAGCGCATTTTGACGTTGACCGAAGACGGTGTTGTCCGCATCTGGAAGATTAATTCAGACACCCCGGCGAGTGTGCTTGAGAATTCTCGACAGGCGGCGGTGGTCGCTGTCTCGTGGAATAATGATGAGACGGCGGTGCTCATTCAATATGACGATGACGTGGCGCGGGTTTGGTTCCCGGCCGAAGGCGGGGTGTTAGACCTTGAGCACAATGGTCGTGTTGGCGGTGGTGTGTGGAGTGTGGAAGACTCTTCGCTGCTTACCTGGTCGGACGACGATACGGTGCGCATCTGGGATGTGCGCGGGGGTGCGCCGCCGGTATTGCTAGGACATGACGAGAATGTTCGTGGTGCGCTGTGGAATGAAGAAGATGATCGCGTTTTGAGTTGGTCGGACGACGGGTCGGTGCGCATCTGGGATTTGGACGAAGCACGCGCCTCGCTCACTATGCCGAATATGGCGTCCGTCATTGACGCGGCGTGGAGTCCTGATGGCAATCAACTGACGACATTCACTCAGAGCAGCGTGGTGAATGTCTGGCATACGAATAGCGGCAATCAAGCGCTGGCGCTCGACCATAACCCGAACAGCGTCAGCAATGGCCTCTGGAATCCGAATGGTCGTTTTCTGTTGACGTGGGCGGACGAGAGCGGTTTGTGCGAGGGGTGTTCCAACAGTGTGTATGTCTGGGATGTCGATACGGCGAGCACAGCCGCCGTTTTCGATCATACCAATGCGGTCGAATTCGCCTCGTGGGATTCGAGCGGCGAACACTTTCTGATTGTGTCGGGTTCGTTTGTCAATCTTTGGGCGTTGGACAATCTGTCCGGCGACGCGATTATGCTGCTGCACGACAGCCCGGTCGACGACGCCCGCTTCAGCCCCGACGGTCAACGCCTAGCGACGATTGCCGGTGGCATTGTCCGCGTGTGGGATTTGTCGAACGGCATCGATGCCATCCCGCAGACACCGTTGCAATTCACGCGCAATACATTCCTCAATCGTGTGGCGTGGAGCGCAGACAACACGCGGCTGATGGCGTGGGGCGATACAAGTGACAGTATGCAACAGGGCGTCGCCACAGCAAGCAACGAGCAACCTGTTGTGGTGGTGTGGGAGGTGAATGCGCCCGACATGCAGCCCGAAGCGCTGCCGCACGACAATGCGGTCGTCGCCGCCGTCTTCAGCCCGACGGATTCGACACGCATTCTTGTTTGGACGACGAGCAATGTCGCCCGGGTTTGGACGCTCAACGAACCCGGCAATCCGTCAAGCATCACATTACGACACAACAATGCGATTAGAGGCGCTGCGTGGGACGCGGACGGCAGCCATGTTCTAACGTATTCCGAGGGCAGCACCGCCCGCGTCTGGGATGTTGCCGAGACTGGAAGCCCCCCGATTATCCTCCGGCACAACAGCAGTGTCATCGGCGCAAGATGGGACTCGGGCGGCAGCCGCATTCTTTCGTGGTCTGCCGATGGCACAACCCGCATCTGGAATATTGCGGGTGTGACTTCGCCGGAAGCGCTGGGCACGCCGCTTCGCCTCGTATCACCCGCGCCGGTATTGCTTGCGGTGTGGAATCCGGATGAGACTCGTGTCTTCACATGGGCAGTCGATGGCACCGCCCGCATTTGGGATACCGATTTGGAGGACTTACTGGTAATCGCGCAAGATGCCAGCGAAGTCCGTGACCTTTCCGCCAACGAAGACCGGCAGCGTTTCTTCTTGCCGACATTCGAGCCGACTGAAGCTGAAGTAACCGCAACGATGCCCGTCACCCCATTGCCGACGTTGACCCCGACGCCGTCGCCTGTTCCCGCTTTCGCAGGATCGATCAATTTTGGCGAGACGGTGCGTCGCGACATTGCGCAGCCGGGAGACCGAAACGAGTGGCGCTTTGAAGGGCAGGCCAATCAAATCGTCTCGATCAGCCTCAACGATGACAACAGCGGTCTTGACCCATTCCTGACTCTGTTGGCGCCAGACGGGAGCGAATTGATTTCAAACGATGATAGCAACAATACACTCAATGCCCTGATTGACAACTTCACCTTGCCCGCGACCGGTGAGTACACCATTATTGCCGCCGCGTTTGGTAACTCGACCGGTATGTATACTTTGTCGTTGGTTGACCTCAACATGATGACGGCGACCCCCTCGCCGACACCTGTTCCGCCGCAGATGGTCTCCGAGGGGAACAATCGCGGCGCATTCACCGCGTTCAACGAAGTACACACATGGACATTCGAGGGCAGAGCGGGTCAAACCATCATCCTTGAAGTGTTGGCGGACACCCCGCTCGATTTCAATGCCCCGGTGAGCGAATCGGGGCAACCGGTTGGCCTCAATTTAGCGGTCGATATTTTTGCACCATCAGGCAACTTCTTAACGTCAAGCGATGATTTTGAAGACGACGGTCGGTTGCTGAGCGATGTGCGCATAGAAGGCCTGATGTTGCCAGAGGACGGCACATACACAATCAATGTATTCAACCGCTCTCAAGACCCAACAGGCGAATACACCTTGCGCATCAAAGATGTTGAACGACCGACCGTGACGCCAACCACAACGATGACGCCTTCGCCGCCCCCTATGCCTTGACGCGATACCAATATTGATAGACTTCGGTGAACCCAAGATTTCGATACAATTGCAGCGCGGGTTTGTTGTCTAGCATGACTTGTAGATAAGCGTACTCCGCGCCACTGGCAACGCCATGACTGAGCAAGTTCAACATCAGCCGCGTGCCGAGACCTTGTCGCCGGGCGTCGGGGTCGGTGACAATATCGTAAATGCCGAGATAACCGCGTTCCATCACGCCGAGACCGACGGCGCGGATTTCGTCGTCATGTTGCAGCGAGGCGAAAATGCACGGCGGCACGATATTGTTCAACAGACGGCGCATCGCCGGAATCAATTGGCTTTTGATTTTATTCATGCGGCAAAATGCGTCGACCCAACGCTCGGTCAATTCGTCAGTCAGGCCTTCGACGGTGTTGGGGGTGCCTGTGCCACTCAATGAAAGTAGTTGAACGCTCGTCGGCGCCTCTTTCACATATCCTTGGTCGCGCAGATATTCGTCCAAATTTTCCGGATGAACGGCTGGCGTGATCTTGAAAATCACCGGCTGCTGCCGGGCACGATAGACCTGCTCGCAATAATCAATCTTCTCATCGATATTCAAGGCCGAACCATATATCGGGCTGATGGAATTGGCCCGGCGCGTGTAACCATCGGCAAATCGCAGCAACCACGCATCATAATGAATCGTTTGAAATGTCGGCCACGCATTGAACGATAATTCTTCGAGAAAGCGTATTCGTGCTTTTTCCATGCCAGCAGCTCCCGTGGAAATAGAATGGATTCAACCGCAAAGGCGCAAAGATCGCGAAGAAAAACGAAACGACCCAACGCAGATTGTAGGGACGACGCGCCGCGTCAACCCCGACGAAAACGCTCCGTTGAGGCATTGCGTGCTCTGCCCTGCGTACATTATTTCATGTCTTTATGGTGACGCCAAGCGGCATGGACGTCTTCCTTTATCCTATGATAAAGGGCAACTGCTCAGCTTACAATTAACATAAAAAGATATTGAATTCGCACAGATTGCCTGAAAATGTTGCGAAAAAGTTTACCTTTTTGTCAACATGGGATGCGCGTTTTGTGGTAGGATTCTTGTGAGGTGAAAAGTAGAAAGGAAAAAGATCAACACGCCGGGTTGAAACCCGGCGCTAGCGCCATGAGAAGCCCACTGAAGGGGCTAGACGGCATGGCGATTGAGATGTTTCATGCGTGGCGTATGACGTACACTCGTAACACATCGCATTTGTGGCAGTAAAATCGCCGTTTTGCGCCACTGCCATTGCCGCAAATGCCGCAACAAAGCACGTCCGCGGCCTCTCGCTAACACGCTGTTTTGCTGAAACACCGACACGCAAAATGCGTTATAATGGCTTCATGTTACGTGTATTTATTGGACTGATGCTTTTGTTGGCGCTCATCGCTTTCGTGTTGGTGGGTGTCATCTTGCTTGTGCCACCAATCGTCGATACCGGCGATGTGTTGGTGATTGCGTCGGCCCCGCGAGACAGCCGCAACAGCGACTTGTATCTGTTGGACACGCGGCGTTCAATCACGTATCGCCTCACGCACGACCCGGCGTGGGACGGCCAACCGGCGGTTTCACCCGATGGCCGCTTCATCGCATTCACGTCCGACCGCGACCGCAACGCCGAAGTCTATCTGCTGCGTATCGCCGATGGGGCGCTGCGCCGCTTGACTCACAGCCCGACATTTGAAAATTCTCCGGCGTGGTCGCCCGATGGTCGTTATCTGTCGTACACCTCGACCGAAAATGGCAATGCAGACATCTTCATCTTCGATATGCACGACGACTCGATTCACAATCTGACGCGCCGCGTCGGTGAAGAAACCTTGTCGTCGTGGTCGCCGGACGGCACACACATCGTGTACGTCGAAGTGCGCGGCAGGCAGACCGACCTCATCACGATAGATGTTGCGACTCGAGAGACGACGGCGCTTACGGAAGACACCCGCTTTGAATGGAATCCGGTGTGGTCGCCGACCGGCGATGTCCTCGCCTTCGAGAGTCGGCGTGCTGGCTTAGACAATGTTTATTTGCTCGACCTCACGACCGGCGCGCTGCGAAATTTCACCGAAGATCATGAAGAGATGGCTAGCTTCGGCAGTTGGTCGCCGGACGGCAAACGCATCGCCTATTCAATCGGTCAACGGGCGGGCGATATGATTATCATCCGCGAAGTGGCGAGCGGCGAAATCGTGTACACATTCGATACACCTGCTTTTGAGTGGGCGCCACAATGGATTAACTTGCGCGGGTAGCGCCCGCCCTTCACAAAATGCGCGGCGCTGATTAGACTACGCGCATGTCACACATTCTGCTGATTTCACGCTGCCCGCCGTATCCATTGCACTTCGGCGACCGCTTGATTATTTATCATCTAGCTCGCGAGTTGTCGCGGCGCGGCCATACGATTGATCTGCTGGCCTTCGCGCAGCGCCCCGAAGATCATCATCAACAGGCACATTACGCAGACTATTTCGCACACATCACGCTCATCGACGAACCACGACGCCCGTCACACGCTTACCTCAAGCGCGTCGTGCTGCCGAGCACACGCTTCCCCAAAAACGCGGGGCAATCGTGGTCGCCACAAATGTGGCGGGCGATTGAAGACCGCCGCGCTGCGCACGATTATGATGTCGCTCATCTCTTCGGCGGTGTTCAAGTTTACGAATTTTATCATGCGCTTGGGGCGCTGCCCGCAATTATCGTGCCCTATGAGTCGTTCAGCCTGTATCTGCGGCGTCTGATTGAGGCGAAGCATAAGGGCGGTGGTCAGGGTAGAGCACGTTATGTCCCGACGAATATCGTTGATTCATTGCGCTATCTCGTCGCCCGGCACTTTGAACGCTGGATGTTCGAGCCGTATCAACGGACGATAGTCGTCGCCGACCCGGATCGAGCCGAACTCCACACGCTCAATCCGGCGCTTGCGGTTGAGGTCATTCCCAATGGAATCGACCTCATGTTTTTTCAGGCCACCGATGACGCACGCGACTCGTGTACGCTGCTGTTCACCGGCAATTATGAATATGCGCCGAATGAAGACGCGGCCTTGTTTCTCGCTGGCGACATGCTGCCGCGCATCCGCGAACAGATTCCTGACGCGAAACTCCTCCTCGTCGGCAACGCGCCGACTCCGGCGATGCAGGCCTTGCAAAATGACCACATCAGCGTCACCGGGCGCGTGCCGGATGTGCGACCGTATCTTGCGCGGGCGACAATTTTCGTCAGCCCCTTGCGACTCGGCGCGGGGATTAAAAACAAAACCTTAGAAGCGCTCGCGATGGGCTGCCCGGTCGTCGCGACGCCGTTGAGCGTCGATGGCATCGCCGTGCGTGACGGATACGATAGTCGTATCGCGGACGAGGAGGCGATGGCGGATGCAGTCGTACAGTTGTTGCGCGACACCGCGCTACAACGGCAATTTTCGGCCAATGGCCGGGCGCTCATCGAGACACACTATACGTGGTCAAGCGTCGCCGACCGTTACGAAGCCGTGTACGCACAAGTCACAAACTAATTCGTCCACAAATCGCTGGCGCACGACAAAGAATCGACTATAGTGGGGCTAAAGGGGAAATGGAACACTGCTTTCGCAATCCGTCACATGAACATCACCACCCATGCAGACGACGGATTAACCGGCGCGAGGACAACTCGATTGGCCCCGCGGAAGGATGGGGGAGACGACTCGATATGAGTAGTTTCAAATTGCCGTATGAATGTATGCTCGAAACCGGTGGGTATCGTGTTGTGTTCAAATTTCTCGGCATGACGACGGACGACGTACTCAACGAGATGACATTTGACACAGCGATTGCGCTCTCGATTCATGCCGACAACAGCAAATACCAAATCGAAATCAAAGATTGTGAATTGTCGGCGAACACGCTCAGCAATCTTGCGGATTATTTCGACACGCACATCGACAACCTCGCCGACGACCCCGACACGATTGCACCGCCGTTCGTCAACCCCGGATTGAGCTTTCAATTGCAAGCGCTCATCGGTGAGGCGTGGTTCGACGAGAAAACGGAGCGTGTTGTCGGCGGGTTCGCGCTGCGCTTCAATGTCAACGCCGGCGAAGGATACGACAGCACGAATGTGTACATCGGCGCCGAAGCACAGGTGCTCATCCGGCAAGTGCGCGAGTTCACCAAAGCGTTGCGCAATTTTCTAACAAAGATCGAAAATCGCCAGTAACGTGCATTTTTTGATTTACGAAGTTGCGTCGTCACCAGCAGACGTGCTCTCGCCGTCGTTGTGTGTTTCGCTGTCGGCGTCGCTTTGAGCAGACAGCTCGGCGAGTTCTTCTTCAATCACAGACGCGAAAACAGCATACGGTTGTGCGCCACTGACGAGCCGGCCATTGATGAAGAACGTCGGCGTGCCCGTCGCGCCGAGATTTTGTGCGTCGGCGAAGTCGGCGAGCACTTCATCGCGGTGCGTTTCATTGTCGAGGCAGGTCGTGAATTGTTCGACATCAAGTTCGAGGTCGGTGGCGAATTGAATGTACGTGTCGCGACCGAGTATATCCTGATTGTTGAACATCAAATCATGAAATTGCCAAAAGGCATTTTGATCGTCGGCACATTCGGCGGCATAGGCTGCCGTCAATGATGTGTTGCCGAGAATCGGATAATCGCGGAAGACGAAACGCACATTGTCGCCATAGTCGTTGAGGAGGGGGTGCAACGTCTCGCGGGCGAAGCGGCCACAAAACGGACAACGATAATCGCTGAATTCGACAATCGTCACGACGCCGTCTTCCGCCCCCTGAAACGGGTCGTCGTCAACGCTGACGGTGAAGCGTTGGTCGGGGGCATTGTGTCCACCGGCTGCGGCCACCGGCGCGGCTGACTCGCCCACTGCGAGTCCCTGACCTTCGAGGACGGCGGCGACGACATTGCTGATGATTTGTTGGTTGTCGATACGCCGCGCTTGTTCGCGCCGTTGGCTGACGACGAAGCCGATGAAAATACCGAGCACAAGAAATGTCGCCCCGATGACGACGTAGTTGAATGTCACCCGCGAGATGACGATGAATTCATCAGTGGATTGCGGGCGCGGTCGTTCTTCGGGCGCGGCGATGTACGCTTCGCGATGGTGATCTTTGTCATCACTGCCGCCATCATCGTCCAACGTATCAGGTGCTTCGTCTATCTCCTCATCGTGCGCAACATCGATGATGTCGGCGACTGAGGCGTTCTCTTCAGTTGTCGCGTCTTCATCGGCGACAGCATCAACCGAGGCGCCATTTTGTTGCTTATCATCGTCAATCATCGGATGCGCGTATTTTTTGCGAGCCACAGTATGTTCCTTATCGTCTTTCGTCACCTGTTGTGCGCGACAACGCAGCATGAGTTTACCCGTCAAGCGCTGTCTACACCATAGCATATTTTGTCGAATCTTGCCGGTCGAGCTTCTTTATTCTTCCTCACCATCGATGACCGCGTAGATGAAATGGTCGTGCGAACCGAAGTAGAGCACACCATCGACCAACGACGGCGATGTCCACACTTTCTCGCCGACCCCCGCCATCCACACCGGTTCACCGTCGGCACGATTGAGCGCGTAGACGCGGAAGTCACTTGAGCCGATGTAAACCATCGCATCGCTGACGGCCGGTGACGAAAAGACCGCGCCGCCGATGGGTGTTTGCCAGACGAGGACGCCGCTTTCGGCATCCAACGCATAAACGAAGCCGGTATGTGCGCCGACATAAACCGTGCCATCAAAAACCGTCGGCGACGAGAAAACTTCGCGCCCGGCGGTGAAGCGCCACACCTCGCCGCCGCTCGCCGCATCGAGTGCGTAGATATTGCCATCATCCGAACCGATATAGACGATGCCGCCCGCAATCGCCGGAGATGAGAAAATCGAAGCGCCGGTCTCGAAGCGCCACACTTCCGCGCCGGTTTGCGCATCGACAGCGTAAACATGGCGGTCAATCGAACCGATGTAGACGATGCCTTCCTCAACCGCCGGTGACGACAACATACCCGCCCCGGTTGGGAAGCGCCAAATTTCTTCGCCGGTGTCGGCATTCAGGGCATAGAGATTGTTGTCGAATGCGCCGAAATAAACGACACCATCGACGATTGCCGGGGAAGATTGCTCACCGCCGCCGCCGAGTGGGAATTGCCAACGTTCTTCGCCCGTCGCCGCATCGACCGCGTAAAAGCGATTGTCGTCCGCGCCGAAATAAACGACGCCATCCACGACCGACGGCGACGCCCGCAGCAAGCCGCCGACCGGGAAATGCCAAATTTCCGCGCCGGTCTCGATGTCGATAGCGAAAAGATTGTTGGCGAATGTGCCCTGATACAAGACACCATCGACGATTGCCGGGGACGACTCGACGACCCCGCCCGTATCGAAGCGCCATTTGAGCGTCGGCGATTCGGTGATGTCGGTCGCGCTGAGGACAGCCGTGCGCGTCACATTTTGCCGAAACGTCGGCCAATCGGCCACATCGCCATCTTGTGCATGAATGCTGGAGACAAACAGCAACAACAACCCGCATATTCCAATAATTCGCAACACCATCGACTACTCCTTGAAAATAAACAGTTCAACTGCAAAGACGCCAAGAAAAAAACGAAACGATTCATTGCGCGATTGTAATATAGCTTTCCGATATGGATAAGCACTATCCGAGTATACCGCACACGACTGAAAATTGCGGACATCGTTGTGATAGGATACAATGCGTGCGCTTTGTTAGAGATTACTATTCGTTTTTGGAAGTGAATGTTACAATGAATGTTTCGCAACAAATCGTCAACGCGATTTCGCTCGGCGCCGTCTACGGGCTGTTCTCGCTCGGATACGCGATGGTCTTCAGTGTACTCGGTGTGCTCAATCTCGCTCACAGCGCAATTTTCATGTGGGGTGCGTTTATGGGCTTGCTCGTCGTCGAACGCGCTCATCTGCCGATATGGGTCGCGTTCCCGGCGGCGATGCTTGGCGCAGGGTTGATGAGCGTCGTCCTCGAACGAGTCGCCTTTTATATGCTGCGACGACGCGACGCCCCGCGCATCTCACAATTGATTAGCAGCATCGGCGCATCGATATTGCTCGTCAGCATCGCCGAGAAAATGTTCCAAAGCATCTTTCATCAACAACTCGAAGGCTTCCCCGAAGGCATCGTCCCGCGCAATCCGATAGCTGCGGACACCCTGCCGTTCACCGTCACGCCGATTCAGGTCGTGATTTTGATCGTCGCGTTGGCATTGATGTTCCTCTTGCAATACACCGTGACTCGCACACGCACCGGCAGTGCAATGCGTGCCGTCGCCTTCAATGAACGCATCGCCGCCTTGCTTGGTATCCACGTCGGCAATATCTTCATGCTGACATTTTTCATCGCGGGGGCGTTGGCCGGCGCTGCTGGCGTCTTGTTCGGCTTAGCTTTCAATGTGACGCCCTCAATGGGTGACGACATCGCGCTCATCGGCTTGACGGCGATGGTGCTCGGCGGACTCGGCAGCATTCAAGGCACGGTCGCCGGGGGGTTCATCGTCGCCTTGTTGCAAACCTTCAGCACAGCGCTCTTGAGCAGCAGCGCACGCAATGCCGTCGTCTTCATCATTTTGTTCATCATCCTAATTATCCGACCACAGGGGTTAATGGGCCAAGCCGACGCGACGAGAGCATAATCATGACGGACGATACCGAGCGCCTCAACCAAATAGTCCGCGATGAATGGCGACAAAAGGCCACCTTTTGGGACGAGAAAATGGGCGACGATGGCAATCTGTTTCATCGGGTGATTGTCGGCCCATCGGTGGAGCTGCTGCTCGATGTGCAAGCGGGCGAAGTTGTGCTCGATGTCGCCTGTGGTAGTGGGGTTTTTTCGCGCCGTTTGATTGATCTCGGCGTAGAGGTCGTCGCGTGTGACTTCAGCGAGCCGTTCATCGAATGCGCACGCGTTCGCAAACACGGCGACCGCATCGATTTTCACATCATCGACGCGACCGACGAAGCCGCGTTGTTGACGCTTGGCGAAGGACGATTCGACGCTGTTGTCTGCAATATGGCGTTGATGGATATGGCGACTATTGACCCGTTGCTGCGAGCAGTGACGCGACTGCTCAAACCTAGCGGGCGCTTTGTGTTCTCGATCCCGCATCCGAGCTTTAACTCCAACGCGACCGTCATGGTGCGCGAGGCAGGCGATAGCAACGGGCAACTCTACGAGCATCATTCGATCAAGGTGATGGATTATCTTGATGTCGCGCCGGGACGCGGGGCAGGCATGACCGACGAACCGAATCCGCATCATTATTTTCATCGTCCGCTATCGGCGTTGTTGAATGCTTGCTTCGATGCCGGTCTCGTCCTCGACCGACTCGACGAACCGATACCCA
>RFIA01000101.1 GCA_003695675.1 Chloroflexota bacterium
AATTCATCGACCCGCGCCTTCGCATCTGCCACGGCCTCAGCGCCATCGAGAACCGTCATCAACACGCGCCCGGACGCCGTCGCGCCCGGTTCAAGCATCACGACACGACCACTATCGCGGGCTTTGTTGAGTCCTTCGGGGACGCAGTTGCCCGGCTCAACACCGCAGACATAGATGCCTTGCCGCACATTTTTCCACTGCGTCAGATAGGGCATATCGCGCAACGGCCAAGCGAACGACAAGCCGAAATCATCGCTCGCGAGGACGACCTCGGTCATACCGGTGTCATCTTGCTTGAGATGATGCAAAAAGACTTGCTCAACATATTGCGGGGTGGCGGCGTCGTACACCGGCCACCGGTCGAGGCCTGCGCGGGCGATGTTGTTGAATGGGTAGACTTGCTCATAAGGTGTATGCAATTGCACCCCTTCGCGTATCAATGGATAACCGGGATTGAGATGATACAACAGCATCAGTGGATGGGTGGTGTCGCCGCGATTCTCAATCGTGTCGATGACCTCAATCGTCGGTTGACCGAGTGTTTGACGGTAGGTGCGCGTCAGCCGTAGTTGTGGGCCGAAGAGTTCGCCTTCAACGATGACGCCGGTCAGGTCGAGCACATAATCATCGCCATGCCAAACGCCATTCGTGGTGATGTCCGTCGCCCGCAAACGCGAGAAATGCCCGTGTAAATCGCGATATTCGCCGCTTTCGATGTCGTTCTCCGGATGACCGGCGTGGGTCAAGCCGCAGGTGACGAGCAAGCCGCCGTTGAATTGTTGCAGCCATTTACGCCCGAAGTCCGGCGGCATCGGTGACCCTTGACTGAGCCATGTGAGGGGGATGCCGTTGTACGTCGCCGACCAAATGTCGAGGCCTCTGTCGGGCAAAATAGTATAGCTGACGCCACTGCTGTTGTGCGTGTCGATGATGCGCATCCCATTCGGCAGAGTCGCGTGCCGGAAGTCGATGAATTGCCGCATATCGACGCTGTGCTGTTCAAGTAAATCTCGTTGTAACCACGCTTTGTTATCGGTCATATTGAATCCCCCACCATTAGTTGTCGTCAAGAACTTGTGTGATCGCAGATAACACACCTGTCGCAAGAGCATTATGGCGCATATTATAACATCGCAGACGAATCTTCGCCCCCAAAAGCGGCGAGTCCATTACTTGTAGTCGCATTTGTGTGCTTTCGCCATCAGGGGTATATTGTGTTTTGCTTTGCGCGAATCTTTTTATTTTGTACGAGGAGAAATCTTTATGCGAGCAGTGCGTGTGCATCAACCCGGCGGCCCCGAAGCCTTAGTTGTCGATGACGTCGCGATGCCTGAGCCGACCGCAAACACAGTCCGGGTCAAAGTTGAAGCCATCGGCGTCAACTTCATCGATATTTATCATCGTAGTGGCCTGTATCCGATGGAGACGCCATTCGTACCCGGTCGTGAGGCGGCGGGTGTCGTCGATGCAGTCGGCGAAGGCGTGACTGATGTTCAAGTCGGCGACCGCGTGGCCTTCGCGATGGTCGTCGATACTTACGCGGAGTATGTTCTCGCCCCTGCTGCGCAGGTCGTCCCCGTGCCGGATGCCGTCAGTTTGGAAACCGCCGCCGCCGTGATGCTGCAAGGCATGACGGCACATTATCTCGCTTATGCGACGTATCCCTTGCAAGCCGGTGACAAAGCCTTGATTCACGCGGCTGCCGGTGGGGTCGGCTTGTTGCTTGTGCAAATCGCGAAACGCTGTGGCGCATACATCATCGGGACGGTCTCGACCGACGAGAAAGCCGCGCTCGCGAAACAAGCCGGCGCCGATGAGATCATTTTGTATACCCAAACAGACTTTGAAAGCGAGACGCTGCGCCTGACGAATCACGAGGGCGTGCATGTTGTCTACGATTCGGTCGGGCAGACGACCTTCGACAAAAGTCTCAATTGCTTACGACCGCGTGGTTATCTCGTGCTCTTCGGGCAGTCAAGCGGGCCGGTCGAGCCATTCAACATCCAACGCTTGATGAGCGGCGGCTCACTTTATCTGACGCGACCGAGCCTGCAACATTATCTGCTGACGCGCGACGAACGCTTACAACGGGCGGGCGATTTGTTCGCGTGGATTGCGGCGGGCGAACTCGATGTCCGTATCGACCGAACCTTTGCGCTCGACGAGGCCGCTGCCGCGCACGAATATCTCGCCGGGCGCAAAGCGAAGGGCAAAATTTTACTGATTCCGTGAAGCGATCTTGCATCGCAAAGACGCAAAGATTGCTTTACCTCTTTGCCTTGCATCTGTTTTGCGGCACAAGCATTCATTGCTTGCGGACGATTTCCCAAGCGAGATGATTCATTTCCGGGATGATGAGTTGTTCAAGCGCGGTTTTGACGGCGTTTGTGCTGCCCGGCATCGAGAAGATGACTGTCTGTTTGTAGACGCCGGCTGTCGCTCGGCTGAGCATCGCCGCCGCGCCGATTTGCTCGTAACTGATCATGCGGAACAATTCGCCGAAGCCGGGCAGTTCTTTTTCGAGATAACGGCTGACGACATCATACGTCGTATCTCGCGGGCTGATGCCGGTGCCGCCATTGAACAAGACAATTTGTACCTCCGGCATCGCGCATAATGCTTCGATGACCGCCGCGACTTGCTCGGCTTCATCTTTGATGAGGCGATACGCCGCGACACGATGACCGAGTTCGTTCATCCGCGCTTCGATGTAATGCTTGTTCTTGTCGGTCTCCGGCGTCCGCGAGTCGCTGACGGTGACAATCGCGACCGTGATGGGATTGTCGCCTGCTTGTTGTTTGTGGTCATCTACACCCATGTTGCATCAACTTTCTGCTGCGAGTCGTGTGAGGATCGGTAAAATTGCCCGTGCCGCCGCCCCCCGATGACTGACGCGATTCTTGTCGTCTAGCGAAACTTGCGACCAAGTGACATCAAAGCCGTCGGGGATGAAAATCGCATCATAACCGAAGCCGGACGCGCCGCCGCGATCTTCGCGTGCGATGCGCCCGTCACACACCCCTTCGACCGTGAATGTCTCGCCATTCGGCGTCGTCAGTGCGATGACGCACACAAATCGCGCCGTTCGTTCGTCATCCGGCAAACCGTCGAGTTCCGCGAGGATTTTCGCACGGCGGTCGGCCATCGTCAAAGCGGCGCCGCCATAACGTGCGGAGTAAACACCCGGCGCGCCATTGAGCGCATCGACGACGAGACCGGTGTCGTCGGCGAGTGCGGTCATGCCGCTTGCTTGTGCGTAGGCCTCTGCTTTGAGGCGTGCATTGGCCTCGAATGTCTTCCCCGTTTCGACGACATCCATAGCGCCGAGACCGACATCGTGCAGGCTGAGAATTTCGACCGGTGCGCCCGCCAACAAGATGCGATATTCTCGCAGCTTGCCCGGATTGCTTGTTGCGATGAGCAGTTGCATCGTTTTCCTTTTCGTTCGGCCATAAGGCTTTTGCGCAGATTTCAATTTTATCAGCAAATGTCACTAGTGACAAAATATTTTGTATGGGTGAATACCACTTTCAACGCTATCATCTTGTCGCACCTGCCGTTATAAATATGAACATCGCGCCGTTGCAGTGTCGTATACTGGGTTAGAGTTTCGTAAACACATCATCCGATAGCGTAAGATCGGGCGTTGATAAGAATACCTACTCGAATAGAGAACAAAACGTAGCGGGATAGTCAATAAAGTAGTCAATAAAGGACAAGAAAGCCGTGTCAACATCGATGATTGGACGCAAGCTGGGAAAATACGAGATCACCGAATTGCTCGGGCAGGGTGGCATGGCGGCGGTTTATAGAGCGTATCAAGCCGATGTTGAACGTCATGTCGCCGTTAAAGTATTGCCGCCGCATCCGGGACAGGCGGCGCAGTTTGTCGAGCGTTTTCAACTCGAAGCGAAAACAATTGCCCGCTTGCAGCATCCGCACATTCTGCCGTTATACGACTTCGGCGTCGAAGACGACATTTTTTACTTGGTGATGCAATTTGTCGAGGGCGGTTCGCTCAGCGAGCGCATCAAACAAGGCGCGATGCCGCCACACGAAGTCGAGATTTTGTTGCGGCAAATCGCGTCCGCCGTCGATTATGCGCACCGGCAAGGCGTGATTCATCGCGACATCAAGCCGGAAAATATTTTGCTCGACAGCGAAGGCCATGCCCTGTTGGCAGACTTCGGCATCGTCAAACTTGTCGGCGGCGACACGAATCTGACCGGGACGGGCGCCATCGTCGGCACACCGGCGTATATGGCGCCCGAAATCGGGCAGGGCGATGCGCTCACCCCACAAGCGGATATATATTCGCTCGGCGTCGTCGTTTACGAAATGTTGACCGGCGAACAACCCTACACCGCCGACACGCCGATACAAGTTGTGCTCAAGCATGTACAAGACCCGGTGCCGAATATTCTCGACAGCGCCGTCCATTTGCCACGCGCTTTGGAAGATGTCATCTATCGCGT
>RFIA01000102.1 GCA_003695675.1 Chloroflexota bacterium
AAATCGCGCGAGATGCCCATGCCGCCACAAATTTGAATCGCTCGGTCGATGACGCGATTGACGGCCTCGGCGACGAAGACTTTGGTCATCGATGTTTCGTTGCGAGCTTGCTCGCCCTGTGCGAGCAGCCACGCCGCCTGCTGAATCATCAAGCGCCCGGCGTGCAGCTCCATCGCCGAGTCCGCGAGCATCCATTGCACCGCTTGATGCCCGGCCAAGACATCGCCGAAGGCCTCGCGTTCAGTCGCGTAATGTGTCGCAATCTCTAGCGCACGCTGCGCGATGCCCGTCCAGCGCATACAGTGTGTCAAACGCGCCGGGCCGAGTCGCTGCTGCACGAGGCTGAACGCTTCCCCCGCTTGACCGAGTATCGCGTCATTCGGCAGGCGCAAATCATGAAATTTAATTTCGGCATGGCCGCCCGGCGTGTGCATCCCCATCACGGGGACACGACGTATCAATTCAATGCCGGGCGAGTCGGTCGGCGCGAGGAACAATGTCGAGCCTTTGTATGGCGATACATCGGGGTCAGTCACGGCCATGATGATGAGAAAGGCCGCGCCCTCGCCCCCGGTCGTGAACCATTTGTGCCCGTTGATGACCCACGCATCGCCATCGCGGACGGCGCGTGTTTTGAGCATTCGCGGGTCGGAGCCAGCGCCCGGCGCGGGTTCCGTCATCGCGAAGGCCGAGCGCGTTTCCCCCGCGACGAGCGGCAGCAGATATTGTTCGCGTTGTGCGTCGGTGGCGAATTTGTGCAACAGGTGCATATTGCCCTCGTCCGGCGCGGCGCAGTTCAACACCAACGGGCCGAGCAAACTGCGCCCCGCCGCTTCAAACACAGGGACAATCTCTTGCAAGCTGAGGCCAAGTCCGCCGAGTTCGGTCGGCAACTGCGGCGCCCACAACCCGGCGTCTTTCGCTTTTTGCCGCACGGCCGCGAGCGTTTCGGGGGGCAAGCCATCGCGATGTGTCGCGGCGGCCTCAAGCGGAATCACCTCGTCGGCGACGAAGCGCTCGACGCGAGTCGTGAGTTGCTGCACATGCTCAGAAATGGTGAAGTCCATGATGAGTCCTTCAGTCACGCCTCTTTGGGATACTTGAACAAAATCGGCCCATCGGTGATTTGCGGCGGATTCGGAATCAGATGGGCGAGATTTTCCCGCACCCAATCGGCAGCTAGGCCGTTTGAATCCATCACGCCTTGCTCAGTGTCGAAGATGCTAATCGACGCGATAACGCCTTCTCCGGCATCAACGGCATAGAAGGCGACGAATCCTTCTGCCTGACTGATGAGCGGGACGAATCCTTGTTGGACGAGTCGTTGAATCTGCGGGATGTTTTCTGCCGGAACGCCTTCATAGCGACGAATACTGACGTACATGATGTTCTCCTGCGGGGCGATGAAAACCACATTATAACGCATGAATAACAGCAGGGAACTGCTCACTATTAGCCGGTCGTCTTCATCCCGGCGGCGATCCCATTAATCGATGCGAGGATCGCCGTCAACAACGCCTCCGATGCCGCGCTGTCGGATTGCCGACGCCATTCACGCAGCAGCGCCACTTGAATGAAATTGAGCGGGTCAACATACGGATTGCGGCGTTCAATCGAGCGTTGCAAAACCGGCGACCGGTCGAGCAAATGTTCCTGCTCCAACACACGGC
Organism: Chloroflexota bacterium; assembly: GCA_003695675.1. Classification (GTDB taxonomy): domain Bacteria; phylum Chloroflexota; class Anaerolineae; order Aggregatilineales; family Phototrophicaceae. The sequence goes on from RFIA01000102.1 coordinate 1,671, forward strand.
AAATGTAAACACTTGCGCGTTCGTGTTCGTCACGCATTTTGTTGAAGATGCGGTCACGCAGCGCGGCATCCTCTACGAGTGAAGCATATTGTTCGGCGATCCCCAAATCTGCTTTGGCGAGGTCGAGCTGCGTATTGTCAATCAAGGCGGTGAAGAACGGCCAATCACGATACATCGTGCGCAATGTCGCCAGCCCATCGGCATCTTGTTTGCAAAGCGCCTCAAGCGCATAACCGACCCCGAACCAACTCGGAATAATAGCGCGGCTTTGCATCCACGAGAAGACCCACGGTATCGCCCGAATCGACTCGAAGCCGCCGCCACTCTTTCGTTTGGCCGGTCGGGAACTGATGGTCATGTGGCTGAGTTCGTTGATCGGCGTCGCCTGCTGCCAATATTCGAGGAAGCCGTCAGTTTCATAGACGAATTTGCGATAGGCGGTGCGTCCCGCCTCCGACAAAGTATTCATGACAGCACGCCATTTCGGGAGCACTTCGACGTGTACCTCGCTGCCCATCGCAAGTAAAGCGGCATTGAGCACCTGATGCAAATGCCGCTGCGCGATGCCCATGTTCAGGTAACGATAAGCGATGACCTCGCCCTGCTCCGTGATTTTGATGCCGCCACGCAGCGACTCCGGCGGTTGCGAAAGAATCGAGCGATTCGTCGGGCCGCCGCCGCGCCCGATGCTGCCGCCGCGCCCGTGAAATAATTCCAGCGCGACACCGGCGGCGTTGCATGTTTCGGCGAGTTGTTCCTGCGCCGTGTACAACCCCCAATTCGATGCCAGATAACCGCCGTCTTTGCTGCTGTCGGAATAGCCAATCATGATTTGCTGCCGCATCCCACGCACGGCGAGATGGGCATGATACACCGGGTTGACGAACAACGCCTGCATCACCGCCGAAGCGTGGCGCAAATCGTCAATCGTCTCGAACAATGGCACGATGTCGAGGTCATCCGCGATGCCGACTTCGGTGGCAAACAACAACATCGTGAGGACATCACTGGCTTCTTGGCTCATACTCGCGATAGCGCTGTCGATGACGAGTGGGCCGTACTCGTGGTGTAGGTCGGCCATCATGCGCCATGTCTCGATGACGAGATTGGTCGTGTGCGAGAGATTCGGTTGCGGCGGGAACAATGGGCGCGGGTTATTGATTTCGTGGATGAGCAAGCGCTGTTTTTCATCTTCGGGCAGGCTGGCATAATCTTCAGCAATGCCGTAATGCTTGAATAATTCAGCGACTGCTGCCGAATGCAATCGTGCATCTTCGCGGATGTCGAGCGGCACAAGATGCAAACCGAACAACGCCACTTTGTCGATCAAACGCCGCAGCAAACCATTGGCGACATGAATCCCGCGATGCGCTTGCAAACTGCGCTGTACCATACGCAAATCGGCGAGCAGAGAATCGCCATCGCGATATACACCGCTTTCGAGTTTTTCGTGAATCCGCTCCATGCGATGCCGATATAATTCACCCGGGTAGGTGATTTGTGTGCCGAGACTCGCCTCGACCGTTTTGCGCAATTCGTCCGACACGCCGACATCATCCGTCCACTGCGTCAAATGATCGCGCAAGGTGTCGATTTCCGGCAGATAAGCGCTTTGTGCGGCTTCGCGCAATTTCGCAACGGTGCGGCGAGTCGCGCCCGGCGTCACATTCGGATTGCCGTCGCGGTCGCCGCCGATCCACGAAGCAAAGCGCAGTAACGGCGGCAATTCGCTCCAATCTTCAGCCGGATAGTACAGCGACAACGCATCGCGCAGGTCATCATAAATATTGACAAGCACATCCATCACCACCGACTTGATGAAGTAAATGCCGAAGTCCACCTCATCATCGACCGTTTTGCGCGTTGAACGAGTCGGGCGTGTTTGCCACAATTCCTCTATCTCTTCGAGCAAGGCCGCCTCAAGCATCCGGTGTTCACGCGGCAGCAGATTTTTGCTGTCGCGCTCATTCATCATCGCAGAGATATGCTGCAACTTGACGAGCACTTCAGTCCGCTTCGCCTCAGACGGATGCGCCGTGAAGACGAGGCGCACGCGAATCCGTTCGAGCAACGCCCGAACATCATCCGCCGTTTCACCGGCGTCGCGTAGTTGGTGAACAGCCGCGTGAATCGACTCGCTCAATTCGCCCTCTGCCTCGCGCTGTCGTAAAACACGGATGCGTTGTTGGTCTTCGGCGATGTTAATCAACTGAAAATAATTGCCGAAGGCTTTAATCAATACATTGCGGGCATCGAGTCCGGTCTCGTCGATGATGCGGCGTAGTTCGTCAGTTTTGTCAATATCGCCCTGCCGACGTGCAATCGCGGTATGACGCACCTGTTCGACAAGATCGAAGGCGGCATCACCCTCTTGTTCGCGAATAATTTGACCCAGCAAATTGCCCAACAAGCGAATATCAGCGCTGAGCGGATTCGTTTTACGGTCAGTTGTTGCCTGTTGCCGATTCGTCATGTGCAATCACAATTCACGAATTTGATATAAAGTCGCGTCGGCGAAGCCACGCTTGCGATAATAATCGCGGGTGCCGACGGCAGAGATGACGGCGAGATATTTGTAACCTCGTTCGTGGGCGATTTCGACAGCGCGTTCAATTAAGCGCGTGCCGAGACCGGCGTGTTGGGCGCGGCCTTCACCGGCGTCGCCGATTTCAACCGACTGCCCATACACATGGACTTCGCGTATCATCGCGGCATGGCGCAGTTCGTCGGTAATTGGGGGTTCTGTCGGGAGTGACAAACGCAAAAATCCGGCGATGTCGCCTTCATCGGTGATGAATTGCAGGAAGACTTCGCGACCACAACTCGCGTCGTACCACACTTCGTCAAGATGCAAGTCATCAATCTTCACTTGCCGATGGCGGATTTCGCGAGCGCGAATGTCGCGGCTGCGTTCGCCGCGCGAGTTCAACTCACGTTCGACAATCTGCCGGAAGTTCGTCAGATGATTGCCATCGACAATATCGGTCGAAGGAATGTCGCGGATGACGCGAGTCAGACGACAATACTCTGGGGTGTGGCGGAAGCAATTTGTCAGCACATGCAGCAGTTCATCATACGTGTACGGTCGCCACGAGCCATCTTGATAACGCTGCATCAATTCCGCGCTTTCGATCAGCGAGCACGGATAAATCTTGAGTTCGTCTGGGCAAAAATCCGGGTCATTGAACATGCGTTGATAATCTTCGATGTCGGCGGCGGGCGATGAGCCATAAAGATTCGGCATCCAATGGGCATGAATCTTGAAGCCCGCCTGCCGCAGCAACTTGACAGCACGGCGCGTCGCGGCGACATCGTGGCCACGCTTGTTGACGCGCAACACCGCGTCGTTCAAGCTCTGAAAGCCGATTTGCACTTTTGTGCAGCCGAGCCGGCGGACGCGCAGCACTTCTTCGACGCTGATGTGGTCGGGTCGTGTTTCAATCACGAGGCCGACCGAGCGACACGGCGCGGTTTCGTTCTCGCGATGCGCCGCTTCGAGTTCGTCCCACGTCGCGTATTCGTCAATCGGCGAGCGTTCGCGTTCGCCGCGTCCGATAGCTTGTGCTATATCGCGTGAGCGCGTCATCTCGTCGTGATACACCGATTGCACGACCTGATTATACGTCTGTGACAGGGCGAGACCTCGCACAGTCACATTGACGGCATTACGTTCTGGGTGCAGTTGCGACGCTTCGCGCAAGGCGTCTTCGACTTCGGCGCGGCGGTCGATACCCTTGCCAAAATCGTGCATAGCGTCAAAAATGCGTTTGATAAACCAAATTTGATAGGTTTCGGGATAAAATGACCATGTGCCGCCGAGTATAATGATTTCGACCTTATCAGTGGGGTGCCCGGTGTTATGATAAGTCATCAAGCGCGTATACGTTTGAAGATACGGGTCGAAGCTGTTTTGCTCAGCACGTTGCGCACCCGGTTCGTCGGAGAGATAACTCTTCGGCATTCGCACATCGTTCGGGCAAAAGATACACTCGCCGGGACACGGGAACGGCTTCGTCAAAACTGTGACCGGCGTCACACCGGAACTTGTGCGCACCGGTTTGCGGCGCAAGCGTTCGATGACCGCCGCATCATACGACGGCAGGCCATAATCACCGGCGAATTCTCGATAGGCGCGAATCAACTCATCGCGGCTGTAAAACCCGTCGCCATCTTTGGGATTCTCGCGCAACAGGCGATTCATCTGTTTGCGACTGAGTTGTGGCGACTCCACCACAGCAGATAAAATATTCAGCAACGGTTCGCGATGCTGTTCAAGGTCAAGCGGCGTTTTTGGCCCCATAATTGACATACGACTCATCTTTTGGAAGATTGTTTGTTATTGTAACAGATGTATTGACGGGATTCGAGACAAATACCAAGCCTTGCATCTTTTGCTTAATTCTTGGCGCTCTTGGCGGTTTAATCATTGCGCTTTTCAGATGAAGAAGGAGCTATTTATCGGATGAGGAGTATCCTCGCTGTATTCAAACGTGAAGTTGCGCTCTATTTTCGCTCACCGATTGCATACGCGATTCCCTTCGCGTTGACATTGTTCTTCGGCTTGTTGTTCAACGACACCGTGACGCGCAACAATCAAAATGCCCCCGCGGATGTCATCATGACGTTTATCCCCGGTTTGTTCACCTTCCTCTTGTTTCTAATCGCGCCGCTGCTGACGATGCGCTTGTTGGCCGAAGAAACCCGCGAAGGTACACTCGAAATTTTGATGACCTTGCCGATGAAAGAATGGCACTTCATCGTCGGCAAATTTCTTGCGGCGTGGTTATATTACACTGTGCTGCTCGCGCTGACATTGGTATATGCCGGTATTTTGTGGCGTATCGGCGTGCCGGACGCCGGGATCGCTTTCGGCGCCTATTTCGGCGCGTGGTTATATGGCGGCGCGGTGTTAGCGATGACTCTCATTTGGTCTGCTGTGACCGAGGATCAAATCGTGGCGGCATTTCTCGGCGCGGCGACTATCCTCGTCTTATGGTTGGCAGACATCGCCGCGGCATGGTTCGCCAATTTATCGAACACCGGTGAGCAAAATTCTGTCGTCGCCGAAGTCATCCGCGAACTCGGTTTGCGGGCACATTACACCTTCACGATGGCGCAGGGCATCATCCGCGCCGAAGATATTTTGTATTTCATCTTCATGATGATTGCGGGTTTATTCATCACCACACGCATTGTTGAGGTCAGGCGGTGGCGCTCATGAATGACGAACAACCGATTGCTGAACACGACTACATTGACGAAGACGAAAATCTGTATTACGTCCCGCCCCATTATCCGCTCATCGTTGTCGGGCTGGCGTTGTTGGCTGCATTCGTCATTTGGTTGCTTGAAGGCGAACTCGGCACAGTGGGTAGCGCTGCGTTGGTTGTCGCGGTCGTCGGCCTCGTCGCATGGGCGATCAACGCGCCTGACCACTTGAGCGCTATCGTCACCGGGCGCACGGCGAAATACGGCGGGACGAGCTTGCTGGTGACGCTTGTGTTTCTCGCGGCGCTCGGCGCGCTTTACGTCATCGTGCGCGACAACAGCATCCGCATCGACTTGACCGAGCGTGACATTTTCTCGCTCAACGACTCGGCGCGAGATGCAATTGCGCGGATGAGCAGCGCACCGGACGCGCCCGATGTGCAAATACTGGCCTTCTACGATGTCGTCAACGCCGGGCGACGCGACCAAGATGCGGTTTTATTTGACGATTTTGTCGCCGCGAGCAACGGCAAAATCCGTTACGAACAGGTCGATTTAGATCGCAATCCCGTCCTCGCACAGCAATATGGCATCACATTCTCCGGGCAAGTCGCCGTCACACGACTCGATGCCAATGGCGAACCGGATATTGCGAACGGGCAGGTCGTCGATGGCTTGCAGCAAGAGAACATCACCAATGCGATTTTACGGCTCGCCACACCGGGCGACTTCCGCGCCTATTTTCTCCGCGTCGAAAATAGTCTCGCACTTGACGGGCAAGACGATAACGGCATGTTCATCTTGCGCGATGTCATGTCGCGGCAGCGCGGTTGGACGGTCGAAGAAATTTCATTGGTTGACTTGACGAGTCCGCAGAGTGAGATTACGCTCAATGACCCGGCAGCCGATGGCGAAGTGCTCGTCATCGCCGGGGGCAGCAAACCGTTGGCCGACATCGAATTCGAGATCGTGCGCGATTATCTCGACAATGGCGGCAATTTGATCATCTTCGCTGCGCCAAGCATCAATGAAGACAATATCTCGCTGGCAACTGACGAACGACTCGGGGATTATCTCTTCGAGACGGTCGGTTTGCGCTTCAACAATGATCTCGTGATCGACCCGGTGCAAGCCTCACAGAATCCGGCTTTTCCATTCGTAACCGACTTCGACGGCGGGCATTACATCACGCGCAATTTCGCTGCCGAGCAGAGTTTCGCCATCTTTGAACTGCCGCACAGCATCGAACTGGCGCCGACTCGCCCGCGAAATGTCATCATGACCGAATTGATGATGTCGAGTCCCAATTCTTACGCGACGACCGACTTCACACGTATCCTCAACAACGACTTCAGTCAAGGCGATGACGACCCGCGTGGCCCCTTTGTGTTGGCCGCCGCCGCCGAGAACAGCGTGACCGACTCGCGAGTCGTGTTGTTCGGCAGTCAATCACTCGCCATCAATGCGTATTCTGATGTCAACAGCGTTGCCAATTTACCGGCGGTTTTCAACAGCCTTGTATGGGCGTCGCACTTCGATGAATTCTTCAGCGAAGTCACCCTCGTGCGCGACCGCCTGCCACAAGATCAACAAATTTTCGCAACCGATCAAGATTTGCGGACAATTCGCACGCTGACGACCGTCTTGATGCCGCTTGGCATTTTAATCATCGGCGGCTTGGTATGGTGGAATAATCGCGAAAAAGAAGCGACACGCTAACGGAGCATCATCACTATGCGTCTCAACCTGAGCACATTGATCCTACTCGTTGTCGGTATCGCCATCATCGCGGCGGCGCTGATTTTGACGGTCGGTGATGAAGCAAGTGAGGACGATTTGTTACCCGGTCGTATCGCAACGCCCGAAACACCGAATCCACTCGCGGGGCCGTTATTCCCGTCGCTCAATCAAGCATCGGTTATCCGTGTTGAAATGCGGGACAATCACAACGACACCCTGCTCATCATGCAGCGCGAAGAGGGTGCGTGGCAAATCAGCGAAGCGGTTGAAAATCCCGGCACTGCCCCCGACCCGTTGTTGATTGCCAATACGATTGGCGATCTGGTCGGGTTGATCGCTGTCGATGGCTTCATCACCGAAGACTTGACCGATTTCGGTTTAGACGAACCGGCATTCATGCTATCGATGATGACGGCGGACGAAACGCAATTCACATTGCGCATCGGCAGGCAAAATCCGTCGGGCAATCGTTATTATGCACTGCGCAACGACGACGACACGACGATCTACATGATTCCGCGCAACGACATCACCAATTTGACTGCATTGATCGATGCTCCGCCCTATCTGCCACCACCGGAAAATTCGACATAGATTGTATCAAATTTGTCATAACGTTAGGATTTTGTTCTAAAGTGCTTTTCTTAAGACGCAGCATTTGTTAAGATAGAGTATAAATTAAGTAGCGGTAGCGCCGTCTTCATTTATTCATTCATCATCGAACAGACTGGCCGACACATCAGATTGTTTTCGCTTTACAAGTTATAAAGGGGATACTTTAACCATTCTGTTTGCAGTCATCAACCTTTATCATTTCGGATAGTTCTTATGGCACGTTTAACCATGCGTCGCGGGCCTTACTCCGGTAGGGTTTATCAAATCACGAAAGAAGTGACCACACTCGGACGCGGCAATAAAAATCATATTATTATCGAAGACTATGAAGTTAGCCGGCATCACTGCCGTTTCATTCAGGTGATGAATGATTATGAAATTCATGATCTTGGCTCGGTGAATGGCACCTTTATCAATGGACAACGGCTTGAAGGCAGCCGCCTGTTACGGACATCTTGCCTGATCGAACTCGGCAACTCAATCACATTTGAATATGACCCCGAACACACTGAAACACAACCAGACGGAGATACACAACCTGAGGAAAAACATCCGTATCTTGTTGTGGTGCGCGGCACAGACCCGGAGGTCGTCTTTAAGTTGACGGACGAAACGTACACGATTGGCCGCGACCTCGCCAACGATATTGTGATTCAAGACCCGGAAGTCAGCCGTCGTCACGTCAAAATGCAAAAAAAGCCGCAAGGATACCTGATTGAAGATGTCGGCTCGACGAATGGCACATGGCTCAATGGAACGCGCTTGAGCGTAGCCGAACAGTTGCATCCGGGCGATATTATCAAACTCGGCGCACAGGTGCGTTTGCATTACACGATGCAACCGTCGGATGTCCGACATAAACCGGCACCCATCGACTTTAAGGCGAGAGAAGACACCGACGAATATCGTGTGCAGTTTCAAGCCAACGATACCGATACACTCAAGCGCAATATTATTGGCAGCTCTGTACAAACGAAAACATCAAAACTCGGCACCGGCTTGCTGCCCGGCGTGTTGGAAAATCATGTCTTCATCGCTTATTCCCGCGCTGATTGGCAAGTCGTCGCGCCGATGGTGATGTATCTTCAAGATGCCAAAATCGATGTGTGGACAGACCAATATCTGACCGAAGGCAGCAAAGATTGGATGGCTGCTGTTGAACAGGCGCTGCGTGAGTGTTGGTTGATGGTGGTTGTTGTTTCGCCGACGGCGATGCGAGAGCGTCAAGTACGCCTAAAACACCATTATTTCTACAACCGTGAGAAGCCGATTATCTCGTTGATTTATCGCCCGGTGCCACAATTGCCAGAAAACTTGAAGAAAAGTCGTCAGAAAATCCCGTTTGACAAAGACAATCCAGAAAAAGTGTACAAAAAACTGATCTTCGAGATTATGCACAATCGGCGATAATCTGTGTTAGGCAAAAAGAAATTTGACGGACGATTCATCGAAAATAACGCGAGTTCAATTGTACAATGAATGAACGACAACGCTTAGAGTGGGTGTGTAAAATCACCGGCGAACTTTTCGCACAGGATTTGAGTACCGAGAAAATTTTGCGAACCGTTTTGTCGATGATTGGCGAAGCATTGGAAATTGAGCATGGGTGTATGCTCACGTTCAATAACAATGGCACGGTTGATGAAGGTGTCATGCTTAGCACAGAGGCAAATGCTGAATCGATGCGCAACTTCTGGAATCTATTGCTGACACGAGGCCTAATCGGTTATGTGTATCATGGGCACCGCACGATTGTCATTCGGGACATCGCCCACGACCCGCGTTGGCCACAATTACCAACCGCCCCGCATATTCCCCAAAGCGGTTCGGCAGTCGGGATTCCGTTGAAAAAGAATGGTCGTAATTACGGTGTCATCACGCTGATTCATCCGGTTGTTGATTATTTCAGTGACGAAATTGTCCACATGTTAGAAGCCGTCGCGGACATCAATCTCGCCGCGATGCGCGGCATCATCAATATAAATTCACGAGTCATCAACTACAAAGAGACTCGCTATCATGCACTCTTTGAGCACGCCATCGTCCCGATTATTTTGACCAATCTTGACGGCTTGGTGATTGATGCCAATCAACAAGCGCTCCAATTTCTCGGTTACACACGCGATGAATTGTTGCGCGAACGCATCACATCGATACACCGTCTCGGCACGGGGCCAATCGGCCAAGATCGCTACGCATCGCTGCGACGCGGTGATGCGGTTGAATTTCGTTCCACTGCGTGGAAGTTGAACGGCGACCCGATACCCGTCACGGTACGGGCGCGGCGCATCACCATGCAGGAGCAAGATGTCATCGAGTGGGTTGAGCAAGATATGAGCCGGCAAATCGAAGCGGAGCAATTGCGCAACGACCTGACGGCGATGATTTATCATGATTTGCGTGGCCCATTGCATACAGTACAGAGCAGCTTGTCCGCACTCGCCCGTCAACTGGCAAATTATGATGACGACAACCTCGCCGATATTTTGCAGGTTGCGGTACGCAGTTCGCGCCAACTCTCGCGGCTGATTAACAATTTGCTCGACATGCAGCGCCTCGAAGAAGGCAAGGCTGTGCTCAAGCGTAAGCAAACCTCGTTGCATTACATCATTGCCAGAGCTATCGAACTCGTGCAGCCAATGGCCGCAGAAGCAGAAATCAAGCTGGCGTTCAATTTGCCCAATGAGCTGCCGATGATAGAAGTCGATGATAACATGATCCAACGAGTGGTGACCAATCTGCTTGAGAATGCCATCAAGTATACGCCGCAAAAGGGCCGCGTGACCTTGTATGCTGAAGCATTTGAAGACCGCATTCGCATCAGCGTTCAAGATACCGGGCCGGGTATCCCCATTCACATTCAGCATGAGATTTTCGACAAGTTCAGCCGTGTGAAAACCAGCGGCGCTGTTAAAGGTTTTGGTCTCGGATTGGCCTTCTGTCGCCTAGCAGTTGAAGCGCATGGCGGCGAAATATGGGTCGAAAGCAAAGATGACAGTGGGTCAACCTTTAGCTTCACCCTCCCGTTGAAGCCGCTGAGTCAACCCGTGATTGTGTAATTCACGCAGCTTCTTGTGGTCACTTCAGGTAGAGTCCGGAAAATAATTTAAAAAACCGCAAAGGCGCAAAGAACGCAAAGAGGTCATAAAGGTTGCACGATGATGAATACGTTGCGTGTTTTTTTGTAGGGGCGCAGCGCGCTGCGCCCCTACATGCACCAATTTTCTTGTCGAGCTTTTCTTGGCGCTCTTGATGGTTCAATAGCGTTTCATCCTGCTCGATTGATGCCTGTATGCTGAGTAGTTACGTCAAAAGAAAATAAAAAGATTCACCTAACGTTCGTTCGATGGCCGCGAAATCGGCAGCGTCAAAGCATCGAATCCGTTGAGCGAAATGATACTCGTCGAGACCCACAATGTGCTGTCGTCCGGCAGCAGCACCTGTACCCAATCGCCGACGTTGTTACGCCCAATGACGGGGAAACTCGCCCCAGCTTGGGCAACAGTGGGGTTGCGATAGGCTTGCCCCGGCCCGGTGCGTAAATTCGCATTGTTGACGGTGATGTTGCCGTTGGGGGCATTGCTGAGGAAAAATTCGAGTTGATAACCGTCTACCCAACGCGGCACCAAATTGAAGAACGTATTGCCCGGTTTGAAGGGTAACGGGACGCCGTTCGCGTCGACAAAAGTCAATGGTGCGAATGGGCCGCTACGTCGCCACTGCCCGGTGAAATATTGCCCATCGCGCAACAAATACAGCCGTCCGCTGCCAATCAAGTCGGCTGCATAAGCAAAGTTGCCGTTGCCCCAATAACCGTCATACGTGAAAGGTTGCTCGATGTGGTTGGCTTCGACGATGGCGACATTCGCCGCGCTGATGCGCGACCCGCTGAGTGCATCAAAATGTTCCTCGCCATTTTGACTGCGCAACCATCGACCGCTGAAGGGGTCATATTCCCAACCGGTTTCGGCATTGCGATAAATCACATTGAGCGCGTTCAGCGAGACGCCACCACTCGGTGGGAGTTCGCTGAAGGCCATGCCGGACACAAGGTCAGGCGTGGTATTACGACCGACCTGCTGCGCTTGAACGTACATCCCGGCAGTTTCGCCGAACAACGTATGTTCAAAGGCGACGCCTTCGCGCGGGATACGACACATCGGCGGGCAGCTGCGATTGTCAATCAAACGCGAAATCATCACGGGGTCGGCTCGCATACTGTCGAGTGTGCCGGTGCTCATCCCAGAATAAGCGAGGAATGAGCCGTATATATGGGCGAGGGGGATGTCAACCAAACGCGCACTGCGAATCGGGCCGACTCGCGGCACATCTTCGCTCAAGAAAAAGGCCGTGAAGCGCGTCACGCCCCCCTCAAGCAAATGTTCCCACACGATGTCTGCGCTATTCAAACCATATTGCGGGCGGACAATCGCGGGGCTGTTCGAGACTTTGACACCCATCGGGCGACGGTTGAGAATCTCAGGATTAGGAACAGGCAGCCCCGTCAATGGATTGATGCCCGGCGGATAAACCTGCGGGCCGATGATGTCTTGTGCTGAAGCGAGAGACGGTAGCGACAATAAAGCCAACACGATCATCAACCAGAACATTCGGCGCATTGTATACTCCTTGAAATCAACATGCTTACTGAGGCAATCATAACAAAGTAAACTTTCAATCTATGCAAACGGCTTGTAAGGACGGTCTGAGACCTGTCCTTACACAGGGTATCATGTGAACGGTCTCATAGAGAGCAGTATGTTCATGTTTATAAAGTTATGTTCGTATCAGTAAACCGCAAAACCGCAGAGCGCATTTCGTTAGGGCGCTGCGGTCAAAACAATCTTCTTTTGTGGCCGTGCATTGATGCTGCCACCATGTTTATTCTAGCGCAGAATGGTGTGTTCGCGAGGTATTTATTACGGCAATGTCGCAGCGGTCGGTGATTATTCCACCTCAATGCGCGACTTGGCGTTGCCATTGGCCGAGGCATCGCTGTCATCATCTTCTTCATGTTCGACAATATCTTCGACTTCTTTGCCGATACGCTCTAGCCCATCGATGGCGACATCGAGCAACACTTTGAAGCTGTTGAAGAATTCTTTGCGCGCTTCATTGCTGTGTGTGCGGAAGCCTTCGGGCAACAACGACTCAATCGCCTTGCCCGCTTCTTCATACGCACGGCGTTGATGATGAATGAATGCCTTCAACGAGTCTTCAACTTCGTGGCGAGCTTCTTCTGTTTGCGATGTGTTATTCTCATGTTCGGACATGTGAGTGCTCCTACATAGACTATAGTGTACATTCTACAATGCTATACGCAAAGGATGATGAACAGGTTGCGCGTTAATTTTCTTCGTGATCTCGGCGTCTTTGCGGCTTCAAATCGTTTTATTTTCAAGCGGTCTGAACGATTACAATTCATCACCCAGCGTCACGAATGAGGCCGCGCACGCCGTTGAACACGAGTTGCTGTGTCATCTGTGCCATGTCATCGGGTGAATGGGGCTGGTCATTTTCGAGCCACCATGTCATCAGCGCGAGTTCTGAACCGGCGATATAATGCGCCACTACGTCCACCGGCAATGTGACGGCATCGGCAGCCAATTCGCGCAACGAACGGGCGATATGCCCAGCAAGATAGTCACGAATTTTGCGGGCAACGGCTGTCGTGCCCGGTTCGGTGAAGATGAAGCGATAACGGTCGGCATGAGCAGCCATGTGCATATACAACGCGCGATACGTCGCGAGACTTGTCTTGCCCGCGATGACATCCTTTTGCATGACCGGTTCGAGTTCTTCGACAAGCGCATCGAAAGTCTCCATCAAAACGGCGACGAGCAATGCGTCCTTATCTTTGTAATGCAAATAGAAGGTCGCTCGGCGCAGCTCTGCCCGGTTGGTGATGTCTTGCACAGTCAAGTTGTCATATTCTTTTTCGCGCAGCAATTCAAGCAATGCGTCGCGCAGCATTCGCCGTGTGCGTCGTACACGGCGGTCGAGCTTTTTCGTCGTCATGTGATTCTTCTTGCGCCTCCCATTTAATTGCGCCGATGGTTCACCTTTGCGAACCGATGGCTTGGTGATGGTGTTGTTGCATTTGATATAATCACGTGGAGAATGGTCAATCGAGTATATCCCATATCTACACACCGGAGGACATCAACATGACGATTATGATTGCCGGGCGAGTCAAAATCAAAGCGGAAAAACGCGCTATCGCTGTTGTTCAAGCGATAGAATTTGCGAAATTGTCTCGCGAAGAGGCGGGTTGTATCCGTTACGAATTTTATGTCGATATAAGCGATCCCAATACTTTTTTTGTATTCGGGCAATGGGAATCGCAAGAAGCGCTTGACCGCCACGTTGAAGCTGAACACACGAAAGCGATGGACGCGAAGTTGGCTGAATACGCGGCGAAAGACCCCGAAATATCGCGTTATGTCGTTGATGAAGAAGCGGCGTTGTAGGTTGCGCCACAATGTCACCTTCACGTATCAAAGACGCGGCGCTTGCGGCGCACATCACACAAGAAGACCTCGCGTGGCAGCGTTACATCACCCCGATAACCGAGCACTACATCCGCAAAACACTGCAAACCGGTTATACGGGCAAAACAGTCGCGATATGGATGCACGTCACCTTCAATGCATTGACCTTCCTGTTAGCATTGCACGAGGCGGGTGCGCGGGTGACAGTCGGGGCGTGCAACCCCGACAGCACACACGATGCAACCGCCGCTTATCTCGCCACGCGGGGACTCACGGTGTATGCGAAAAGCGGCATGAGCGACGACGAGTATCACGAAAATTTGCAATCGATGCGTGCCGCCGATGCGATGTATTTGTGCGATACCGGCGGCGAAGTAACGCAACGATATGCAAACGATTCGCGCGTGGTCGGTGGCTTAGAAGCGACGACAAGCGGCCTGATGTCGCTGAAAGATAGTGCGTTGCCCTTCCCCGTCTTCGAGTGGAACAGCATCCCGCTCAAGAATCGGCTCGAAAATCGACTCGGTGTCGGCAATGGTCTTTGGCCGGCCTTCAGCCGTGTGACATCGTTGAGTTTATTCGGCAAGCGTGTCCTCGTCGTAGGATACGGCCCGGTTGGAAAAGGCATTGCCGAACGCGCCCGCAATCTCGGCGCACTCGTTTTTGTCGCCGACACCAATCCAATACGCGCCCTCGAAGCGCGTCATTTCGGCTGCGAGACGGTCTCGCTTGAAGATGGCCTCGCGCATTGCGAGATTATTGTGACGGCGACGGGCGCAACCCACGTCTTGCACAGCGACAACCTGCCGCATGTCCGACCGGGTGCAATCGTCTGCAATGCCGGGCACAGCCGCGACGAATTCGACATCGCGTGGCTTTACCAACAACCGCATCGCCGTATCAAAGCCCATATCGAACGATTTGATCTCGCCACGACACATTTTTATTTGTTGGCGCGGGGCAACCTGCTCAATCTCGCGGTTGAAGAACACGAACTCGACAACGACCTCTTCGACCATTACAGCGCCATCATGCTGCGCGGCTTGACGTGGATGATGGACGGCTTGCCGCACGACATCCAACCCGGCCTACAACAATATCCGCCCGAACTTGAGCGCGAAATCGCGGCGTTGTCTGTGCGCCTGCGGCAGTCGTCATGATTGATCACTTTCGCTGAACGACGAAGTTCTAACAATAAAGCAACTTCATCAATGCTGGCGGGTTAGTGTATAGTATATAGTAAAGAATATGCGAAATGTTAAAATTAACCGTTTTGGTTCATAGGCAAAATCACATCTGTCAGGCAGCTCAACAGGTCGCCCTTCAGGAAATATATCCCTTGTTTGCAAGCTCTAAATTCGATTGATCGTTCATGCCATCGATTTCGTCCGAGATGACTCAAGCCACATCACCTCCCTCTCCCTACGCAGGTTTAACGAGCGCTGAAGTCGCTGAACGTGCGCAGCGTGGCGACATCAACGCATTCGAGGCGCGGGTTGGCCGCACGTATTGGGAAATCGCACGCTCGCATTTGTTCAATCTGTTCAATATCACATTGTTTGTGCTCTTGGTGATTGTGCTCGCCTTCCGTGAATACGGGACGGCTTTTTTCGCGAGTTTCAGCGTCATCATCAACGCTTTCACCGGCATGATTCAAGAAATCATCGCCAAGCGAAAACTCGACCGCCTAGCCGCGCTTTCGGTTTCCAAAATTCATGTGTGGCGCGACAATACATTGGTCGAAATTTTGCCGACAGACATTGTGATTGATGACGTGATTCCGATTGAACCCGGCCATCGAATCGTCGTTGATGGGCGTATCTTGTACAGCGAGGCGCTTGAAATTAATGAAGCACATCTCACCGGCGAATCAGATGTCGTCCTCAAAGATGTCGATGATATGGTGTATTCCGGCTCGTTTTGTGTCGCCGGGAAGGGCGTCATGATTGCTACCAAAGTCGGCGCAGACAGCACCATCAATCGCCTGAATTCAACAGCGAAAGCCTTCAAAAACGAGTTGACTCCGACGCAGAAAAAAATCGCCACCATCATCGAATTGTCTGTTTTCGCGACGGCGTTTTTTGTGCCGATGCTCGTCGTCACCGGCATCATGCGTAGCGAGGTCTTCCTCGAAATCATCAAAAATTTGGTTGTCTTCGTCACAAGTCTTGTGCCACAGGGACTCGTGCTGGCCGCGATTCTCTCGTTGTCGTATGGCGCAATCAGCATCAGCCGACGGCAAACCTTGATACAACGTTTCAATGCTGTCGAAGCATTGGCGAATGTCACCGTGCTGTGCTTCGATAAGACCGGCACGATTACCGAGAATAATCTCGTCGTGACCGATGTGCTCCCGCTCAACAATCACACAGTCGAGGATATTTGCCACAAACTTTATCATTACACGGCCAATCTCTCGTATCAAAACCCGACCGCAAACGCCATTAGCACGTATGTGCAAGCCGCAATGGGCGAGAACAATCACACCCCACCGCCGACTAAAGTGGACGAGATTCCCTTCAACGCCACACGAAAATGGGGCGCGATTACCTTGCCAACTGAGACACTCATTCTCGGTGCGCCGGAGCGCGTCCTGCAATCGCCTGAAGCACAACAAGCGGCGGCGCGTGCCGAAGAATTGGCGGCGCGTGGTCTACGAGTGCTCGCGTTGGCACATTCGGATCGCCCTCTGCATCATAACAGCGTAGTCGATGGCTCGTGTCGTCCCGCCGCGTTGATTGTGATGAGCGACCGCGTCCGCGATGATATTCGAGACACGCTTCAAGCCTTCCGCGATGAAAATATCGCGCTCAAAGTCATTTCCGGCGACAATTTGGCAACGGTCAAAGCGATTGCACAACAGGCCGGTCTCGCGGGCGAGATGTGTTACACCGGCGATGTGTTGGAAGCGCTGCCCGATGCCGACTTCGTCAGTGCTGTGCGGCATTCGCAGTTGTTCGCTCGCATCGAACCGGAGACAAAACGCAAAATTGTCTGCGCATTGCAAGATGATGGCGAGTATGTGGCGATGGTCGGCGATGGCGTCAACGATGTGCCGGCGCTCAAACAAGCCAATCTCGCGATTGCGATGAACGATGGGGCGCAAATGGCGAAAGATGTCGCCGAAATCGTTCTACTCAATAATGCCCTGTCAACCTTGCCATTCGCTTTTCAAAGTGGCACACGCATCACACAAATTATGTACGGCGTGACGAAGATGTTCCTCGCCAAAAATATTTGGAGTCTGCTTGTGATCCTCATCGCCGGGTTTATGACGCTGCCCTTCCCGCTGAATCCGATCCATATCAGTTGGGCATCGTTCGGGACGGTCAATATCCCAGCAGCGGTGATTGCGTTCCGCATTTTACGACCGGCCCCGATGAAAGACTTCCGACATGATGTACTCGACTTCAGTATCATCGCCGGTATTATCGGCGCCCTGACGATGATCCCCCTGTATTGGTTTGTCTATCTCATCACCGGGCGCGATCTTGAAATTGCTCGCAGCACCTTAATCCTCTTCATCACGCTGTTTAATTTGATTGTTTTCTATAATATCAACGGCATCGACATCTTAGACACATCAACTTGCCGGGCACGCTTCGACGTCTTCTTGTTGGGCGGGGCGCTCGGCATTTTCACGATAAGCACCTTCATGCTTCGTCCGAGCCTCTTTGAGTTCACTCCTCCGCCGACTTATCTGATATTGCTCGTCTTCGCGTATTTTCTCATCACCGCTTTCCTCGTCAATATCAACATGCGCAGCCGCCGGATGACACGGCAATTGTGGCAGTTGCTTGGGCCGTAGCAATTGATGAAATATCACCAAAATTGATGGCATTGGGGTTATTCGGCGGCGTGCTGCGCCCAAATTATGCTATAATACGTGTAGAGCATGATGACTTCTCCGGCATCATTAATCGTTATCATCAATCGATTAAATGTACCAGAAGGAGGCTCTGAAATGGTAGCTGAATGGAACCCCACACAATATGAAGAACGTATACCGCGCTTATATCCCGACTGCGGTTGCGCTTCGCCAGAAGATTGCATCCCCTGCCCGGAATGTGGGCAGTGCATGAATGGCGTCGAGTATTGCAACTGCGATGTTTTGCCGTCAGAAGTTGATGAGCTGTTCGGTTACGACGTGTATGTCGAAACCTTGGGTGGCTGACAACTTTACACCGCACCACTACACCGCGTCACTAAATTAAAACGTAGCTGCTCAGGTCATCTGTCGGCGAATGCAAAAGTAAAGCGATTCAACGCAAAGGCGCAAAGAGGCAAAGCATATTTTCGTGCGTGTTCTCAGTGTCCTGTGCGTCTTCGCGTTGAATTGTTTCGTTTTTCTTTGCAATCTCTGCGTCTTTGCGGTTTTACATCTTTTGTTTTCGGATGCTTGCGTGTAGAGATAGGTCTGAGACTTGTCCTGACCATAGTGAGACGCCCATGCCACTGCGTGCCACCACATGAAAATGTTGCGGGCTTGCACGCAATGCCCCAACAGATTTTCTCTGCGGCGCTGCGTTCTACATGGCCTAGAGACATGTCGCCAAAGAACGGACACGGATTCCCCTCCCCGTACACGGGGAGGGGCGAGGGGTTTTCAGAGGTAGGTTTTTAACGTATGTTGTGGCAAGAGACGTTCGATGTTTAAGATAGACAATCGATTGATGCCGCCAGAGACTGAAGTCTCCGGCTACCGGGCAA